>NZ_JBLZWV010000033.1:0-472827 GCF_056098905.1 Pseudomonas sp. TSO6 | reverse complement strand
GACTGCGCAAGGCTCAGGCCTGTGGAACCCTGTGGGAGCTGGCTTGCCGGCGATGGGCTGCACAGCAGCCCCAGTACGATACAGGTCTATCGGCAGTTACCTGCCTTGCGATAGCCCGCTGCCTGCGCCTCACCCTCGTTAGCGAAGGTAACCTGGTTCTTGGCTGCAACCTGGTTATAGCCCGGGCAGCCAGCAGACAGGTGATAAACGTGGCTGTTGCGGTTGCCAAGCACGGCCCCGACTGACTGGACGCTGGCCAGGCTCGGCTTGGCCTCTGCCTTGGCGGTTTTCACCGGCACCGCTTGCACCACGCCACTGCCAACCGGCTTGTAGTCAGCCGTCCACTTGCGTTCCCCGCTCACGAACGGGTTGGCATGCCCCATGATCGCGGCAATGCGCCGGTCGCGCTCTTTCTCCCAGGCCGACACCGGGTGCTGTTTGTCCCAGGCCATCAGCAGCTGTTGCTGCTGGCGCGACATGCTCAGTTGGTAACGGTCGAACATGTAGAACGTGGTACGGGCCACCAGGCCTTTGACTTCATCGCGCGGTTCGGCGGCGCGCTGGACGAAATCGACCTTGGTGGTGCACTGGCCATACTCGCCGGCATTGCCAGCGACCATGCCGTAGTTGAAGTTGCTGCGGTCGCCGTTGACCTCGCCCACCGCCGGGTAGAGGTTGAACAGGTCGGCTTCCATGGCGCGGAACACCGGGTCGTTGTCCACGCAGTGCTCGCGGCCGCCGTTCTTCCAGCACTGGCGCTGGTTGCCGAAGGTGTAGGCGGGCACGATGTGTTCCCACTCGGTGCGCTCGGCGCGGTTCTGTTGCTTGCGGGTCTGGTAGCCGCACGAAGCCGCATCGATGCGCCCACCCGACTTGCCCACCCAGGTCCACTTGCAGCCGCAGTACAGGTCGCCCATGGCACTGCTGGCCTGGTCCAGGTACACCTTCTGCTTGGCCACCACCTTGGCCTCGGTGAACGTTGCCGGTGGGTTGGCCAACGCAGGGAGGGTGAAGGAAAACACTAAGGTTACAGCGTAAAGCAGTGATTTCATGGGAAAAACATATTTCAGATTGGGGCGCGCATTGTAATGCTTTCCCCGTAGCTGGCCAGCTCGCTGAGCCATACCAGCGGTCGGCCCGGGTCGTTGCCGGCCATGCGGTCGAACGTGGCTGAGTCGAGCATATCCCTGACCTGAGCGCCCATGCGCAGCAGCCGCTCGATGAAACCGGCACCGACGTCGCCATAGTCCTCAAGTGAAACGCCGCTCTGGTTGTGCTGTATTGCCAAGTGGTAATGACTGACCCCGGCGCCATTGCCACTGCCGCCCAGCACCACGGTAAAGCGTGGGCCCAGCAGGCCGGCCAGGCGTTGCTGGACCAGGTCGAGCAGTGCGACCGGTACTTCATCGTGGCGCAGTGATGTGGGGAAACAGGGTGTGAACGGAGGCATGAGGGTGTCCTGCTGGGCGGGTTCGGGTGTTGGCCAGCTTAGGCAAGGTGACTGTCAACTTGGGTTAAGCGGGGGTAAAACCGGGTAATACTTAACCCTGGCGTGCGCGGCTGTTTGTGGGAGCGGCCTTGTGTCGCGAAAGGGCCGCGAAGCGGCCCCGGCAATGTTGGCGGCGAAGCTGAAAACCTGGGGGCGCTCCGCGCCCCTTTCGCGACACAAGGCCGCTCCCACAAGAGCCCTCCCACCGTAAGAAAGTGCTCAGAACGTTTGCCCCAGCGAGAACTGGAAGATCTGGGTCTCGGCGTTGTCCGGCTTTTTCAACGGCGCCGCCAGGCTGAAGCTCAGCGGCCCCATCGGGCTGTACCAGGTCACGCCCACCCCGAGCGACACGGCCAACTGTGCCAGGTCGACGCTGCCGCAGCCCTGGGTGGTCGACAGGTAGCAGGTGTCGGCATAAACGTTGCCGGCGTCGACGAACAGAGAGCTGCGCAGCTGGCTCTGGTCCTTCACGAACGGCAACGGGAAGAGGTACTCGGCACCGCCGGTCACCAGAATGTTGCCCCCCAGCACATCCGTGTCACGGTCGGAATAGTAAGCCTGGCCCGCGCTGGCGTAGGTGCCGGTGGCCGGGGTATTGCGCGGGCCGAGGGTGCCGTCCTTGAACCCGCGTACCGAGCCCTGGCCCCCCGCGGTGTAGCTTTCATAGAACGGCAAGCCGTCGGTGGACCCGTAGCCATTGCCATAGCCCAGGCTGGTGTGCAGGCGCAGCGAGGTGTTGTTGGTCACCGGCAGGAAGGTCTGGCCGCTGTAGTCCAGCTTGTAGAACGACAGGTCGCTGCCAGGGGTGGTGGCCATCAGCGTGAGGCTTTGCGAGTGGCCACGTGTGGCCAGCACGCCTTTGTTCAGCGTGGACTCGGACCAGCCTATCGACGCCTTGAGGTTGTTGAAACTCTTGCCCTCACGGGAGATGAAGTCGTAGATCTCGTCGGCGCTGTAGGTACCCGGCGAAATGTCGTCATGCTGCAGGGTCAGGCCGTAGGTCAGGCGCGAGGTTTCGTTGATCGGGTAGCCAAAGCTGACCCCGGCGCCGTAGCTGTTGATCGCATAGTACGAAACGCCATCGTCGTAGTAGTCGCTGTAGTCGGTGGTGTTGTAGAACAGGTTGTAACCCAGGCTGACACCGTCGGCGGTGAAGTAGGGGTCCACGAAGCCGAAGTTGTACTTGGTCTGGTATTCGCTGCGGGTCAGGCCGACCGACACCTTGTTACCGGTACCGAGGAAGTTGCTCTGGCTGATCGAACCACCCAGGATCAGGCCGGCGCTCTGGGCGAAACCGACGCTGGCGGTGATCGAGCCGGAGGCTTGCTCTTCGACGCTGTAGTTGACGTCGACCTGGTCGTCAGTGCCGGCTACCTGCGGGGTCTCGACGTTGACTTCCTTGAAGAAGCCCAGGCGCTCCAGGCGGGTCTTGGACTGGTCGATGAGGTAGGTCGAAGCCCAGCCGCCTTCCATCTGGCGCATTTCGCGACGCAGCACTTCGTCTTCGGTCTTGGTGTTGCCGCGGTAGTTGATGCGGTTGACGTAGGCACGCTTGCCCGGGTCGACCACGAACATGATGTCGACCGTGTGGTCCTGGTCGTTCGGCTGTGGCACGCCGTTGACGTTGGCGAAGGTGTAGCCTTCGTTACCCAGGCGACGGGTGATCAGCTCGGAGCTGGTGGTCATCACCTTGCGCGAGAACACCTGGCCCGGCTGCACCAGCAGCAGCGACTTGACCTGGTCTTCCGGCACTTTCAGGTCACCGGACAACTTCACGTCGCGAACGGTGTACTTCTCGCCTTCGTTGATGTTGACAGTGATGTAGACGTGTTTCTTGTCTGGCGTGATGGACACCTGGGTGGAAGCGATGTCCATGTTGATGTAGCCGCGGTCCAGGTAGTACGAGCGCAGGCGCTCCAGGTCACCGGACAGTTTTTCGCGGGCATACTTGTCGTCGTTCTTGAAGAACGACAGCCAGTTGGTGGTCTTCAGCTCGAACAGCTGGCCCAGGGTGTCATCATCGAACACGTTGTTGCCAACGATGTTGATGTGCTGGATGGCAGCGACGGTGCCTTCGTTGATCTTGATCTTCAGCGCCACGCGGTTGCGCGGCTGCGGCACGACTTCTGCGTCAACCTCGGCCGAGTAGCGGCCCTGGGCCACGTACTGGCGCTGCAGCTCGTTACGCACGCCTTCAAGGGTGGCACGCTGGAAGATCTCGCCTTCGGCCAGGCCCGATTGTTTCAGGCCCTTCATCAGGTCTTCGGTGCTGATCGCCTTGTTGCCTTCGATCTCGATGCTCGACACCGACGGGCGCTCGACCACGTTGATGATCAGCACATTGCCATCGCGGTTCAGCTGGATGTCCTGGAAGAACCCGGTCTTGAACAGGGAACGGGTCGAGTCCACCAGGCGGCGGTCATCGGCCTGATCGCCGACGTTCAGCGGCAAGGCACCGAAGACACTGCCAGCGGAAACCCGCTGCAGGCCGTTGACGCGGATGTCGGCGATCCTGAAGGGGGAGGCCTGGGCCAACGTGGCTTTCAGCAACAGGATGGAGAGCAACAGGCGCGGGTAGTTCATCGGGGGTTCCAGACAAGCGGATTCGAAGGGGGCAAGCGCGGGCAACCCGCTAGCAGCGGGCGATGAGGATACGGGCGGGCTGTGTACGGCGCGGTTAGCCGAGGGTAAAGATGTGTAAAGTCCGACCGGCCGGCGGTGACAGCCCCGGCCGCCGGGGCGATCATTACAGCCCCTGCAATTGCGATATCTGGCCCCGATGATCCCTGTGCTGCTGGTCGACGACGACCGCGAACTGACTGAAATGCTCTCTTTGTACCTGGCGCGCGAAGGCTTCCAGGCCACTGCCGTGAATACGGGTGAAGAGGGCGAGACCCAGGCGTTGTCCGGTCACTTCCAGGTGGTGGTGCTGGACGTGATGCTGCCGGGTATCTCTGGCATCGAAGTGCTGCGGCGCGTGCGTGCGCGCAGCCAGGTGCCGGTGCTGCTGCTGACCGCGCGTGGCGACAATATCGACCGTATTGCCGGCCTTGAGCTGGGCGCCGATGACTACGTACCCAAGCCCAGTTCCCCGGGTGAACTGGTCGCACGCCTGCGGGCGATCCTGCGCCGGGTGCAGCCGCATTCCACGGGTGAGGGCAGTGCGCCCGAACACGTGCGTACGGGCGCATTGAAAATGTGGCCGGGCCGTCGTGAGGCGCATTGGGGCGAAGCCACGCTGGAGCTGACCGGCTCGGAGTTCAGCCTGCTCGAAGCGTTGGCCCGCCAGGCTGGCCAGCTGGTCAGCAAGCAGGACCTGTCACTCAATGCCTTGGGCCGGCCGTTGACCCGTTATGACCGGCGTATCGACGTGCACGTCAGCAGCATCCGGCAAAAGCTCGGCCCGCGTGCCGACGGCAGCAGCTGGATCCAGAGCGTGCGTGGCATGGGCTACATGCTGATAGTCGAATGATGCGCCGGCGCCTGTTCTGGAAGCTGTTCCTGGCGTTCTGGCTGGCCAACTGCCTGACTTTCCTGGTGGGTGCGGGTGCCTTCATGCTCAATGAGTGGCGTGGCGATACCCCGGCGCTGCGTTCGCTGCTGGCCACCGAACTGCAGCTACTGCAGCGTTACGGTGAGCAGGCAGGCCGGCAACTGCTGGAGGTGTCACCGCAGCCGCCGGATGTGCAAGTGGGCCTTTATGACAGTAAAGGCCAGCTGCTGGCGGGCAGGGCGGTGCCGGTGTCGCGTTTCGAGCAGGCGTTGAGCGACCGCGAGGGTCGCCCGCTGGTGCTGCGTGCTTCGGTGGCCACGGTGCTTGGCGAACCGCCGCGTCCTCGAGGCATGGGCCCGCTGTTTACCGGCACGCTGATGAGTGCGCTGTTTGCCTTCCTGTGCAGCCTGTACCTGACTCGCCCGTTGGCCTGGCTGCGCGAAGCCATGGGCCAGGTAGCCCAGGGCCGGTTCGATGTGCGCGTGAAATCCAGGTTGGGCAAGCGCCGCGACGAGATCGTCGAGCTGGCCGAGGACTGCGACCGCATGGCTGGCCAGCTCAAGGCCCTGGTGCAGGCGCAGCAGAACCTGCTGCACGATATTTCCCACGAACTGCGCTCACCGCTGACCCGCATGCATGCCGCCATCGGCCTGATGCGTCAGCAGCCCGACCGGCACGACATGCTGGAACGGGTGGAGCGTGAGTCACGGCGTATGGACGACCTGATCGAGCAGCTGCTGACCCTGGCCCGCGCCCAGGCTCGGCAGGGTGACAGCGACTTTGCCACTGTCGATGTGGTAGAGCTGCTGGCGCAGATCGTCGAGGACGCTCGTTTCGAGGCGGGCATGAAGCAGTGCCAGGTGTCCTTGCACGCCCACGGCGCGTTTCTCATCCATGGGCATGAAGAGCTGCTGTACCGGGCGTTCGAGAACATCATCCGCAACGCCGTGCGCTACACCGCAGCCAGCACCGAAGTGTTGGTCGAGGCCGCGCTGGCGCCGGGCGGGCAATGGTTTCAGGTCAGTGTCAGCGACCATGGTCCGGGCGTGGACCCGGCGCGGCTGAAGCGCATCTTCGAGCCGTTCGACCGGGGCACCGACAGCAGCGATGATGGTTTTGGCCTGGGTCTGGCGATTGCCCAGCGCGCCATTATCCTGCATGGCGGCAGCATCTCCGCGCAGGCCGCAGCCAGCGGTGGGCTGCGGGTGCGTATCGACCTGCCGCAAGCCAGCACTACTTGAAACCGGTCACCGCGTGGGGGACGTAAGGGGCCTGCAAGCGTGCCACCTCGCCCTCGCTCAGCTGCAGTGACAACGCGCCCAGTGCATCGTCCAGATGTGCAGGCTTCGAGGCGCCGACGATAGGGGCGCTAACGCCGGTTTTACCCAGTACCCAAGCCAACGCCACCTGGGCCATTGGCACGCCCCGTTCGCCGGCGATCTGCTCGACCACGTCGATCACCCGGCCGTCTTCCACCTCGGTCTTTTCATAGAACGACTGGCCGGATACATCGCTGCGGGTGCGTGCGGTCTGCTGCCCGTGCGGCCGGGTCAGGCGCCCGCGGGCCATCGGGCTCCAGGGCATCAGGCCGACCCCCTGGTCCAGGCACAGCGGGATCATTTCGCGTTCTTCTTCGCGGTAGATCAGGTTGAGGTAATTCTGCATCGACACGAAACGGCTCCAACCGTTGCTGGCCGCCACCTGCTGTGCCTTAGCGAACTGCCAGGCGTACATCGACGATGCACCGATGTAACGGGCCTTGCCGGCCTTGACCACCTCGTGCAGGGCCTCCATGGTCTCCTCGATGGGGGTGTGGTAGTCCCAGCGGTGGATCTGGTACAGGTCGACGTAATCGGTACCCAAGCGGCTGAGGCTGGCGTCGATGTTGGCCATGATCGCCTTGCGCGACAAGCCTTGCTCGTTGGGCCGGCTGGCGCCTTCCCACATGTTCGCCGGGAAGAACACCTTGGTGGCGATCACGGTTTCTTCGCGGCGGGTGAATTCCTTCAGCAGTTTGCCGAGGATGATTTCCGAAGTGCCGGCCGAATAGCTGTTGGCGGTGTCGAAGAAGTTGATGCCTTGCTCGACGGCATGGCGAATGATAGGTCGGCTGGCGTCTTCGCCCAAGGTCCAGGGATGAGTGCCGGCGTCGGGTTCGCCGAAGGTCATGCAGCCCAGGCACAACCTGGAGATGTCCAGCCCGGTGTTACCCAACTTTACGTATTGCATCGTCGTCTCCTTCAAGGGCGTTAGTGATGGTGTCAGCCTAACGCGGGCAGCCTTGCGCGAAAATTCCATATTGATGCAGGTCCCATCCGCAAAAATTCACAAGCGCAGCAATGGCCGCACCTGTTGCTGGAGGAAGTCGGTAACCGCCTTGATCCGTGGGGTGGCGCGCACGTCCTCATGCACTGCCAGCCAGATTTCGATGCTCATGGTCTGCTCGGCGCTGCCGGCTTCCTTCAGGCCGTGCTCCTGCGCCATGAACGCGGGCAGGCAGGCGATTCCGATGCCGCCGGCACAGGCTTGAGCCTGGATGCGCAGGTCATTGCTGTGCAGCACGAACGGCTGCTGGCCGGCCTGACGGTTCAGCCATTGCTGTTGAGGGGAACTGGCCTGCGACTCGTCGTAACCGATGTAGCGCCGGGCCGCCGCGCTGGCCAAGTAGCCGGGCGAGGCGTACAGCCGGTAGGCCAGGTGGCCCAGAAGGCTGGCAACCAGGGTCGGTTCTGTGGGCCGGGCCAGGGCGATGCTGATGTCGGCTTCGCGGCGGGCCAAGGATGCCTTTGATTTGCTGCCCACCAGCTTCAGGCGCAACTGTGGGTAGCGCTGGTACAGTTCGCCCAGGCGCCGGGCCACGATGCTGCCGAGCAGTGCCGGTGGTGCCGACAGCACCACTTCGCCTTCCACCGCGTGTTGGCCGGCGCTGGCGAAATGTTCAAGGGCGAAGGAGGACAGGGTCATCTGCTCGGCAAGTTCGGCAACGCGTCGGCCTTCGTCGGTGAGCGCATAAGCGCGGGGGCGCCGGTCGACCAGCTTGAGCTTGAACGAGGCTTCGAGCGAAGCAATGCGCCGGGCCACGGTGGCGTGGTCGACGCCCAGCGTCTTGGCGGCGGCGGACAGCGAGCCGGCCGAGGTAAAGGCGCAGAAATGACGCAGGTCTTCCCAATCGAACATGGAGGGCTCGGCAGTAGCTTGTGCAGAAGGGGGTAGGGTAGCGTTTTCTGCGGGGCACTGTGGATTGCGGTGGGTTGGAGATTTTGGGGCTGCGCAGCAGCCCCACATGGCTGGCCTCAATGGCCGCCTTTCATCCGTCGTGCCACCAGATAGATGCCCAGGCCAACCAGCGCAGTTGCCGCGCCGATATAGCCGGTGCTGGTCCAGCCCATGCCCGCTGTAATCGCCATGCCACCCAACCATGGCCCCAGCGCATTGGCCAGGTTGAACGCTGCATGGTTCGACGCAGCTGCCAGGCTCGGCGCTTCATGGGCAATGTCCATCAGGCGGATCTGCAGCGGCGCGGCCAGGGCAATCATGGTGCCCACCAGGCCGATACCCAACAGCAGGCTCCACAGCGCATGGGCGGCGAAGGTGAAGAACAGCAGCACGGCGATCGACCACACCAGCACCAGCCCCACGGCGCGGAACTGCAGGCGGTCGAACAGTTTGCCGCCGGCAATGTTGCCGACGATGCCGCCCACCCCGAACGCCGCCAGGCCGAACGGAATCCACTGGGGTGACACCTGGGTTACCTGCAGCATGGTCGGTGCCAGGTAGCTGAATACCGTGAACATGCCGGCAAAGCCGATCGAGGCGATGGCCAGCGCCATCCACACCTGCGGCAGGGTAAAGGCTTGCAGTTCCTTGCGCGGGTCGCTGCGCACTTCGTCGTGGCGCTGGGGCACAAAGCGCCACACCAGGGCGATGGTGCACAGCGCGATGGCGCCAACCAGCACGAACGCCGAACGCCAGCCGAAAAACTGGCCCAGGTAGGTTGCCACCGGGTTACCGAGCAACATGGCCAAGGTCAGGCCCATCATCACCCGGGCAACCGCACCCGCGCGCTGGTCTTTGGCCACCATGCTCGATGCCACCACTGCGGCAATGCCGAAGTACGCGCCGTGGGGCAGGCCGCTGATGAAGCGGAAGGCAACTAGGCTACTGAACGAGGGGGCGAAGGCAGTCGCCAGGTTGCCAAGGGCGTACAGGGCCATCAGCAGCAACAGCATGTGCTTGCGCAGCAGCCGGGCGCCCAGGATCGCTAGCGTCGGGGCGCCAACCATCACCCCCAGTGCGTAGGCACTGATGGCATGGCCCACCTGGGGCTCGCTCAATTGCAGGTTGCTGGCGATGTCGGGCATCAGGCCCATGATGGCGAATTCGCCGGTGCCGATGGCAAAGCTGCCCAGCGCCATGGCGGCTTCCATCTTCGCGACGGTGCCTTTACTGGGGAGAGGGGGTATTTCCTGGACTGACATCTGTATCCCTTTTGAAACATGCTGAAACGTTCAAGGCGGGATCATAGTCAATCTTTGCCGGCAACGTCGAGGAAGCTGACCGGCTTGGGGCTTTTGGCCCTTTCTGCGTGCGGTCTTGAATGGCCGCTCGACGGTTTCATCACTGGGTTACCGGGCGGAGTACAAAAGTACTCTTCTTGGATTTCCGGCACACTACAGCGAGCGCATAACTGAAATGCCGGGATGTTATGGCAAGCCGTACGCCTGCTCTTTTAGACTGCCACCTGCGTGCGCCGACATCCGGCCCGCTTGGTCGATAAGGTTGCTTTAGTGAATGCTGGCGTACGTTTTCCCGGGCCCTTGGGTATTTTCTGGCTGGGCCTGCTGCAAATTCTGGTGTGGGGTGGTTCGTTCTTCCTGTTGGCGGTGATGGGCAAGCCAATCCTGCGCGAGACTGGCTGGGACAGCGGCTGGGTGTATGGGGCGCTGTCGCTGGGCCTGATGGTTTCGGCGCTGCTGGCGCCGCTGTCCAGCCGCCTGGTGGCGCGTTATGGCGGGCGCTCGCAACTGGCCGCCAGCGGTGTGGTAGTAGGGCTGGGCTTGCTGGTGGTTGCCAACTGCCACAGCCTGCTGGTGTTCCTGCTGGCCTGGGTGATCATTGGCGCGGGGATGGCAATGGGGCTGTATGAAGCGCTGTTTGCCACCCTCGGTGCCTTGTATGCGGAACGGGCAGGGCGGGCGATTACCGGTATCACCCTGATTTCGGGGTTTGCCACCACCGTGACCTGGCCGGTGGTGGCGCTGGCCATCGAGCAACTGGGCTGGCGCACGGCGTGCACGGCTTATGCGCTGGTGCTGATCGTTGCCGTGGCGCCGCTATACCTCTGGGTGTTGCCGGCCGGCCAGCCCCCACACAAGGCCCAGGGCGCGACGGCGACGAGCGATCTGCCCGTGGACCGCCGCCTGTACTGGCTGCTGACCGCAATCTTTGCCATTGGCGCGATCATCATGACTGCCGTTTCGGTGCAACTGGTCGCAGTACTGCAGGGCCAGGGGCATTCGCTGGCGGCTGCCATTGGCCTGAGTGCCTTGCTCGGGCCAAGCCAGGTGGCGTCGCGGGTGCTGCAGATCATCGCCGGCAAGCGCCACCCGATCTGGACTGCACTGGTGTCATCGCTGCTGGTCGCCGTCGGCCTGACGCTGGTGGCCGTGGCGCCGGGCGTGACCGCGCTGGGCCTGCTGCTGTATGGCTCCGGCAATGGCCTGCGCGCCATTGTCAGGGGGCTGCTGCCGCTGGCCTTGATGCCGCCAGCCCAGTATGTTGCGCTGATGGGCAAGATGTCGCGCCCCTCGCTGGTTGGCCAGGCACTGACGCCCTTGGCGGGTGGCTACCTGTTCCAGCACTTCGGCGCGATGGGGGTGCTGGCAACGCTGTCGGCACTGGCATTGACCAGTGTCGTGCTGGTGTTGCTGGTGATGCGCAGCCTCCCGCGGCAAACGGCGTGATCAGGCGCCACTCATTTGGCTAGCAAGGACGAAACGATGTCGGATGCACCACGTAACCCGTTGCTTATCGATGGGCCGGCCGGCCAGATCGAGCTGCTGATCGACTACCCCGCCGGGCCGCCCAAGGGGGTGGTGCTGGTCAGTCACCCACAACCGCTGCTGGGCGGTACCCCGCGCCATATCGTGCCGCTGACCCTGGCGCGGCAGCTGTGCGCAGCCGGTTGGCAAGTGGTGCGGCCGAGTTTCCGTGGGGTAGGGCAGACACAAGGTGCGCACGACGAGGGTATCGGCGAAGCGCAAGACTGCATCACGGTCATCCGTCACTTCAGACGGGAGTTGCCTGAGCTACCGGTAGCCCTGGTCGGGTTTTCCTTTGGTGCCTATGTGTTCGCCCGTGTGGCCTGTGCGCTTGAAGGGCAGTTGCAGGCAGTGGCGTTGCTGGGGCTGCCGGTGGGTGATGTACCGGGCGGGCGATATTACGAGCCATTGCCGGTGCCTGCAGATTGCCTGCTGCTGCACGGCGAACAGGATGAAATGGCGCCGCTGGCCAACCTGCTGCAATGGGCCGGCCCAGAGCAACGTGCGGTGTCGGTTTATGCAGGTGCAAACCACTTTTTCAAGGGCTGCCTGGGGCGGGCGGCTGAGCAGGTGATCGCCCATCTGGCGTTGAAAACTGCGCTCCCATAGGCACTGGCGCGTCGGTCTGGCACCGGCTTTGCCGGTGTTCGCGGCTAAAGCCGCTCCCACAGGGACTGCGGGTGCCCAACATTTACGCTGTACCTGTGGGAGCGGCTTTAGCCGCGAAAGGGCCGGAACAGGCTAGCCTCACCGCTCCAGGTAATGCGTCTGTGCAGCAAATTCGATGAACCGCTTGCTGGCCAGCGACAGGTATTCCCCCGAGCGCCAGCACAATCTGAAGCTCATCTGCTGCGCGGGCCGGAACGGCACCCCGACAATGCCCGGCGTGCGTTGCTGGACCGAGCGCAGCAGGGTCGCCACCCCCATGTTGTCCAGCGCGGCTTGCACCACCAGCGAGACGAAGTTGCTCTGTAACGCCACCTGGTAAGTGATGCCATGTTCGGCGAAAAACGCGTCCAGCAGGTGACGTTGAACGAATGTGCGGTCGAACACCACCATGTCGGTATTGCGCAGGTCTTCCGCCGTGAGGAAGGCCTTACCGGCATAGGGGTGGTCGGGGTGCATGCACGCGAGCATCTCGTCACTGCCCAGCAGGATCGATTCCTTGTCGGGGGGCACGCGCCTGGACTCCAGCAATGCCAGGTCGATTTCCCGTTGTTCCAGGCGATGGCCAATGTCCTCGGCACTGCCTTCAAACACGGTCATGGCAATGCCTGGATACAGCTGGCGGAAGGCGTTCATCAACCCAGGTACATAGTGCAGGCCGAACATGGGCGGGATGCCCAGGCGCACTTCGCCGCGCTTCAGGTCGGCCATGTCGCGCAGCTCTTGCCGGGCAACATCCATCTCGCGCAGCGCCGACGCAATGCGTGGCAGGAACTGTTCGCCCTCGGCGGTAAGGATGACTTTGCGCGTGGTGCGGTTGAACAGGGTCACGCCCAGTTCTTCTTCCAGGCGGGTTACGGCCATGCTCAGCGCAGGCTGGGCGATGTGCAAATGCTGCGCAGCCTTGGTGAAGCTGCCTTGGCGCACGATCTCGACGCAGCAGCGCAATGCCTTGAGGTTCATTGAGGCGTTCTACCATTCATAACGAACTGTGATGCTAAGCATCATAACAATATATTTATTATTATTAACCAGAGGGCCTACGATGCGCGCCACTGAGACATCCTGCAATATCTCAGTCACGCAGCGTAATAAAGCTGCAATCCCACAAAGATTTTGAGGTAGTACCCCAAATGGCCAAGGCCGCCGATGTCGTTGTGCAATGTCTGGAAAACGAAGGTGTCGAGTATGTGTTCGGCATCCCTGGTGAGGAAAACCTCGACCTGCTCGAATCCCTGCGCAAGTCGAAGATCAAGCTGGTACTGACCCGTCACGAGCAGTCTGCAGGCTTCATGGCTGCCACCTACGGCCGCCTGACTGGCAAGACCGGCGTCAGCCTGTCCACCCTCGGCCCTGGCGCCACCAACCTGGTCACCGCCAGCGCCTACGCCTACCTGGGCGGCATGCCGATGATGATGATCACCGGGCAGAAGCCGATCAAGAAGTCCAAGCAGGGCCGCTTCCAGATCATTGACGTGTGCGGCATGATGGACCCCATCACCAAGTACACCCACCAGTTCGCCTCGGCCGACAACATCCCGTCGCGCATGCGCGAAGCCTTCCGCCTGGCTGAAGAAGAAAAGCCGGGTGCGGTACACCTGGAACTGCCGGAAGACATCGCCGCCGAGCAGACCGACGCACTGCCGATCCCGCGCAGCCTGCACCGCCGCCCGCTGGCCGAACACGTGGCCATCGAAGCTGCCGTCGAGAAGCTGAAGACCGCTCGTAACCCGATTCTGGTGATCGGCGCTGGCGCCAACCGCAAGATGACCGCCAAGGTCCTCAAGCAACTGATCGACAAGACCGGCATCCCGTTCATCACCACCCAGATGGGTAAAGGTGTGGTCGACGAGCGCCACCCGCGCTTCTTGGGTAACGCTGCACTGTCGTCGGGTGACTTCGTGCACCGCGCCGTCGAAGCGGCCGACCTGATCATCAACATCGGCCACGACGTGATCGAGAAGCCACCGTTCTTCATGGTCCGTGGCGGCACCGAAGTCATCCACATCAACTTCCGCTCTGCCGAAGTCGATGCCGTGTACTTCCCGCAGGTTGAAGTGATCGGCGACATCGCCAACGCCGTGTGGCAGATCAGCGAAGCGCTGGACGACACGTCGCACTGGGACTTCACCCGCCTGATGGCCATCCGCGAAGCCAACGAAGCGCAGATCGCCGAAGGTGGTGACGACAACCGCTTCCCGGTCTACCCGCAGCGCCTGGTGGCCGACATCCGTCGCGTACTGCCGTCCGAAGGCATCGTTGCCCTGGACAACGGCATCTACAAGATCTGGTTCGCCCGTAACTACAAAGCGCACAAGCCGAACACCGTGCTGCTGGACAACGCCCTGGCGACCATGGGCGCTGGCCTGCCATCGGCCATGGCGGCGCACCTGGTGCATCCGGACCGCCCGGTGATCTCGGTGTGCGGCGACGGCGGCTTCATGATGAACAGCCAGGAGCTGGAAACGGCTGTACGTCTGGGCATGCACATCACCGTGGTGATCCTGCGTGACGATGGCTACGGCATGATCCGCTGGAAGCAGGCCAACATGGGCTTCACCGATTTCGGCTTGGACTACGGCAACCCGGACTTCGTGAAGTACGCCGAAGCCTACGGTGCCAACGGCCACCGCGTGGAAAGCGCCGAAGGCCTGCTGCCACTGCTGGAACACTGCATCAAGACCCCAGGCGTGCACGTGATCGACTGCCCGGTCGATTACAGCGAGAACGACCGCATCCTCAACAGCGAGCTGCGTGAGCGCGCGCTGGCGGTGTAAGCCCTGAGGTACGGCGCCAGCGCAAGGCTGGCGCCTTTCCCTGAGGAGCGGCCTGGTATCGCCTTTCAGCGATCCAACAGGCCCTGCAGGCTGGCCAGGATGCTGTTGGCGTCGTAAGGCTTGCGCGCTACGGGGACGCCCTTCAAGTGCTCGGGAATGCTGATGCCATCGCCATAGCCTGTGGCAAACAGGAATGGAACCTGACGGCGTACCAGTTCATCGGCCACGGAAATTGATGTGCCGGTGCCCAGGTTGACATCCAGTATCGCAACGTCCGGTGTGCTGCGGGCGAGCAGTTGCATTGCCTCATCTTCGGAATTGGCGGTGATCACGTCCTTGATGTGAGCATCGTTGAGAATCTGCTCCAAGCCGACTGCAATCACCAACTGGTCTTCGAGAATCAGCACGCACAAGCCCGCCCGTGTTGCAAAGGTATCGCCTACGCGGGCCATGGCCGTGGCCGGGATGGCGGGTACGAACGGTTCGGCGACGGTCAGGTGCTTGGCAGGGATCCTGAAAACGCCTTGCAGGCCTTCGGGGTAATATTCCACCGTGCTGGTGCCGCCCAGGTCGAACGGGATACTGCGGTCGATCAGTACCGAGCCAAAGCCAGTGCGGCTGGGCGGGCGTACCGTGGGCCCGCCACTTTCGCGCCAGCTGATGACACAGGCGCTGGCGGCGTCGATCGCCCAGCTCACCGCAAGCTTGCCGCCGGCCCGCGACAGTGCACCATACTTGGCCGCATTGGTGGCCAGCTCGTGCAGCACCAGGGCCATCACCGAGTAGGCGCGCGCGTCGAGGATGACGTTCGGGCCTTGCAGCTCGATCACCCCGGCAGCCGTGCGATAGGGTGAAAGCTCGGCCTCCAGCAGCATTGCCAGGCGGCCGCCACCATCACCACGCACCACTTGGTCGTGGGCCAGTGACAATGCCTGGATACGCCCTTTGAGGGTGGCCACATAGTCCTGGAGGGTCTGGCTCTCGGAGGTCGGGTGGGCAACCAGCGCACCAATCAGTGACAGGATGTTCTTGACCCTGTGATTGAGCTCCTCGTTAAGGATGCGTTGGCGCACTTCAGCCTTCGAGCGCTCGCTGGCGAGCAGCTCGCTGTTGTGCAGCACCACTTCGACGATGGCGGTGCGGATGGCATCGCCAAATTGGCGGTCCTGTTCGGTCCAGGGCAGCGACTGCTGGTGAACGGTTTCTTTCCAGATGGCGAAGCTTTTGCGCGGCGTCAGGCGATCGCCCAGCGCGCCGCTTTCGTAAGTTTTGTTCGGGTCCCCGGCCCAGTCGAGCGTCTCGATGACCTCCTTGCGAAAGAAGATCAGGTAATCCCTCGGCTGCTGCGACATCGGGATGATCAGCACGCCGGATACGTCGCTGAAGTACGCCTGGGCAGAGGGAAGCACCATCGACAGGCGGTTGGACGCCCAGGTACGGCCGTTGGTGACCATATCCGCCAGGCGCAACAGGTCGGGCACGGCAGCTTTGGGCACTGCCAGCCCGGCCGATGCCCAGCGGCCTTGCAACGACATGCCGATGCCATCGCAGGGAATCAGCGACATCAGCCGCGGCAGGCGTGAGTGGAAGAACCCATCGAGGTCCGCTGACTGGTTGGCATCGCGCACGATGGTGTCCAGTGCTTTGTGAACCCGCACGGCGGCTTCGAGCTTTTGCCGGCTGCGCAGGGTCTCGATATGCAGCGCGAAAAACTCGCCGAACATTTCGGCGGCCACCCGCTGCCCCATGGCCAGGGTGCGCGGTGCGTAGTGGTGGCAGGCGATCATCCCCCACAGCTCGCCGTTGACGATGACCGATATCGACATGGAGGCGCCCACGCCCATGTTGCACAGGTACTCGCAATGCACCGGCGATACGCTGCGCAGGTGCGCGTAGGACAGGTCGAGCGGTTCGCCTGACGGGTCAAGGACCGGCTCGATGGCGACTGTTTTGAACTGGGCGTCGGCAATCACCCGGATCGGGTTGCGCAGGTAAAGCGCTCGGGCCTGCTGCGGGATGTCGGAGGCGGGGAAGTACTGGCCCATGAAGCTTTCAAGGTCGCCACGTTTGGCTTCGGCGACCACCTTGCCGGCACCGTCTGCGCCGAGCTGGTAGATCATCACCCGGTCGTAGCCCAGTACGGCCCGGACAAAGCGGGCAGCGTCGCGGAACAATTTGCTGGTCTGGTCGATTTCGCGCAGCTGGGCAATCAGGGTACGGGCCAGCTCGATGGGCTCGGCGATGCTGGCACCGGCCGGTTCAAACTCCAGGATGGCCGTACCTTTGAACAGGTGGGCGGCGATATCGAAGGCCTGGCCGTTGGGCAGCATCACGCTGAAGCTGAGTGCAGGGCGCGAGGCTTCGCGGGTACGGGCCAGTGCGTTGCGCAGGGTATGGGCTACCTCGTCCCCTAGCACCGTGTGCAGCTTCTGGCCGTTGATATCGCCTGCCAGGCCCAGCAGATGCGGGGCGTTGACCGAATGGCGCAGCACCACTGTCGCGGATGCATCACAGGCCAGCAGGCAGCCGTGGGGCTGGATGCTGCCAGGGATCTGGATGGGTTCGCGGTCGCAGTTTGTCAGGTTTACTTGTGGGTCGAAGGTCATTTGGCCCGTGCCTAAGGGTAAAGAGTAGGCTGCCAGGAGGGCCGCCATCGTCAGCCTAGCAGGCATTGTCCGCCTTGGGCATTGCCGGGTGGTTGCCTTTTCAGGCTGATGGGGTCTCCCCCCGTTCATCTGCGAACCCCAGCTCCCGTATGAACATCGAAAACAATTCGGGGTGAGACGAGATGTTCAGCTTCGCGTACAGGTGGCGCCGGTGCACCTTTATGGTTTCTGGCGAGATCCCCAGCCGTTGCGCCATCGCTTTCGACGAGTAACCGCGCAGGATAAGGCGGGCGATTTCCAGTTCTCGCTCGGACAACAGGCCTTGGGCAAACCTGGCCAACGCATCGCCAACCGGTGCCTGCACGGGCACCGGCACGCCACTACGCGCCCAGTGCTGCCCAAGCAGCGCCAGCACCCAGGCACTGATCAGGTTGAGCTTGCCCAGCTCTGTTGCGTCGAAAGCGCGGCGCATGCCCAGTGACAGCGACAATACCCCATCGGGCAGCTGCAACAGGAACTGGACTTCGTCGACCAGCACATGGTCCTGAAAGTAGTTCTGGTAATAATCCGTTTGCCAGAAATGGTCTGGCGCCACTTCTTCCAGGTGGTAGCAACCACTGGCCAAGCCTTCGCGGGCGGCCTGGTAGAAGGGGTCTAGCAGGTACAACCCGTCGAGGTACAACTCACCCGCTGCGGGGGCTGGCGCTGCATCGTACTCCTCCAGCACTTGTGGGGCGCCCTGGGGAGGGAAGTGCATCGCCAGCGCGTTGTCGAACGGCACCCAGTGCCTCAGCACCAGGATCAGCTGACGCCAGAAGCGCGGGCTGCCAATCTGCTCGATCGTTCTGGCCAGCGCGGTGTGGCCGGCAACCTCATGAAAGAGAATTTCCACGACAGCGTCCTTGAAAGAAGTAGGGCATTGGCACCCGCTTTGCCTCAGCTGTCAACCGGGGGTACCCCTTAGTGGGAATTGTCCTGGCGGGTGGCGCCGCATAGATTTCATACCTATCAAGCGGGCCGTCGAGCTCGCCACGTTTCGCTTACTGGTTCTGCCTCTGACACTAACAACAACGTGAGGATGAACAAATGACGTCCTGTAGTGCACCCACCCCAAAACTTAAACCGACGCTGAGCGTCGCAGATGTAGTCGCCATCACCGTGTCATCGGTGACACCCGCAAGCTCCGTCTTCGTCATTGCGCCCTTTGCTATCGCCCAGGCAGGTACAGGTGTGATCTGGGCCTTCGTGCTAGGTGGTGTGCTGGCGCTGATGTTTGCGCTTTGCTATGCCGAACTGGGCCGCGCGCACAGTGCGGCAGGGGGTGAATACGTGTTTGCCAAGCGGGTATTTGGCGGGATGGCCGGTTACGCCACTTTCCTTACCGTGCTGGCGATGCTGGTGTTCATTCCACCGGTCTTGGCCACGGGGGCAGCCACTTACCTGAATGCAGCGCTCGGCACCCAGCTTGACGGGCAGACGGTGGCCTTGGTGATTGTGGCATTGGGCTATTTGCTTGGCATTCTCAACATCAAGCTCAATGCGTGGGTCACCGGCATTTGCCTGTTCCTTGAGGTGGCGGCACTGATGGTGATCGTGGTGTTGGGCTTTGGCCACGCCCAGCAACCGGTTAGCAGCCTTGTCAGCCCGCTGGTACTCGATAACGGGATACTGCACGCGGCGCCCTGGGCGCTGGTGATTGGTGCGGTGGGCACTGCGCTGTTCTCTTTCAACGGTTATGGCGGCGCCGTGTTGCTGGCCGAAGACATGAAATGTGGCGGGCGTGGGATCGCCAAGGCAGTGCTGTGGTCGCTGGTGCTGGTGTTGGCCATCGAAGTGGTCCCGCTGGTGGCGCTGCTGGTAGGGGCACCCTCGCTTGAGGCGATGCTGGCCAGCCCGGACCCTATCGGCTACCTGCTGACGGCCCATGGCAACGAAACACTCTCGCGCCTGGTCAGCGCCGGGATTTTCCTTTCGGTGTTCAATGCCATCATTGCCCTGGTCATCCAGAGTGGGCGGGTGATCTACAGCAGCGGGCGGGATGCGTTGTGGATGCCGACACTGAACCGCGCCTTCATCCGCATTCACCCCAAGTGGGAATCGCCCTGGCTGGCCACGCTGTTCCTCGCAGTGCCTTCCGCTGCCTTGACGTTCAGTTCCAACCTGTCGGAGCTCACGTCCTTCACCGTACTGCTGATCCTGTGCGTGTACCTGGTGGTCGGGATGTGCGCGCTGTTCAGCCGCGTGCTGCGCCGCGACCGTGAGCACCCTTACCGGATGCCGCTGTGGCCACTGCCGGCCTTGGCTGCGGTGACCGGGGCCGGGTACCTGTTGACGACCCTGTTGAGTACGGCTTCAGCCCGGGACATTTTCATCATTCTTGGCATTCTGCTTACCTCCGTGTTGCTGTACGGCACGTATGGCAAGTTGAGCCCGGCCTTCCAGAAACTTTGAGCGAGAGACAAGATGCGAGCACGCGATTTCGGTATCACGCTGGGCCTTGGTCGGCCTGGTCCTCACAACGCCATTACCGATGTGCCGGGTGTGCGGGTTGGCCACGCCACCCTGGACAAGCACCACAATGGCAAGCCTGTACGCACCGGTGTCAGTGTCATCGAGCCCCGCGAAGGCCCGGCGCGCCATCAACCGTGCTTTGCCGGCTGCCATGTGCTCAATGGCAATGGCGACGCCACAGGCCTGGAGTGGATTCGTGAAGCGGGCCTGTTGACGACAGCCATTGCCACCACCAACACGCACAGCGTGGGCGTGGTGCGCGATGCACTCATCGCCCATGAGCATGCAACCCTGGCGGACGCGTCGACCTACTGGTGCATGCCGGTGGTGATGGAAACCTACGACGGCGTGCTGAACGACATCTGGGGGCAGCATGTGAATGCGGACCTGGTCCAGCAAGCGCTGGCGGTTGCCTGTGGCGGGCCGGTGACCGAGGGTGCGGTAGGCGGCGGTACCGGCATGATCTGCCATGAATTCAAAGGCGGCATCGGTACCGCGTCGCGGGTGTTGCCGGCAGAGCAGGGTAGCTGGACGGTGGGGGCCTTTGTCCAGGCCAACCATGGCCAGCGCCGCGAGCTGCGGGTGGATGGCTATCCCGTAGGCCGGGTGTTGCTTGACCTGCCCACGCCATTTGACCAGCAGGACACCCCTGGCATGGGCTCGATCGTGGTGGTACTGGCCACCGATGCACCGTTGCTGCCGCACCAGTGCCAACGCCTGGCGCAACGTGCTGCGCTGGGTATTGCCCGCACAGGCGGCGGCACCGATGACTCCAGTGGCGATATCTTCCTGGCATTCTCGACGGGGAACATCGGGCTGGCGACTGCCGACTACAATCGCCGCGATCTGCCGATGACAGCGCAAGTGGCTATGGTCAACAACGACCATATATCGCCGCTGTTCGCGGCGGCGGCCGAGGCGGTAGAAGAGGCCATCGTCAACGCGATCCTGGCAGGCAGGACCATGCAGGCAGAGGATGGGCGAGAGGTGCCAGGCCTGCAGGGTAAGCGGCTGCTGGCGGCCCTTGAGCAAGTGGGTTGGAAGGCTCAGGGTTGACGTAGAAAGAGATTCGCTTGAAGCCGAGCCACGATCAATGGTCTCATCCCGCGCCTGAACCAACTGGTATTGAACGATGAACCGCCCGCTGTTTGTTTCCATTGATGGGCCCAAGGGTACCGGCAAGACCACGCTGCTGGAGGCCGTCACTCAAGCCTTGCGGCTGGACGGGAACAAGGTGATCCGCCTTTGTGAAAGAAAGAACGACCCTTGCCGGGGCGAGACCATGGCCCTGGTCAACCAGCTTGCCAGAAGCCCATGCCGGGACCTGGAGTTCAAGGTGTGCGAGCGCTTTGCCGAGAGCCGCGCCTGGATTTCCCGGCATGTGCTGCCCAGGCAGCCAGCTGACAGCATCATCCTGATTGATCGCTGGTACCCCTCCGATGCTGCGTTCCGCCGCACGGTGCCGTTCGACCAGATCTTGCGCCTGAACCTCGAACGTAAGGTGCAAGTGCCCGATTTGCATGTCGGGGTTGTCACAGCCGCTGAAACCTCATGGGCACGGGCCGCGGCGCGTACGCGTGGGCTGGGCAGTACGGTGATCCACAACCTGGATGAACAGGTGGCCTGTACCGAGGCGTTCGAGCGTGCCGTTGCAGCGCACGGCTGGGTGCTGTGCCGTAATGAAGGGACGATCGACGAGGCAACCCGGCAGGTGGTTGGCGAGATTCAGGGCGTGCTTGCACGCATGCGCGCTGTGCCAGCAACGTGATATGGCTGTTACAGCCCGGTGTCCTCAAGGGCCCATCGGGCTGCCAGCTGGTCAATGAAAACGCGTGTTGCCGCAGGTACATACATGCTGTTGCGGTACAACGCATGAATGGGTTGCCGTGCAAAGTGTTGTGGGTCAAGCGCGGCGCAGAGCTTACCCTTCGCGATGGCGTCGTCTACCAACCAGCTTGGCAGAAGCGCAACCCCGAGCCCGCGCAAGGCCATGTCCAGCAACGCCTCTGCGCTATCTGCCTGAAAGCGGGACGGGCGCACGAACTGGCAGCTTTCGGTCATGGACTGTGAGTTGAAGAAGCGCCAGGGCGCATCGCTCAGGTGCGTATGAGCCAGCCAGTGCACGTTGACCAGCGCCTCCGCTGAGCCAACCGGGTGCCGTAGCAGATACGCCGGGCTGGCGACCAGCTGCAAGGCATAGTCGCCAATCCTGGCGGCCTTGTAATCGGAGTCCGCCAACTCGCCTAGCCGGATTGCCACGTCGAAGCGTTCAGCAACCAGGTCACAGAGGTGCGATGACGCTACGTGCTCGATCGACAGATCGGGATGAGCTTCTGCCATGTCGGCCAGCACCGGCAGCACTGCACGCTGGGCAAAGGCGGAGGTACTGGTGATGCGTAACCGCCCGCCAAGCCCCGCGGATGACTGCTGCACGCTGGCTGTCGCGCGCTCCACCTGGTCAAGCAGCTGACGCGCTTCAAGCAGAAACCGTTCACCGCAGTCGGTCAGCACGCTGCGGCGGGTGTTACGGGCCAGCAGGCTGGCGCCCAGTTCAGCTTCCAGACGCCGTACATTGAAGCTGATCCGCGCCTTGGACTGGCCCAGCAACTGGGCAGCCTTGGTAAAGCTGCCGCTATCTGCAACGGCGACAAAGCTGGCAACGCGATTGAGGTCGAGCATGATTGTCAAAAATCAGTTAACAGTCTGGGCGATATTACAGCACTTATGTCGCTGTCGGTGCAGGGGTACAGTCACGCTCGCTGACTGGAGTTCACCGTGGCCTTACTCAACCTGCGTCGTCGTATCACGCTGTTCTACTTGCTGGGTTTCTTTGTAGACCTGATCAATACCTTCATCACCGCCGTGGTTTCACCGAAAATAGGTGAAGCACTGCACGCTGATGTCGCCACGCTGGCTTGGGTGAGTACGGCCTATCTACTTGGGCTGATGCTGGGAATGTTGCCCAGCCGATGGCTGGGGCAGCGCATGGGCGAGCGCCCGGTGCTGCTCGGCTCACTGGTGTTTTTCTCAGGCGCCACACTGCTGATCGCCTGGTCGGGGCAGATGGCAACGCTGTTACCTTTACGCGGCCTGCAGGGTTTTGCCGCCGGGCTGTTCATTCCTCTGGGCCAGGCACTGGTCTACCGCCTGTATTCGGCGCATGAGCGGCCAAGGGTGACCATGGCGATCATGGCCATAGGCTTGCTGGCGCCAGCCATATCACCCCTGGCAGGCGGTTGGTTGTCGCAACGCATGCCCTGGCAGTGGGTGCTGCTCGCCAGTCTTCCCATGGCACTGCTGGCCTTGATCCTGGGTGTTTGCTGGTTACCGCGCCCACCGGCAGCCGCGCGCAATGAACCCTTTGATGGCAAAGGCTTGCTACTGGCTGGGGGAGGGGTGGCCAGCGGCTTGCTGGGTATGACTG
Organism: Pseudomonas sp. TSO6; assembly: GCF_056098905.1. Classification (NCBI taxonomy): domain Bacteria; kingdom Pseudomonadati; phylum Pseudomonadota; class Gammaproteobacteria; order Pseudomonadales; family Pseudomonadaceae; genus Pseudomonas; species Pseudomonas sp. TSO6. The sequence goes on along the minus strand of NZ_JBLZWV010000033.1, from coordinate 449,820 downwards.
ATGCGGGTGATGGCCAGGGTGGCATGGCTATGGCCTGGGCCGCACTGGCGGCCACCTTGCTCGGCAGCTACCTGCGTCACTCACGGCGTATCGCTGCACCCCTGTTGGACTTTTCGGTAATGCGCGAGCCCGTTTTCGCCGGATCGATGATGTTGTATCTGGCTGTGCCGGGCCTGTTCATCGGGGTGAATCTGTTGGCCATGCTTTACCTTCAGGCCGACCTTGGATGGACCGCAAGCGCAGCAGGCAGCCTGATGTTGCCCTGGACCGTGGGGGCAGCGCTGGCGATCGCGTGCACCACCTGGTGTTACAGATCATTCGGGCCCACCCCGTTACTGCTGCTGGGGCTGGCCCTGCAGGTCCCGGGTTATGCGCTGCTGGCGCTGGCTTACAGCACGTCTTCACTGATGATTGCCTACGCGCTGCTCGGTGTCGGGGGGAGCTTATGTACCAGCGTCGCGCAAAGCGCTGCCTTTTCAGCATTGGCATCATCGGAACTTGGCCAGGCCAGTACCTTGTGGGCCCTGAACCGGCAGTTGAGCTTCTGCCTTGGCGTGACAGCCGTCAGCCTGTTCTTCAGCTTGCTGACCATGCTCTTGGGGACTCGGCAAGCCTACGAAGCCACATTCATGCTGGCAGGAGGGGGGCAGGCAACCTGCCTGGCCGTCCTGTTCTGTCTGCGGATACGCTCACTTGTCAAACGAAAGGAACGCCATGAATCGGTATCTGAAAGAAGTCATTGATCTGCACGTATTGATCGAGGCGCTCTTCGCCCGGGGGGAGGGTTCTGTTGCAGCCATGGTCGAGCGGTTTCACGCGGATTTTGCGATGGTGACACCTGCCGGTGCTCAGGTAGGCCTGGGCGATGTTTCATCCCTGTTTGCTCAGCGTGCAGGGTCTCAGCCAGGGTTGAGCATTGAGGTCGCCGAACTGAAAACCATCGCACAATGGTCGGAGGGTGCAGTGGTGTGCTATCGCGAGACGCACCATTTGCCCGGCCAGAAAGCGAAGGCACGGATCTCGACCGCACTTTTCAGTGCTGTAGAGGGACGCGTGTTATGGCGCCATCTTCAGGAAACCTGGGCGGCTTGAGGCTGCGCGATGATGGGTTGGAAAAGCCGCTTTCCCTGGACCGAAAGCGGCTTTTTCTTACTTGGCAGTAAAGCCTGCAAACCGCTTGTTGAAGCCCGCCACCCGGCCCTCGGCCTTGGCTTTGCGTTCCTGGCCGGTGTAGATCGGGTGCGAGGCACTGGAAACGTCGAGGGTGACGTAGGGGTAGCTGACGCCATCGGTATGCACGTGGGTCTTGTCTGTTTCGATGGTCGAGCGGATCAGCCAGAAGGCACTGGCAGCCACATCGTGAAACAGAACGGGGCGGTAGTCGGGGTGAATGCCTGGTTTCATTGTAGAACTCCTTAGCGAATGTTATAAAGTAACAACTTAAGCCAAGTGACGAGTCATTTGCAACCTGGGCCGACCTTCGAATGCTGCCGCGAGCGTAATAGACATGACCGAACAAGACCTGCTTTGCATGCCTGCAGAGGCCTATATGGATGCTCGGCAGCAGGGGTTCTTCCGCGACCTGTTGTTGTCGCAGCGCAATGAGCTGCAAGCGCGAATATCCAGCGAGTTCGAGCTGATGCGCGCATTCGAGCCGAGCAGCGACCCATCTGACCTGGGGACCATGGAAGAGCAACGGCAATGGCAGCTGCGCCTGCTTGAACGGGAAAAGAAGCTGCTGGACAAGATCGACGAAGCCCTGGAGCGCATTGCACGGGGTGAGTACGGGTGGTGCAAGGACACCGGCGAGCCCATCGGCCTCAAGCGCTTGCTGCTACGGCCAACGGCGACACTGAACATTGAGGCCAAGGAGCGGCAGGAACGCCAGGAGCGGCATATACGCGAAACTTGATACACCCGGCGTGGATGGCACCGGTGAAGCCCGTGCCATCCTGCAGGTCGTCAGGCACCCTGGCGGTCGATATCACGGCGCAGGACTACCGACGTGGTAATGTCATCCACGGATTCGTGGCGTGCGACGTTGTCGCGTACCTGGTTGAGGTCGTCGATGGTCCGGGTCTCCACTTCAACCACCAGGTCAAGCTGACCGCTCACCGAGGAAACCCGCCGCACGCGTGCGTCAGTAGCCAGCTGGTCAAGCAGCCCCATGGCAGGGGTGCGCTGTAACGTTACCAGCAAGATCGCGCGTATGACATTGGCGTCTATCTCGCCGATATCCGCCCGATAACCGCGAATGATCCCGCTGCGTTCAAGGTTGGCAACGCGCTCGGTCGTGGCGCTTCTGGAAAGGCCTATGCGGCCGGCTAATGCCTTCAGCGCAATGCGCGCGTCCTTCGAAAGTACTTCAAGAATCTCACGATCTTTTGCATCCAGCTCACGCATTGCAGCACCCGATTAGCTCGCCGTCTTTATGCCGGTCAGAACCGGCATAATGCCTGTTGATCCCGACCGTATGCAGGGTGTCGGTTTCGGTGGTGCATGACAAGCTATTGAAAAAACAATTTGCTCGCTCGGAACGTGATGATATGACAGACCTTTCCCACCCGGCACCTCGGTTTTCGGCAAGCGATGCAGAGGGCCTCGCAAAAGATTTCTTCAATGTCTCTGGCACTGCCACGCCGCTGGACGGGGAGCGTGATCGCAATTACCGGCTGCAGACGGGCCTGGATGCGGGCTGGATACTGAAAATCGTCAATGCCAGCGAGCCCAGAGTAGAAAGCGAGTTTCAAACCGCGCTGCTCGATCACCTGGCCGTGCACGGCGGGCATCTGGGCGTGCCTCACTTGCGGGCCAGCGTGGCTGGCGACTACCTGCCGTCGGTGACCGGTGCCACAGGTGAAAAGCACGCAGTGCGCCTGGTCAGCTGGTTGGCCGGCACGCCACTTGCCGAGGCCAGGCGCTCATTTGCACTGATGAGCAACTTCGGCCAGGCACTCGGTGAACTCGACCGCGCGCTGCAGGGCTTCATGCACCCGGGCGCCGTCCGCGACCTTGACTGGGATCTGCGCCATGCTGCGCGCTCCCGTTCGCGCCTGCACTTCATCAAGAATCCTGAACGCCGGGCCATTGTCGAGCGTTTCATCACCCAGTTCGAACAGTCTGTACAGCCAAGGCTGGCTTCCCTGCGGGCCCAGGTGATCCACAACGATGCCAACGACTGGAACATTCTGGTCGATGCCGAAACTACCAGTACCGTGACTGGCTTCATCGACTTTGGCGATGCCGTGCATACCGTGCTGATAGCCGAGGTTGCGATCGCCAGTGCCTACGCCATTCTCGACATGGACGACCCAATCGGCGCCGCTGCTGCGCTGGTCGCCGGTTTCCATGAAAAGTACCCGCTGCAAGCGCAAGAGCTTGATGTGTTGTTCAACCTGATCGCCATGCGCCTGGTGATCAGCGTCACCTTTTCCGCTTCCCGGCATGACCAGACAGACGACAACCCCTACTTGGCGATCAGTGAAGCGCCTGCCTGGCGCCTGCTGGAACAGCTTGATGCGATGAACCCACGGCTGGCCACCGGCATCCTGCGCAAGGCCTGTGGTTTTGATGCCATCGAAGGCGCGGGTGATGTCCGCCGCTGGATTGCGGGCAACCACAAATCCTTCGCCGACCTGGTACGCCCGTCTGCCGCCATCCTGAACAAGGTGATTGCCCCGTTTGGCGACGCCACCCACGAGATGACCATCGCCTCGGCTGAGCAACGCCCCGCAGATGCAACCCGTTGGTGGGATGAGTTCTCTGCTGCTCACCAGGTGCCGTTGGCCATCGGGCCTTGGGGTGAGTTGCGCAGCATCTACACCGACAGCGCGTTCGAGTCCCGCTTCATCAAGGGGCAACGCCGCACACTGCATGTCGGTGTCGACCTGGTGATGCCAGCGGGTACGCCGTTGTACGCGCCGGTCGCCGGCACTGTCAGAAGTGTGGAGGTTGAACCAGACCCGCTGGGGTATGGTGGCCTGGTGATGATCGAGCACACGCCACCCGGTTGCCCGCCATTTCTGACCCTGTGGGGGCATATGGCCCATGAAGCGCTCAGCCGCCTGAAAGCCGGTGACAAGCTCGAAGCTGGCGACCTGGTCGGCTACATGGGCACCGATCATGAAAACGGCGGCTGGATTCCCCACCTGCACCTGCAGATGACCACCGATACTCGGCTGAGCGCGAGCGAGGTTATTGGCGTGGGTGAGCCAGAGTACCGCGAAGTGTGGGCCGACCTGTTCCCCGATGCTTCGACCTTGGCGGGTATCCCGCCAGAGACCTATACCCAGCAAGGGATGACCAAGGCCCAGATCATCGCCAGGCGCAAGGAACTGCTGCTACCGAACCTGTCGATTTCGTACAGCGACCCGATCAAGTTCGTGCGCGGTGATGGCGTATGGCTGATCGACAACTTCGGGCGCGCCTACCTGGACTGCTTCAACAACGTGTGCCACCTGGGCCATAGCCACCCCGACGTGGTCGAGGCCTTGACCCGCCAGGCTGCGCTACTCAACACCAACACGCGCTACCTGCACGACAACATCGTCGAATACGCCGAACGCCTGACGGGTACGCTGCCAGAGGGACTTTGCGTAGCCTCCTTTGGTTGTTCGGGCAGCGAAGCCAACAGCCTGATGCTGCGCATGGCGCGCAACTACACAGGCAGTGACCAGGCGATCGTGCTGGACTGGGCCTACCACGGCACTACGCAAGAACTCATCGACCTTAGCCCTTACAAGTACAAACGCAAGGCCGGCAAGGGCAGGGCAGCGCATGTATACGAGGCGGTGGTCCCGGACAGCTACTACGCGCCTGAGCACTGGCCAGTGGAACAGCACGGCAAGCGCTTTGCCGAGTCGGTAGCAGAGCAGCTGGATGCCATGCGCAAGGCAGGCAAGGGCCCCGGGTTCTTCCTTGCCGAGTCGATCCCCAGTGTGGCGGGCCAGGTGTTCCTGCCTGACAACTACCTCAAGGAGGTCTACGCCATGGTTCGCGCCGAGGGTGGGCTGTGCCTGGCCGATGAAGTACAGGTCGGGTTCGGCCGCGTCGGTAGCCACTGGTGGGCATTCGAGACCCAGGGCGTGGTGCCGGATGCCGTCACCATGGGCAAACCGATTGGTAACGGCCACCCGATGTCGGCGGTTGTGACCACCCGTGAGGTTGCCGATGCCTTCAACAACGGCATGGAGTATTTCAATACCTTCGCCGGCAACCCCGTGTCGTGCGCGGTAGGCCTGGCGGTGCTCAATGCAATCGAGCGCGACCATTTGAAAGAAAACGCCTTGAACGTCGGCAATTACTTGCTCGAGGGTTTCCGCAAGCTTCAGCAGCAATTTGACGTGATTGGTGATGTGCGCGGGCTGGGGCTGTTTCTCGGCATCGTCCTGGTCACCGACCGCAAGTCGAAGGCGCCGGCCACGGCCCTGGCCCGGAAAGTGGCTGATGGCGCCAGGGAACGCGGCGTGTTGATCGGCACTGAAGGCCCGCATGACAACGTGCTGAAAATGCGGCCATCGATGATTTTCAGCCGGGCCAATGCCGACTTCCTCCTCGACGTGCTGAAAGACAGCTTTACCGCAGCACTGAAGTAGCTTTTGCAGACTACGCGGTCTTTGTAGGAGCGGCCTTGTGTCGCGATAGGGCTGCGCAGCAGCCCCGGCAATTAGTGCCTCAGCACTGAAACCTGGGGCTGCTTCGCAGCCCTGTCGCGACACAAGGCCGCTCCTGCATCACGCCTTCTGCCGGTCTATGTCACGCCGCAGCACTACCGCCGTAGTAATGTCGTCTACAGAGTCGTGGCACGCCACGGCGTCCCGTACACGGTTCAAGTCATCAATCGTCCTTGCTTCGACCTCGACTATCAGGTCGAGCTGCCCGCTGACCGATGAAACCCGTTTCACTTGGGCGTTCTGTGCCAGAAGGTCCAGCAACCCAAGCGCCGGTGTACGTTTCAGCGCTACCAGGATGATTGCCCGTATGACATTGGCATCGATTTCACCGATGTCGGCGCGATATCCGCGAATGACCCCACTACGCTCCAGTTGCAAAACCCGCTCGCTGGTGGCACTTCTTGACAGGCCAACTCTTGCAGCCAGCGCTTTGAGTGCCACACGTGCTTCCTTGGAGAGTATTTCGAGGATTTCCCGATCTTTGACGTCTAATTCGCGCAATGCTGGCACTCCCGCCTGATCACCGGTAAATGACCGGCTGCCCCGGTAAAGTGCAGGGGGCAAACCAGCCGAGTACTCGCTTGTTTTTAGTGCATCGCCAGACACTACTCCAGTTATTCCAAAGCCCGAAGTAGCGCCGACACTATGTCGGCCGATTCCGGCAATGTGCCACCCGAACACGCACATTGCAGGGTGATTTCAAGGTTTCAGTGTGCAAAGCTCTCAGTGAAGGTTGGGACTTCAGCGCCCAGGACAATAAGAAATAGAAACTTTCAAGGAGTGCCTCGATGCTGGCAAGAAAAACCAGGATGCTACTGGCTTCCACCGCTGTTGCAGCGGCTGCATTATTTTCTCACGGCATGGCGCACGCCGATGATCTGCAGGCCGTTCAACATTCAAAAGTACTGCGCGTGGCAATGAGTGGCCAGTACTCCCCCTTCAGCTTTGCCAATGAAAAGAATGAAATTGTCGGTTTCGATGCCTCTATTGGTGAAGCACTCGCTCAGCGTTTGGGCGTGAATATAAAAATTATTACCACACCGTTTGACGGCATTATCGCCGGGCTGTTGGCCAAGAAATATGACGCGGTCATCGCCTCGATGACCATTACGCCTGAGCGGCTGAAAGCCGTTGACTTTGTGGGCCCTTATTACCACGCAGGCCGTACCATCGGCGTCAAGGAAGACTCTCCGATCAAGGGGCTTGATGACCTCAAGGATGTCACCGTCGGCGTCACGCTGGGCGACTCGCATGACAAATGGGCGCGTAATCGCGGCAATCTTAAAGTGCGCACCTATAAAGGCCTACCGGAAATGCTGGTGGACCTGGAAGCCGCTCGTATCGACGCGGTAGTGATGGACAGCATTCCGGTCATGGTTGCGGTAAAGGAAACCGGGCAGAAAGTACGCATCATCAGCTTGCCGGACGAGCAGGGTGGCCGTGAAGGCCTGGGCATTGCCATTCGCAGAAACAACCCTGAACTCAAGGCCCAGTTGCAGAAGGCCCTGGACGAGATCCTGGCCGATGGCACCTATAAAGAAATCTCCATGAAATGGGTGGGTAGCGACATTCGTTGATGCACGCCTGAAGTGGCCCGGCCGACAGGCTGGGCCGGGTTGGCTGAATTTTGTGAGTGGTTTTTATGGACCTGTCATTGATCCATCGCACCTACCCGTTCTTCCTGGAAGCCGCCTGGGTAACTGTGCAGATCTCGTTGCTATCACTCTTACTGGGTTTACTCCTTGCAATCGTTCTGGTGGCGTGCCGGTTATCGCCATTTATTATCTTGCGGTGGGCAGCCAAGATTTACGTCAGCGTATTTCGCGGCACACCCTGCCTGGTGCAGTTGTTCATTATCTATTTTGGTGGGCCACAGATAGGTATTGAGCTTGAGCCGTTTGCTGCTGCGGTGATCGGTTTAGGCATGAATATAGCGGCGTATATGTCGGAGTCCATTCGAGGGGCTATCGATAATGTCGACCCAGGCCAGGAGGAGGGCGCACGGTCGATTGGCTTCAGCCGCAGCCAGACGCTGTTGTTTATCATCATTCCCCAGGCAATGAAGCTGATGATCAGGCCGCTTGGCGTAAATGCTATCGGGCTGATCAAGGGTTCTGCCCTGGTGTCGGCCATTTCGGTGGTCGAACTGACTTACACCGCGCAGCGCTTCATCAGTTCAACCTACAAACCATTCGAGATATTCATGGTGTCGGCGCTGCTTTATATCGTCATGGTCTACGCGGTCAAGTACCTGGTGGAAGTGCTGGACCGGCGCTACGCAACCCAGTGAGGAGTGCCAGTGGAAGGGTTCAACCTGAGTGTTATCACGCCTTACTATGAAATGCTGGCAACCGGCCTGTGGTGGACGGTTGTCATGTTTCTCTGTTCCAGCGTCATCAGCCTGACGGTGGGTGTGCTGTTTGCCCTGATCGACCTGTATGCGCCGAAAGCCATGGCATTGCCGGTGCGTTTCGTGACCTGGCTGTTGATGGGCACGCCATTGTTGCTGCAACTGTATCTGATCTATTACGGGCTGGTTCAGGTCGGTATCGACATCCCGGCCCTGGCTGCGGGGATAATCGGGCTAAGCCTGCATTTTGCGGTGTACAACGCCGAGGTGATCAAGTCCGGGATCGAGGCGGTGGACCCAGGCCAGATAGAGGGCGCGCGCTCGATTGGCCTTAGCAGGGCCATGACCCAGCGCTACATCATTGTTCCGCAGGCGCTCAGAAAAACCATTGCGCCACTGGGGAACAACCTCATTGTGTTACTGAAGGACACTTCACTGGTATCGATCATCGGTATTGCCGAACTCGTCTACAGCGCCCAATTGGCTGTCAGCGAAACGTATAGCCCCTTTGAGTTCTATATTGCCGTCGCAGTGATCTACTACGTGGCCAATCTGGTACTCGAGGCTGGGTTGCATCTTATTGAAGCCAAGGTCGAGATGTCACGATGAACACCAACGCTATGGTAGAAGTGAAGGGCGCTCGCAAAGCCTACGGCACACTTGAGGTGCTCAAGGGCATCGACCTGTCGGTGTCGCGTGGGCAGATCTACGCTATCATCGGCCCGAGTGGCTCTGGCAAAAGTACCCTGCTGCGATCGATCAACCATCTCGAAGTGCTCAATGGCGGTGAAATCTGGCTGGATGGTGCTCAGGTCAACCGGCCCTTGAAAGGCCGCGCCTTCGAGCAGCACATCAACCGGGTGCGCCAGCAGATGGGCATGGTGTTTCAACACTTCAATCTGTTCCCGCACCTCACCGTCTGTGAAAACGTCGCGATAGGGCCTGTGAAGCTCAAAGGCTACTCGAAAAGTGCGGCCAGAGCGCTGGCCCTGGAGTACCTGCAAAAGGTCGGGCTGGAAAACAAGATTGACGAATATCCGTCGCGCTTGTCCGGTGGGCAGAAGCAGCGCGTTGCCATTGCCCGGGCGTTGGCCATGCAACCCAAGGTGATGTTGTTCGATGAAGCGACCTCAGCCCTGGACCCGGAGCTTGTGGAAGAGGTGAACCTGGTAATGAAGCAACTGGCGGCGGAGCACATGACCATGTTGATCGTCACGCATGAGATGCGCTTTGCCGGCGAGGTTGCTGACCAGATCGTATTCATGGATGGCGGGGTTGTTGTGGAACAAGGGGCTCCGGGGGAAATACTGAGGAACCCGGTGCAGGATCGTACCCGGGCTTTTTTGAAGAAGCATTTGCAAGCCGACCCTTTGTAAGAGGGCCGGACTTGTTCAAAAACCAGGCAGGCGGGTCAGGCCAGCTTTTCCAGCTCTGGAACCGCTTCGAACAGGTCGGCAACCAGGCCGTAGTCAGCCACCTGGAAGATCGGCGCTTCTTCGTCCTTGTTGATCGCAACGATCACTTTGGAGTCTTTCATGCCGGCCAGGTGCTGGATCGCGCCGGAGATACCGACGGCGATGTACAGCTGTGGCGCAACGATCTTGCCGGTCTGGCCGACCTGCATGTCGTTCGGCACGAAGCCTGCGTCGACCGCAGCGCGCGAAGCGCCGACGGCCGCGCCGAGCTTGTCGGCCAGGCTGTACAGGTGCTTGAAGTTGTCACCGTTGCCCATGCCGCGGCCGCCGGAAACGACGATCTTGGCAGCGGTCAGCTCTGGGCGGTCGGACTTGGCCAGCTCTTCACCGACAAAGGCCGAGATACCGGCGTTGTGCGCAGCGCCAACGGCCTCAACAGCGGCCGAGCCACCTTCGGCGGCCACGGCGTCGAAGCCAGTGGTACGCACGGTGATGACCTTGACCGCCGCGCTCGATTGCACGGTGGCAATGGCGTTACCGGCATAGATCGGGCGCTTGAACGTGTCGGCGGACTCGACCGAGATGATCTCGGATATCTGGTCGACGTCCAGCAGCGCGGCAACGCGCGGCAGGATGTTCTTGCCGTTGGTGGTGGCCGGGGCCAGCACGTGGCTGTAACCCTTGGCCCCGCCTTGTTCAACAAGAGCAACGATCAGCGGCGCGACGTTTTCCGGCAGCGCGTGGGCGTAGGCGGCGTTATCGGCAACCAGCACCTTGGCCACACCAGCGATCTTGGCAGCGGATTCAGCAACGCCACCGACGTTCTGGCCTGCGACCAGCACGTGCACATCACCACCGATCTTGGCGGCTGCAGCGACAGTGTTCAGGGTGGCCGGGGCTACGGCGCCGGCTTCCGGACCTTCTAGAAGGTCAGCGACAACCAGGATAGTCATATCAGATTACCTTCGCTTCGTTCTTCAGCTTCTCGACCAGTTCGGCCACCGACTTGACCTTGATGCCAGCGCTGCGGGCAGCCGGCGCTTCAACTTTCAGGGTCTTGTTGGTGGAGGCGAGGGAAACGCCCAGCGCGTCTGGAGTAACGGTCTCCAGCGGCTTCTTCTTGGCCTTCATGATGTTCGGCAGCGACGCATAGCGTGGCTCGTTCAGGCGCAGGTCGGTGGTGACGATGGCTGGCAGGTTCAGCGACACGGTCTGCAGGCCGCCATCGATTTCACGGGTGACGTTCAGCTTGTCGCCAGCAACGATGACCTTGGAGGCGAAGGTGCCCTGGGCGTAGCCGGTCAGCGCAGCCAGCATCTGGCCGGTCTGGTTGTTGTCGCTGTCGATGGCCTGCTTGCCCAGGATGACCAGCTGAGGCTGCTCTTTGTCGACAACGGCTTTCAGCGCCTTGGCCACCGCCAGGGAGTTCAGCTCGTCAGCGGCTTCTACCAGGATGGCACGGTCGGCACCCAGGGCCAGGGCGGTACGCAGTTGCTCCTGGGCAGTGGTCGGGCCGACGGAAACGACGACGATCTCGGTCGCAACACCTTTTTCCTTCAGGCGTACGGCCTCTTCCACGGCGATTTCGCAGAAGGGGTTCATGGACATCTTGACGTTAGCAAGGTCGACGCCGGAGTTGTCCGCCTTGACGCGAACCTTGACGTTGTAGTCGACCACTCGTTTGACGCTTACCAGTATCCTCATAAGCTCTCCAGTCATTGATATTGCGAACGCAGGGCAGCGGGTGTCTGACAATGACGGTAACGTAGGGAGTGTGCGGGTGGATCGTCCGTTTCAACTAGTTGATCGGCGATTCTGCGCCAAGTTCAGGTTTCAGGCATAGGCAGAAAGCCGCGAGGGCGCGGCCAGGTGTTGATAGGTCCGCCAGAGCAGCACGATCGGTATGACAATGATAAGACTCACCAACAGCAGGGCGTAGCGCAGCGACTCGTCCGCCAGAAATGGCATCAGTACATCGCTCAGTAGCCCGGTTGCCAATGGGCCGATACCGACCCCGCACAAGGTCGAGATGATGGTCTGCAGGGCGACGGCGGTAGCCCGGCGGTGGGCGGGCACCAACTGGGTCAACAACGAGAAGCACGGGCCCACCCACCATACCGAGAAAAAGCTTCCCAGCGCGCACCAGAGCATCGCGCTGGGTACCGGAACCGGACCCGCATGCAGCAGGATGTCACGTGGCCAAAGCAGGTAAATGACCAACGCGCAATTGCCGAGCACATGGCCGATGAGCGGAATGCCGATTTGCCACTGCTGGCTCCTGATCACCAGGCGGTCAGTCAGCCACCCACTGAACAACGCCCCTAGCCCGGCAAAGGTGCCGCCGACCAGGCCGGCCAGGAGGCCGGCGTAGTGCAGGGGCAGGTCATGGGATCGCACCAGGAAGCTGGCATTCCACATGGCAAAGGCGTAGGCGCTGAAGGTGGTGATGCCGCAAGCCAGTACCAGGCAACGGTAGGCCGGTTGTGCCATGAGTGCACGAGCACTGCCCAGCAGGCTTTGAATGGGCGGTGCAGCCTGGCTGGCGTGGCTATGGGGGAGGTCGAAGCGACCACGTACCGGGTCGCGCATCACAAAGGCAAACACCGCGCTGGTCAGCAGGGAAGGCAGGGCGACAGCAAAAAAAGCGCTGCGCCAGCCATATTGGTCGACCACCCAGGCGCCGGCACTGAGAGCAACGATGGTCGAAAACGTCGGCGCGGCGGTGTAGCAACTGATGGCAAAAGAACGCCGGTGTGGTGGGTAGATATCGGCAATGATCGACATCGAGGTCGAGGTGCTTGGTGACTCGAAGACTGCTACCGCCATGCGCGCGATCACCAGCATCGCAAAGCTGGTAGACAGGCCGCAGGCCACCGTTGCCAGCGCCCACAACGAGCAGGTGATGGCCAGCAGGCGTGTGCGTGGCAGGCGGTCGGCCAGGCGCCCGGCAGGCAGGCCCAGCAGCACATAGACGGCAGCGAAGGCCAGGCCCGAAACCAGGCCCATGGCGGTGTCGCTGGCACCGAACTCTTGTTTGAGCGGTTCGATCATCACGGCAATGATCTGCCGCCCGACAAAGTTATCGGCGTACATCATCGCGAGCACAAACAGCAGACCATGGCTGCGCCAGCCGATGGGTTGAGGGTGCGTACTGCTCATGGATGACTCCCGGTCAAACCGCAGAGATGGGCAATGGCCCAAGCTGTGCCTGGGCCTCGTGAAGCGGTCAGGCGCTGGCTTGGCGTTGCCTGGCCAGGGTCATCGCGGTGTCTTCGATCATGTCCTCCTGGCCGCCGACCATGCCGCGCCGGCCCATTTCGACAAGAATTTCCCGCGCCGGGATGCCGTACTTTTTCTCAGCACGCTTGGCAAACAGCAGGAACGAGCCGTAGACACCGGCATAGCCCATGGTCAGGGCATCGCGGTCGCTGCGGATCGGGAAGTCCATGATCGGCACCACCAGGTCCTCGGCAACGTCCTGGATACCAAACACACTCACGCCGGTTTCGATGCCCATGCGGTCGCAGACGGCCACCAGCACTTCCATGGGGGTATTGCCGGCACCCGCGCCCAAGCCTGCGCAAGCGGCATCGATACGGGTGGCGCCAGCGGCAATGGCCGCGATCGAGTTGGACACGCCCATCGACAGGTTGTGATGGCCATGGAAGCCGATTTCAGTCTCGGGCTTGAGCGCTGCACGCAGCGCCGCGACCCGCGCGCTGACGTCATGGGGCAGCAGGTAGCCGGCCGAGTCGGTGATGTAGATGCAATTGGCGCCGTAGCTTTCCATCAGCTGGCCCTGGGTGACCAGGCCTTGCGGGCTGTTCATATGCGCCATCATCAGGAACCCGACGCTGTCCATGCCCAGCTTGCGGGCCGCGCCAAGGTGCTGTTCGGACACGTCTGCTTCCGTGCAGTGAGTGGCGACGCGAATCGTGCTGACGCCCAGTTCGTAGGCCATCTGCAGGTGATCGACCGTGCCGATGCCCGGTAGCAGCAGGGCGGAGACCTTGGCATTTTTCATCAGCGGGATGACCGCCGACAAATACGCCTCGTCGCTGTGCGCCGGAAAACCATAGTTCAACGAACTGCCACCCAGGCCATCGCCATGGGTCACCTCGATCAACGGCACACCGGCGGCGTCGAGGCCACAGGCAATGTCTTTCATTTGCTGCAGGGTGATCTGGTGGCGTTTGGGGTGCATGCCGTCACGCAGGCACATGTCGTGGACGGTGATGGATTTGCCGTGAAGGTCCATGGTGCGCTCCTTAGGCGATGGCAGGTTGTGGGGTGCTGGCACGCAGGGTCAAATCGCCTTTGAGCATTGCTTCGGCAAACATCTCGGCGGTGCGCGCGGCGGCGGCGGTCATGATGTCGAGGTTGCCGGCATACTTGGGCAGGTAGTCGCCCAGGCCTTCGACTTCCATGAAAATCGATACCCGGTTACCGTCGAACACCGGGCCGTTGACCAGCTTGTAGCCGGGCACATAGCGCTGGACTTGCTCGATCATGTCGGCAATCGCGGCGGTGATGGCTGCCTGGTCAGGCTCGGTTTCGGTCAGGCAGTGCACGGTGTCGCGCATGATCAGCGGCGGCTCGGCGGGGTTGACGATAATGATTGCCTTGCCCTTTTTTGCGCCGCCAACCTGTTCCACGGCCGCCGCGGTGGTGCGGGTGAATTCATCGATGTTCTTGCGCGTGCCCGGGCCGACCGATTTCGAGGCCGCCGTGGCAATGATCTCGGCATAGGCCACCGGCTGCACGCTGGACACCGCGGCCACCAGCGGGATGGTCGCCTGGCCGCCGCAGGTCACCATGTTGACGTTCATCGCGCCCAGGCCAAGGTTGTGTTCCAGGTTGACCGGTGGCACGCAGTAGGGGCCGATGGCTGCCGGAGTCAGGTCGATCATCAGCACACCCAGGGCATTGAGCTTGCGGCTGTTTTCGGCATGCACATACGCGGAGGTAGCATCGAAGGCGATCTGGATGCCGTCTTCCAGTACATGTGGTAGCAGGCCGTCGACGCCCCCGCTGGTGGTTTTCAGGCCCAGCGCGGCGGCGCGGGCCAGGCCTTCGGAGGTGGCGTCGATACCCACCATCCAGACGGGCTCCAGTACTTCACTGCGCTTGAGCTTGTACAGCAGGTCGGTACCGATGTTGCCAGGCCCGATGAGGGCACATTTGATCTTTTTACTCATGGCATTGTTCTCGATCGGAAGAAGGAACGGCCGCAGGCTCAGGGCACGAAGTTCAGGTGCATCTCGCCCATGCCGCTCAGCGACAGGCTGACGAAGTCACCCGGTGCGACCGGTACCAGTGGCGCGAGGGCGCCGGACAGAATGATTTCGCCCTTGCGAAACGGGATGCCCAGTCGGCCCAGGGTGTTGGCCAGCCAGGCCACGGCGGCGCAGGGGTGGCCTTGCACCGCCGAGCCCAGGCCGCTGCCCACCGGCAGGCCGTTCTTGAACAGGTGCAACTGGACCTCGGCCAGGTCCAGTTCACGCGGATCGACGCGCTGCTGGCCCAGGGCGAAAACACCGCATGAAGCGTTGTCGGCAACGGTGTCCTGAATGCGGATCTGCCAGTTCTCGATACGCGAGTCGACAATTTCGAAGCACGGCATAACCCACTCGCTGGCCGCCAGCACATCGTTGGCGGTGATATCGGTACCTTGCAGGTCTTCGCCCAGTACAAAGGCAATCTCGCCTTCGGCCCGTGGCTGCACAAGATGGTGGGCAGCAAAGCTGATGTCGTTGCCATCGGCAACCTGCATACGGTCGGTTAGAAAACCAAAATCGGGCTGATGCACATCGAGCATTTCTTGCACGGCGCGGCTGGTCACCCCGATTTTCTTGCCGATCACTTGCTCGCCCACCGCTTGGCGACGCGCCAGAAATCGCCGGGAAATCCGGTAGGCGTCGTCAAGGCTGATGGCCGGGTAACGCTGGGTCAGCGGGGTAAGGCTCTGGCGTGCGTTCAGGGCGTGGAACAGCTCGTCGCCCAGTGTTTCAATCAGTTGCGCATCCATAGGGAGGTCGCTCTGTGGCAAGTGGATAACAGGCCGGGCCAGCTGCAGGCACGCCCGGCAAAAAGGCCTCAACCCGGCCAGACACTGGAATCGGCGCCGCCATCGACATCGATGATCTTGCCGGTGACCCAGGCCGAGGCGGGGCTTGCCAGGTAAAGGGCCGCGGCGGCGATGTCCTCTGGTTGGCCCAGGCATTTGAGCGGGGTGTTGCTTTCCATCGTCTTGCGCATGGCATCGGGCATGACCCCGGCCAGGGCGTCGGTCAGGATTGGCCCCGGCGCCACCGCATTGACCCGTATCTGCGGCGCAAACTCTTGTGCCAGCAGGCGCGTCAAGTGAGTCAGGGCAGCCTTGGCGGTGCCATAGGCGCTGAAATGGCGCTGGGCATAACGGGCGGCGACCGAGGTAATGTTGATGATGTTTCCGCCCCCGGCGTCGCGCATCAGGGGTACGCACAGCTGTGAAAGGGCATAGGCGGCGCTGACGTTGAAGCTCAATACCTGCTCGAAGTCTTGCGGGCTCATCTTCAGCGGGTCATTGGGGCCGCCGCCCCCGGCATTGTTGACCAGATGGGTGATGCGCCCCAGCTGTCCGGCGGCGTTGGCGACCAAGGCGCAGCGCTGTTGGCTGTCGGTGACATCGCAGCTCAGGGCCAGGGCGCGCCGCCCTCGGCTGCGTACCTCTTCGGCGACGGCCTCGACATCTGCCAGCGAACGGGCGCTGCAGACCACATCAGCGCCAGCATCGGCGTAGGCCAAGGCAATGGCGCGACCGATGCCGCGGCCGCTGCCGGTGACAATGGCGACACTGCCAGTGAGGTTGAAGCGGTGCAGAATGCTCATGGCTGTCCTTGTTGTTCTAAAGGTTCAGGGAAGTCACAGTGCTTAGCGCGGCGCCCACAGGTCCGGCAAGCCCGGGTCGGAGGTGGCGATCAGGCGCTTGAGCAACACCTTGAGTGCCTGGCTGTCACCGGCGCCGAGACGGGCAGCGATACCCTCCTCGACGGCTTTGGCCAGGGCCACCTCCTGCAACGAAGCCTCCCGCCCGTCGGCTGTGAGTACATAGCGGACCTGCTCATTATCAAGCTCACGGGCGACCAGGTTCTGGCGTTCCAGGAAGCGCATGCTGGTGGCGCTGACCACATGGCCGGTGTAGCCGACAAAGGCGTTGATCTCGTCCAGGGTCAGGTTGTCCCGAATGCACAGGGTGGAGAGGATGAAGAACGCGTGTTCATCGAGCTGCTGGTTCTTCAGCAGACGGCGCAGTGCAAACAGCATCTGGTAGTGCGAGCGCCCGAGCAGGTAGCCCAGCAAGTCTTCGGTATAACTGCACTCGGGCGGTGGCGGGGTGGTTGCCAGGCGCAGCTCGTTGCGCGGTTTGCGCATTGCCAGGGCGTACTGGCCACTCTGGAAGGCCAGCGGCGCGCGGTCACTATGGTCGAAGGCGAGCACTTCGCCGACGAAGATGACATGGTCGCCGCCTTCATACTGGAAGGCCGTACGGCATTGGAAGCGCGCCGTACAGTCTTGCAGCAGCGGTGCCTCGCTGATGCCGGTGTCGAGCTGGATTTCGGAGAACTTGTCTTCACCCTGGCGGGCAAAACGGCCGGACAGGGTTTCCTGTTCCGTCGACAAAACGTGCACGTTCCAGTGGCGACCACCGCTGAACACCGGCAGACTGCGGGCGTTCTTGGACAGACTCCAGAGCACCAGAGGTGGGTTGAGCGATACCGAGTTGAAGCTGTTGGCGGTGATGCCAACCGGCGAGCCGTCTTCGGCCTGGGTAGTGATGATGGTCACTCCCGTGGTAAAGGTGCCGAGCGCGGCGCGAAACGCTTGAGGGTCGAAACAGGCGGGCGTTGCCATGATGGGCCTCATGGAATGAGTGTGCGTGCTGGCAGTATTCCCAGCGTCACGGGGCTTTGCATCGTCTCAACGGACTAACGTTTTTGGCTCGATCGTCCACTTGGACGAGGCGGTCTCCGGGGCCTGGGGCTAGTTTGCGGGGCAGGGGTCGTGCAACGACGGCCATGGTGGGCACAGCGGCGACATGCTGGCCCTTGTTCAGTTGAGGAGGCACCAATGAGTTGTGCAAATTCTTCCGTCGACACGCTGTCGGCCTTGCTGCGTGAACAAAAGGCCGCGTTCAACGCTCAAGGGGCTGTCACT
This sequence comes from Pseudomonas sp. TSO6, assembly GCF_056098905.1. Classification (NCBI taxonomy): domain Bacteria; kingdom Pseudomonadati; phylum Pseudomonadota; class Gammaproteobacteria; order Pseudomonadales; family Pseudomonadaceae; genus Pseudomonas; species Pseudomonas sp. TSO6. The sequence continues at coordinate 432,187 of NZ_JBLZWV010000033.1, read as the reverse complement.
GCCGTGGCGCGCCGCGCGCGGATCCAGCGGGTGATCGACATGCTGGTGGCGCACCACGAAGCGCTGGCCGAGGCGATGGATGCCGACTTTGGCGGCCGCCCCCAAGGTTTCTCGTTGATGAATGATGTGCTGGGTTCGCTGGGTTCGCTCAAGCATGCGCGCGACCACCTCGAGGGATGGATGCAGGATGAGCCGCGGCCAGTCTTCAGCCCCTACGATCAGCTGGGCGCCGAGGCCTGGGTGATGTATCAGCCCAAGGGTACGGTGGGCATTCTGGGCACCTGGAACGCCCCGCTGTATACCTTGCTCAGCCCCCTGGGTTCGGCGTTGGCGGCGGGTAACCGGGCGATTCTCAAACCTTCGGAGGTAGTGCCACGCACTGCTGCGCTGGTAGCGAAGCTGTTTGCCGAGGTGTTTGATCCGCTCGAGGTGGCTGTGGTCACCGGTGGCGCCGACCTGGCCCAGGCATTTACCGCACAGCCGTTCGACCACCTGGTGTTTACCGGCAGTACCGCGGTGGCCAGGTCCGTGATGCGTAACGCGGCCGAGCACCTGGTGCCGTTGACGCTGGAACTGGGCGGGAAGTCGCCGGTCATCGTCGCCCGCAGCGCCGACCTGGGCACCGCAGCGTTTCGTATTGCGCTTTCCAAGACCACCAACAGTGGCCAGGTCTGCATCAACCCGGACCTGGTCTATGTGCCACGCGAGCAGCTGGAAACCTTTCTTGAGGCCTTTGCCAGCGCTTACCGCCAGTTCATCCCAGAGGTGAGCGACAACCCGGACGTGGTCGCGGTGGTCAATGCCCAACACCTGTCCCGTGTTGAAAACCTGGTTCAGCAGGCGCTGCAAGCCGGTGCCCGGGTAGTGAGCCTGCCCTACGTGCAAGCGCCTGATGAGCAAAACCGGCGCCGACCGCTGCAACTGGTGATCGACCCGCCCCAAGGCAGCCTGATTCTGCATGAAGAAATCTTCGGCCCGGCAATGGTGGTGCTGCCCTTTGATGAGGTTGACCAGGTCATCGCCCAGATCAACAGCCGCCCGCGGCCTCTGGCCCTTTACTACTTTGGCAGCGACGCCAAGGAGCAGCGCCAGGTGCTGGAGCACACACTGTCCGGCGGTGTCACCCTCAATGATGTGATGATGCATGCCGCCTTGCATGATGCCCCGTTCGGTGGTGTTGGCGGGTCAGGCATGGGCCACTACCACGGTCGCGAAGGCTTTATCGAATTCAGCCACCTGCGCACCGTACTCAAGGCGCCCGAGCATGACCCGCGCGGTGAGTGGGGCCTGCTGCCGCCTTACAGCGAACACTTCCTGGCCGCGATGAAAGCGCAGATCACCCCGGACTGATCGGGGAAACTGGCGCGCGCTGCGCGAATCGAACAGACACAATAAAAAAACGGAATTCTGCACATGGAAAAAAACGCATTGCCACTGGCCGACACGCTTGCCCCAGCGGGTGCCGACGCCGCTGACGGATGGCCGCGCCGCCAGGTGCTCAAGGCCGGCGCGGTGGCGCTGGGCGTCGGGCTACTGGGGCGCTTCGCCGATGCCCGGGCCGCTGGCGGCTTGTCGGCCAGCGATTACCTGGGCCTGGATGCCTGGGCCATGGCCAAGGGCTTGCAGGCCGGCCACTTCAGTGCCGAAGACTTGCTCGGCGCAGCATTTGCCCGTTGTGACCTGGTCAACCCGAAGATCAACGCAGTCAACATGCGCCATGACGAATATGCCCGCGCGTTGCTGGCGGCCAGGCAGAAGGCCGGCACCCTGACCCAGGGCTCGCTGGCGGGCGTGCCGATCCTGCTCAAGGACCTCAACACCTACTTGCAGGGCACGACCACCAGCAACGGCAGCCGGCTGTTCAAGGATGCGCCACCGTCGAGCGTTACCAGCACCTTGATCCGCCGTTATGAAGCCGCCGGGGCAGTGCCTTTCGGTAAAGCCACCAGCCCGGAGTTCGGCCTGACCACCACCACCGAGTCGTTGGCATGGGGGCAGACCCGCAACCCCTGGAATCTGGCGTTGAGCACGGGTGGCTCGTCCGGTGGTTCCGCCGCGGCGGTGGCCGCCGGTATCGTCCCGGTCGCCCATGCCACCGACGGTGGCGGCTCGATCCGGATCCCGGCGTCCTACTGCGGGCTGGTCGGCCTCAAGCCGACACGCTACCGCACGCCGAGCGGGCCGGCACGCCTGGAAGGCTCGTTTGGCGCCAGTGTCGCCAACATGGTCTCGCACAGCGTGCGCGATACCGCGTTGTTTCTTGATGCCGGTCAGGGTCACGAACCAGGGAGCCCGTACTGGAGCTCACCGCTGGTACGTCCCTACGTTGAGGAGCTGGGCCGTGACCCGGGCCGTTTACGGGTTGCGCTGGTGCGCGAATCGCTGACCGGGGCACCGCTGGACCCGGCGATTGCCAAGGTTCTGGAGGACACCATCAAGCAACTGCTGGGCCTTGGCCACGAAGTGGAAGAACTGCGCTTGCCGATTCAGGCCCAGCAGCTGTTCGGCGCCCACGGCGTTGCCATCGGCAACTCGTTGCTGGTCACGGTCAACGACCGGGAGAAAGCCCTGGGCCGCGCGATGGGGCCGCAGGACCTGGAAAGCATCACCTTTGGTGTGCTGGAGCGTGCAGCGAAGGCCACGGGTGAGGGCGTAGTGCGTGCCCGGCATGCGTTCGAAGACATCAGCATGGCCATGGAACAGCAGTTCGAGCGCTTTGATGTGATCCTCTCGCCGGTCACCGCCAGCCTGACACCGGCCTTGGGCGAGCTCTCGCTCAACCAGCCTTACGAAAGTTACGCCCGCAAGGCCATGGGCAGTGCCGCGTTCACCGTGCTGGCCAACGTCAGCGGCCAGCCGGCTATTTCCTTGCCGTTGGGCATGAGTGACAGCGGCCTGCCAGTAGGCATGATGTTCACCGCTCGCCTGGGCGGGGAAGACGTGCTGCTGCGCCTGGCCTCGCAGCTGGAGCAGGACCGCCCGTGGGCCGCCAGGCGCGCCGCGATCTGAACCTGAAAAGGCGCCAGGGACGGCGCCGTACCGTGTTTCCCTAGTCCGCTTTGACGATGAATATTCGCCTGCTGCATTCGATCATCAACCAAGACTCGCGCAACCGCGCAACGAGATTGGGAGAACGAACGGATGGACAGCATGCGAGTAAAAACGCCGGAAGAAATCGAACTGCTTGAACACGCCCGGCGCCTGGTGCCCGCCCTCAAAAGCCGCACCGCGCGCGCTGACCGTGAGTTTCGGGTGCCTGACGAAACCATCTTCGAATTGCAACAGGCCGGCTTGTTGCGGGCCTTGCAACCACGTGCGTTTGGCGGCTACGAGGTCGATCCGCGGACGTTTTTCGAAATCCAGATGATCCTCGCCGAGGGCTGCATGTCCACAGCGTGGATTTATGGCGTGATGGGCGTACACCCCTGGCAGCTGGCGCGTTACCCGATCGAGGCCCAGCGCGATGTATGGGGCCAGGACCATACCACCCTGATCTCGTCCACCTACATGCCCGTGGCCAAGGTAACCGTTGTTGAAGGCGGTTATCGCATCAGTGGTCGCTGGGGCTTTTCCAGCGGCAGCGAACACTGCCAATGGTGCTTCCTTGGTGGGGTGCTGCCCGCCGATGGCGACCGTGCAGCAGAGCACGGCACCTTCCTGATCCCGCGCAGCGACTACCGTATCGAGCACAACTGGGACGTGCTGGGCCTGCGCGGCACCGGCAGCCACGACATTGTGGTCGAAGATGCCTTCGTGCCGGCACACCGCGTGCAACGCACCAATAACTGCACGCTGGAAGCGACGCCAGGACGCCTGGTGAACACCAATCCGATTTATGCCATTCCTTTCGCCCAGGTGTTCACGCGCGCGGTGTCCTCATCGGCCATCGGTGCCTTGCAGGGGGCGATCAACGAATTTCGTGCCAATGCCGCTGCGCACATCGGCAAGCACGGCATGAAAACCGCCGATGACCCGGTGGCGCAAACCACCGTTGCCGAGGCGACGATCATCGTCGACAGCCTGAGGCTGGTGCTGGAGCGCAACTACGCGCACCTGATGGCGCTGGCTGAATCGGGTGAGTACCCGGACGTGGAAACCCGCCTGCTGTACCGCTACCAATCCTCGTATGTCACCAATATCTGCGCCGAGAAGGTCAACGAACTGCTGCGCTGCATGGCCGCTTCCGGGCTGTACAACACCAACCCTGTGGCGCGCCTGTTCCGCGACCTGCACCAGGCACGTGGGCATATCGCCAACAACTACATGGCCTTCAGCCGCAGCCTTGGCGCCGTGCAACTGGGCCTGCCCAACCCTGATCCTTACGTATGAGCCGTGCCCGGGCCTGGCTGCAGGCCCGGGTATGCGCACCCCTGGCCGGCACGCCGGGATATTTCCGATCACAGCCAAGGCACAACAACAATGACAGCTAAAGCTCAGCCTGTTTCACACTACGACGTGATCGTCGTCGGCTCCGGTGCCGGTGCAATGACCTCGGCGCTGTTTGCTGCCGAACAGGGTCTATCGGTACTGGTTGTCGAGAAAAGCGACAAGTTCGGCGGTACGTCGGCGATATCCGGCGGCGGCATCTGGATTCCCAATAACCACTACTTTGCCGCCAAAGGCGGTGGCGACAGTGTGGAGCTGGCACTGCAGTACCTCAAAGCTGCCACCGGTGAGCATGGCGATGACAAGCGCTTGCGTGCCTACGTCAAGCACGCGCCGCAGATGATCCGCGCCCTGGTGGACAACAGCCATGTGCGTTACGCCGTGGCGGCGAAGTACCCGGACTACTATCCGCAACTGCCAGGCTCGCTGGCCGGGGGGCGCACCCTCGACCCGGAACTGTTCGATACCAGCCTGCTCGGTGATGAACTGGCCAACCTGCGCACACCCTCACCCTCGACACTGCTGATGGGGCGCATCGCCTGGACCGCACGGCATGCGCACAAGGCCATGTCGCGCTCCTTTGGCTGGCGCCTGCTGATTCTCGGCCTGATGCTGCGCTACAAGCTCGACTTCAAATGGCGCCGCAAGAGCCGGCGCGACCGCCGCGCCGCCTTGGGCAGTGCGCTGGTCGCCTCGTTGCGCCGTTCGCTGATGGACCGCAACATCCCACTGTGGTTGAACACCGACTTCCAGAACCTGATCACCGACAACGGCCGGGTCATTGGCATGCAGGTTTGTCGTGACGGGCAGGCGCTGCAGCTGCATGCCCGCCATGCGGTGATCTTCGGCTCCGGGGGTTTTGAACAGAACCAGGCGTTGCGCGAGCGCTATCTACCGCAGCCGACCCTGCGTGACTGGAGCGCCACGCCACCGGGCAACAACACCGGTGCTGCGTTGCAAGCCGGTATCGAACTGGGTGCAGCGACCGCCCTGATGGATTGGGCCTGGTGGGCGCCGACCATTACCGTGCCCGGCGAAGAAAAACCCCGTGGGGTATTTGCCGAGCGGGCGTTCCCTGGTGCCATCGTAGTCAACAGCCTGGGCCGGCGCTTTGTCAATGAGGCAGCGCCGTACCTGGAATTTGTCGACGCCATGTACCGCGACAACCAGCACACCGGTGGCAAGTCGATCCCATCCTGGGTGATCTTCGATGGCCATTTTCGCTTCAACTACGCCATGGGGCCGTTGATGCCGGCCCAGGTCATGCCCGACAGCCGGCTGCGCAAGGAATGGCTCAATACCTTGTATTTCAAGGCGGACAGCCTGGCGGCGCTGGCGGCGCAGATCGGCGTCGACCGCGCAGGGCTCGAGCAGACCGTGCAGAAGATGAACGCCTACGCCCGCAGCGGCGTCGATGCCGACTTCGGCCGTGGCGGCAACGTGTTCGACCGTTACTACGGCGACAGCAACGTCAAACCCAACCCGTGCCTGGCGCCCCTGAGCAAGGGGCCGTACTACGCGATGCGCCTGGACGCTGGCGATATCGGCACAAAAGGTGGGCTATTGACCAACGAACACGCCCAGGTTGTGAGCCAGGACGGCGAGGTCATTCCTGGCCTGTATGCCATTGGCAACTGCTCGGCGTCGGTCATGGGCACCAGCTATCCCGGCGCGGGCGGCACGTTGGGGCCGGCCATGACGTTCGGCTATATCGCGGCCCATCACATTGCTGCCAACCGTTGAGGAATCGCCATGCGAGCCGCTGTCAAATCGACATGTACCGATATCCAGCCGGCGTTGCAGGTGGCCGATGCCGACGCCATGCTCTGGGATGACCACTGTGATGTGCTGGTGATCGGCTGGGGGGCGGCCGGCGCCTGCGCTGCCCTTGAGGCACGCGCCCAGGGTGCTGACGTGCTGGTCGCCGACCGTTTCACCGGTGGCGGTGCCAGTGCCAAGAGCGGTGGCGTAGTGTATGCCGGCGGTGGCACTCGCCAGCAGCAGGCCGCAGGCTTTAACGACACGCCCGAGGCGATGTTCGCCTACCTCAAGCACGAAACCCAGGGTGTGGTCGCCGATGCCACCTTGCGGCGTTTTTGCCAGGACAGTGCCACCAACCTGGCCTGGCTGGAGGGCCATGGCGTGCCTTATGCCCACAGTATGCCGCCCGGCGGCAAAACCTCGTATCCAGCCGATGGCCAGTTTCTTTATTACTCCGGCAATGAGCTGGTGCCGTCGCACCGTAGCGAGTTGCCGCCGGCCCCGCGTGGCCATCGCACGGTAGGCAAGGGCCAATGTGGCGCGGTGCTGTACGCGCACCTCAAGGCTGCTTGCCTGCGCAACGGTGTGCGGCCGCAACTTCAGTCCGCTGCCCGTCGTCTGGTGAGCGATCACACGGGCAGGGTCGTCGGCGTGGAACTGTGGTGCCTGCCGGCCGGCAGTGCCCAGGCGCGGTTGCATGCCAAATTGGCCGCACGTGCCGAACGGCTGCAGAACTTTGCCCCGCGCTACTGCGATACCTTACGCAAACGCGTGCGCCAGCTGGAACTCGACTTTGCCCGGCCGCGGCTGGTGCGCGCCCGGCGTGGCGTAGTGCTGAGCACCGGTGGCTTCATCTTCAACCGCGAGATGGTCAGCGAGCATGCCCCCAAGTTTCGCCGCAACTTCAAAGTCGGCGCGACCGGCTGCGATGGCAGTGGCGTACGCCTGGGCGTGAGTGTCGGTGGGGTCAGCGACCGACTGCAGCGGGTGTCGGCCTGGCGGTTTATCAACCCACCGTTGTGCTGGCCCAAGGGAATTGTGGTCAACACCCTCGGGCAGCGCTTCGTCAACGAAGAAGTCTATGGCGCCACCTTGGGCCAGCCCCTGTGTGAAGAGCAGGGCGGCAAGGCCTGGCTGGTGCTGGACGCACGCCTGCGCAAGCAATCGATCAAGCAAGCGCTGTTCGACGGTTACTGGTGGTTCCAGAGCTTGCCGGCATTGCTGCTGATGCTTCGCGGTGTGCGAAAGGGCCAGAGCATCGAGCAGTTGGCCCAGGCCACGGGCATGCGTGCTGATGTATTGCGCAGCGCATTGCACGCCTACAACGCAGCCGCCCGGGGGGACGCCGAGGATGCCTTCGGCAAGTCGCAAAGCAGCCGTCAGGTACTCGATCAGGGCCCTTACTATGCCTGTGACATTTCTGTCAGCAACCCGCTGTTCCCCCTCGGGGCGTTGACCCTGGGCGGCCTCAAGGTCAATGAAGACAGCGGCGCGGTGCTTGGCCCTCAAGGCCTGCCGATACCCGGTTTGTACGCCGCCGGCCGTACCGCCATCGGCATTCCTTGCCATTTGTACGTCAGCGGCCTGTCGCTGGCCGATTGTGTGTTTTCCGGGCGACGTGCCGGGCGGTCGTTGACCGCGGCCACGGCTGACGTCGAAATCGAACCCAGCGAGCAATTGATATGAGCCTGGATTACCTGTCAGTACGTGTAACCCGCGTGATTGAAGAGACCGCCGACAGCCGCTCCCTGGAGTTCGAGCTGCCAGAAGCGCTTGCCGAGCGCTTGCGCTATCGACCTGGGCAGTTCCTGACCCTGCGCGTGCCTTACCAGGGGGGGTGGTTGCCGCGCTGTTACTCACTGTCGAGCACGCCGCTGCTCGATGAGCCATTGCGGGTCACGATCAAACGGGTGCGCGACGGACGCGCCTCGAACTGGCTCTGTGACGCCGTGCAGGCGGGCGATACCTTGCAGGTGCTGGCGCCGGCCGGGGTGTTTGTGCCGCGCCAGCTGGACACCGACCTGCTGCTGTTCGGCGGCGGCAGTGGCATCACCCCGGTGCTGTCCATCCTGCGCTCGGCGCTGTTGGCGGGCACTGGCCGCATTCTGCTGATCTACGCCAACCGGGACGAAGCGTCGGTGATATTCCGTGACTCGCTCAAGGCCCTGGCCAGCGCGCACCCACAGCGCCTGCAAGTGATCCACTGGCTCGACTCGGTGCAGGGCATTGCGTCGGTGAGCCAGTTGGCCGAGCTGGCGCGCCCGTTCGTCAGTGCCGAGGCGTTCATCTGCGGTCCTGGACCGTTCATGGATGCTGCCGTCGCTGCCTTGCAGGCGTTAGGCATGCCGAGTGCGCAGGTCCATGTCGAGCGCTTTGTCTCGCTGCCCGAAGAGGGCGAAGTCGCAGTACCGGCTGCCGTCGATACCCGCCACCCGAGCATCCAGCTTTCGGTGCGCCTGGACGGTGAAGAGTTCGAGGTGCCCTGCGTCGAAGGCGAAACCCTGCTCAACGCCATGCGCCGGGCCGGCCTGAACCCGCCAAGTTCTTGTCTGGTCGGCTCCTGTGCCACCTGCATGTGCACGGTTGAACGGGGTGAGGTGCAGATGTTGCGCAACGATGCCCTTGACCAGCAGGAGATAGACCAGGGCTGGACACTGGCTTGCCAGTCCCTGGCCCGCAGCGAGCACCTGCGGGTGCTCTTTCCCGAATAACCCGATGGCGAGTTTGTCACTATGACTGCATGTTCAGCATTACCGGGCAGCGTGCATGCCTGGAACTTGTTGCCTTTATCGATTCCTGCCTTGTTGTTCGCCAGTGCCGAACGCTTTGCCGGTCGGGCAGCGATCGAGGAAGACGGCAGTGTCACTGATTACCGGGATTTGCCGGGGTTGGCACTGGGTGTCTGCCGCAGCCTGATGGCACTGGGGATCGAGGCGGGCGACCGCGTGGCGATCTGGGCACCCAATTGCCGCGACTGGGTGATCGCCGCCTTGGGCGTGCATTGCGCAGGGGCTGTGCTGGTACCGATCAATACCCGCATGAAAGGCGCCGAGGCGGCCGATATCCTGGCGCGCAGCCAGGCGCGGGTGCTGTTGACGCAAGGGGTATTTCTGGGGCTGGACTACCCGGCCATGCTGGCGCCGCTACGTCCGGCCAGCCTGGAACAGCTGGTGGTGTTCGGTACACAGCCGCCGCAGTTGGCCAGCGACCTGGATTGGGCCGGTTTTCTCGCCAGGGGCGAGTCTGTCAGTGAGCTGCAAGCCCGCCAGCGTGCGGTGGCGGTGGGGCCGCGGGATTTGTCCGACTTGCTGTTCACCTCCGGCACCACCGGCAAACCCAAGGGTGTGATGAGTGCCCATGGGCAGAACCTGCGGGCGTACAACGAATATGTGCGGGTCATTGGCCTGCAGCCGGGTGACCGTTACCTGATCATCAACCCGTTTTTTCATGCCTTTGGCTACAAGGCCGGTTGGCTGACCTGCCTGCTGGCTGGCGCGACTATCCTGCCGCATGCGGTGTTCGATGCCGAAGCGGTGTTCCAGCGCATCGCCGCCGAGCGCATCAGCGTGCTGCCAGGGCCGCCCACGCTGTACTTGTCGATGCTGGCCCACCCGCGTCTGGCCCAGACTGATCTGTCCAGCTTGCGCATCGCTGTGACCGGTTCATCGACGATCCCGCCGGTGCTGATCGAGCGCATGCGTCGGGAGCTCGGGGTAGATGTGGTGACCACCGCCTATGGGCTGACTGAGTGTGGGGGCCTGGCGACCATCTGCAACCCGGGTGACCCCGCCGACATTGTTGCCGGCACCAGTGGCCGGGCTATCGATGGTACCGAGGTGTGCATTCGTTCGGCAGATAACCAACCGGTCGCCACGGGCGTGTCGGGGGAGATCTGCCTGCGCGGTTTTCATGTGATGCGGGGTTATTTCAATGACCCGCAAGCGACGGCCCAGGCCATTGATGCCGAGGGTTGGCTACACACCGGCGATATTGGCAATCTGGATGTGCATGGCAACCTGCAAATTACCGACCGCCTCAAGGATATGTTCATTGTCGGTGGCTTCAACTGCTATCCGGCAGAGATAGAGGCTGGTTTGATCCAGCATCCGGCCATCGCGCAGGTAGCGGTGATCGGGGTTGCGGATGAGCGCATGGGGGAGGTGGGGTGTGCCTGCGTGGTATTGCGTGCAGGCCAGCAGCTGGATGAGCCATCTCTGATCGCCTGGGCCAGAGAGCGGATGGCCAACTACAAAGTGCCGCGACAGGTTCGGTTCTTCGAATCATTGCCGGTGAATGCCTCGAACAAGGTAGTCAAACCTGAGCTGCGTCAGGCGGTTCTGCAGGCTGAGGGCGGGCGGGCCTCGCGATGAGGCCCTCATTGAACAACCGCGCAAGGTGTAGCGATATCGCGTAGCGCCGCAGCAGCGAGGGGGCCCGAAGCTAATCGCAGGGCCCCTGGAGCGTTGCTTGGCGCTGGTCCGCCACCCCCATCAGTGCCCTTCAAACCGGGCAGGCCGCTTATCAATAAACGCCTGCATGCCTTCCTTCTGGTCACGTGAGGCAAACAACAAGGCATTGGCCTTGCGCTCCAGCGCCAAACCCGCTTCCAGCGGCGCATCCATCCCCGCAAGAATCACCTCTTTGATCTGCTCGGCAGCCAACGGCGGCATTGCCGCAACCACCTGGGCCAACTTCAAGCCGTGCGCGAGCACCTGATCGTCGGCCACCACCTCACTGACCAGCCCCGCAATCCAGGCCTCCTCAGCCGTGATCGGCTGACCGGCCAGCGCCATCCGCATCGCCTTGGCCTTGCCGACCGCCCGCACCAACCGTTGGGTGCCGCCGATCCCGGGCATGATCCCGATCTTGATCTCCGGCTGGCAGAAGCGTGCACTTTGCCCGGCAACAATGATATCGGCGAGCATCGCCAGCTCGCAGCCACCGCCATAGGCGTAACCGCATACTGCCGCGATCACAGGCTTGGGGCAGTGTTGGATCGGCGCCCAGACCCGCTCGGTGTGGCGCTGATAGATATCAATCGGGCCCACACCGGCCAGGCTGTTGATATCGCCCCCGGCGGCGAACACCTTGTCGCCACCGGTCAGCAGAATGCAGCGCACATCAGCATTGCTCCCCAGCTCAATGAAGTAGTGCGACAGCAGCGCCTGCAGCTCCAGGCTCAGGGCATTGGTGGCGTGCGGGCGGTTGAGCCGCACCAGGGCAACCCCTGGGGCCGGGTACTCCAGCAGCACCGGCGCGGTAAGTGAATCGGACATGATCAACCTCTGGCAGTAGGCACCGCAGAGCGGGCGCCATTGCGCGGATTGTTGCCAGCGCGGCGCCACGCTTCATCGTCCGTTCAGACGACGTGGTGGAGCGGTTTTGCCCCTAGAGTGGCCCTCAACACAAGCATGAGGAGCGTGCCATGAGTGGTCACTCGGGGCTGGATTACAACGGCAAGGTGGTAGTGGTAACCGGCGGAACCAAAGGCATTGGCGCTGGCATTGCCCGCAGCTTTCTGGCCGCCGGGGCCAAGGTGATCGTGTGTGGGCGCAACCTGCCCGAGCAATTGCCGAGCGTTGCTCAGGGCCAGGCGGACTTCATCGCCGCCGACGTGCGCGACCAGGCCTCCTTGCAAGGCCTGTTTGACAGCATCCGCAGCAAATACGGCCGCCTCGATGTGCTGGTCAACAACGCCGGCGGCAGCCCCTCGGCCGACGCGGCTAGCGCCTCGCCGCGTTTTCATGAGGGGATTATCCGCCTCAACCTGATTGCACCGCTCAATGTCGCCCAGCAAGCCAACCTGCTGATGCAGGCCCAGCCCGACGGCGGTTGCATCGTGTTTATTGGCAGCATCAGCGGCCTGCGTGCCTCGCCAGGCACAGCAGCGTACGGCGCGGCCAAGGCCGGCGTGTTGGCCCTGGTGCAGTCGCTGGCAGCGGAATGGGCGCCAAAGGTGCGGGTGGTGGCGATAAGCCCAGGCCTGGTGCGCACCGAGCTTGCCCATCTGCACTATGGCGACGAGCAAGGTATCGCTGCGGTCAGCGCCGGTATCCCGGCCGGGCGCATGGCGGTGCCCGAGGACATCGGCAACGCCTGCCTCTATATCGCTTCACCGCTGGCCACTTACGCCAGCGGTTGCAACCTGTTGCTGCATGGCGGTGGTGAACGCCCGGCTTATCTCGGTGCGGCGCAGGCTACCCCGCACTGATCGACCCACGTCGGCGTTGCGTTGCGGGCGCCGCTTTGAACACGCAGGAGACGAACTTGGCTGATCCAGAATTGCTATCCAAAGTGCGCGCCCTGGTTGGGCGCCAATACGGTCGTGTGAACGCCTGGGACGACGTCAACGCGCCCATGATTCGCCAGTGGTGCGAAGTCATCGGCCTTGAAAACCCGCTCTACACCGACCCCGTGGCAGCTGCCAACAGCAGCAATGACGGCATCATCGCGCCGCCACCCATGCTGCAGATCTGGTGCATGGAAGGCTTTCACATCAATAACTACGCACCAGGCTCGACCACCGAAAACCCCTATGAAGTGCTCGGTGTGATCGAAAGCTATGGCTACCCGTCGGTGGTGGCGGTGAACTCTGAGCTGACCTTCGAGCGCAACCTGCGCCTGGGCGAAAAGCTCTACTACACCACGCGCCTGGACTCGGTCGGCGAGGAAAAGACCACCGGCCTTGGCACTGGCTTTTTTGTCACCCTGGTCATGAGCTACTTCTCGCAGCAGGCCACGGGCGACGAAAAGGTCGGCGAGCTGTTGTTCCGGGTGTTCAAGTTCCGCCCGGCCAACGCGCACAAGGTCCAGGCGCAGCCCCAGGCCGTGGCCGAGCAGGCGCAGGCGAAGCGTCCGGCGCCCGGTGTCAGCGACGACACACGGTTTTTCTGGGACGGCTGCAAGGAAGGCAAGCTGTTGATCCAGCGGTGTACGCAGTGCAGCACCTTGCGCCATCCGCCGGCACCGGTGTGCATCGAGTGCCATTGCTTCGACTGGGATACCCAGCAGGCCAGCGGCAAGGGCCGGTTGTACTCCTTCGTGGTGATGCACTACCCGCAGGTGGCCCCGTTCGATCACCCCAACCCGATCGGTCTGATCGAACTGGACGAGGGCGTACGCCTGATCGCCGGCCTGGTTGGCGTCAAACGTGAAGACATCAGCATTGGCCAGCGTGTGGAGGTCGAGTTTCAGACCTTCGATGACGACCTGGCGCTGCCGATGTTCCGTCCATCGGCAGAGTAGGGGGGTACCATGGATTTTGAACTCAGCGAAGACCAGCGTGCCATTGCCGAAATGGCGGGCAGCCTGATGAGCGACTACTGCACCGACGAGCGCCTGCGGGACTGGGACCTCTGCGGGCAACCCTATATGCAAGACCTGTGGCACAGCTGCGTCCAAACCGGCCTGCATGCCCTGGCCATCCCCGAAGCTGCTGGTGGCAGCGGGCTGGGCATGACCGAGCTGGTGCAGATCCTCGATGCTCAGGGCGGTGCCCTGGCGCAAGTGCCGTTGTGGCGTCACCAATTGGCCGCGACCACCCTCGCCGAGTTCGGCGACAAGGCCCTGGCACCTTGGGTGGAACAGGCTGTGGCGGGCTCAGGCTTGCTGACCCTGAGCCTCGATGGCCTGAACACGGTGCGCGGCATCGAGCTCGAGGCCAGCGCCGAAGAGGGCGGGTGGCGCCTCGATGGCCGGGTTGCGGCGCTCGCCTTGGCCGAGCAGTCGGTGGCAGCGCTGGTACTGGCCCGGGTGATGGGGCAGCCCCGGCTGGTCCTGGTGGACCTCAGCCAGTCGGGCATCAGCCGTGTAGCGGGCGTCATGACCCACGGCGAAGCCATTGCCGACCTGGACTTGCGCGGCGTCAACCTGAGCAATCAGCAAGTGCTGCCCGCCGCGGCCCTGGATTGGCTGGCACCGCGTGCAGTTGCCTCCCTGGCGGCCTTGCAGTTGGGCGTCAGCGCCGAGCAGGTGCACCGCACCGTGGCCTACGTCAGTGAGCGTCAACAGTTCGGCCGCTGCATCGGCAGTTTCCAGGCGGTGCAAATGAGCATGGCCGACACCCATGTGCACCTGGAGGTGTTGCGCAGTGCCCTGTGGCAATTGTGCTACCGCCTCGACGCCGGTCTGCCGGCCCCTTCGCAAGCCTTGGCCACCGCGTACCTGGCGTGCGAAGCCGGGCACCGCATCGGCCACACCGCACAGCATGTGCATGGCGGCATCGGGGTCGACCTGACGTATCCGATCCATCGCTTTCTCTATTGGAGCCGCGCCCTGAGCAGCGCATTGGGAGGGTCGTCGATGATCCTGGAGCGTCTGGGCGACTGGTTGAGCGATAACACTACCTTGGGATGGAAATATGACCTCGATGAACACCAAGCGCTTTGAAGACGTGCGCCCTGGCGAGCAACTGCCCGAGCTGACGATCCCGATCACGGTTGGCCTGATTGCCGGTGGTGCGATAGCCACCCGCGACTACTTTCCCGGTCACCATGACCTGGACGCGGCGCGCGAGCTGGGTTCGCCCCATATCTTCATGAACATCCTGACCACCAACGGCCTGGTGCAACGCTTCATCGAGCAGTGGAGCGGCCCGCAGGTGCAGTTCCGTACGCTGAAAATAAAACTGGGCGCGCCAAACTACCCCGGCGACAGCATGACCTTCAGCGGCGAAGTGACCCATCAGGATGCCGCTACGCGCAGCCTGGAAGTGACCCTCAAGGGCAAAAACTCCATGGGCAATCACGTGACCGGCACGGTCGCGCTGGTTCTGCCTTGATCCGCGGGAGACAACACAGATGACGAATTCGTCGATTTCCGGGCGCGCCGCCATTGCAGGGCTGGGCGCAACCGAGTTTTCCAAGAATTCCGGGCGCACCGAACTGCGCCTGGCCATGGAAGCGACCCTGGCAGCGCTCGAGGACGCCGGAATTGACCCTGGCGAAGTCGAGGGTTTCAGTTCCTATTCGGTGGATAAGGTACCGGAGTACGAAATTGCCCGCCTGCTGGGCTGCAAGGACGTCAAGTTCTTCTCCCAGGTGCCCCACGGTGGCGGCGCCGCCTGCGGGCCGGTGATGCATGCGGCGATGGCGGTGGCCACCGGGGTGGCCAAGGTGGTGGTGGTCTATCGGGCGATGAACGAACGCTCCTGGTACCGCTTCGGTACCGGCAGCTATGGCTTTGCCTCGACGCCGACCTTCGAGAACGTGAACTACGGCTGGTACATGCCGCACGGCTTTCACACCCCGGCGGCCTGGGTCGGCATGTTTGCCCAGCGCTACATGCACACCTACGGTGCTACCTCCGAGGACTTTGGCCGGGTGGCGGTGGCAGTGCGCGATTTTGCCGCCACCAACCCCCAGGCATTTTTCTACGGCAAGCCCATCACCCTTGAAGAACACCAGGCCTCGCGCTGGATCTGCGAGCCGTTGCACCTGCTGGACTGTTGCCAGGAGTCCGATGGCGCGGTGGCCATGGTGATCACCTCGGCCGAGCGGGCCAGAGACCTCAAGCAAAAGCCTGTGATCATCAAGGCCGGCTCCCAGGGCATCAGCGCCGGGCAACAAGTGATGACCTCCTACTACCGCGACGACATTACCGGGCTGCCGGAAATGGGTGTGGTCGCCAAAGAGCTTTACAGCCAGTCGGGCCTGGGCCCGGAGGCGTTGCAGACTGCCGTGATCTACGACCACTTCACGCCATTCGTACTGCCGCAACTGGAAGAATTCGGCTTTGCAAGGCGCGGTGAGGCCAAGGAATTCATCCGTGCCGGGCACCACGCCCGTGGCGGCAAACTGCCAATCAATACCCACGGCGGGCAGTTGGGCGAAGCCTACATCCACGGCATGAACGGCATCGCCGAAGCCGTGCGGCAGGTACGGGGTACGGCGGCCAACCAGGTGGACAGTGTCGAAAACGTGTTGGTGACCGCCGGAACCGGCGTGCCCACCAGCGGCCTGATTCTCGGCGCGGTATAAGGAGCGTCCCATGTTCGTCGATCTCACCCCCGAACAGCATGCCCTGAGGCTGAAGGTCCGGGACTATTTCCAGAACCTGATGACCCCCGAGCTTCGCCAGCAGATGCGCGGCACCGAAGGCGGCGAGCTGTTTCGCCGCACCATCGCCCAGATCGGCCGTGACGGCTGGCTGGCGGTTGGCTGGCCGAAGGCCTATGGCGGCCAGGGCTACGCGGCCACCGAGCAATTGATCTTCTTCGAAGAAGCCAACATTGCTGGCGCACCGCTGCCGTTCGTGACCATCAGCACGGTTGGCCCGGCCCTCATGGCCCACGGCTCGGCGCTGCAAAAAGAAAAATTCCTGCCCGGTATCGCCGCCGGCGAGATCAACTTTGCCATCGGCTACTCCGAAGCCAGTGCCGGCAGCGACCTGGCCGTGTTGAAAACCACCGCGCGCGAAGACGCCGACGGCTTCTTGGTCAACGGCAGCAAACTGTGGACCTCGGGCGCCGACTCGGCCGACTACATCTGGCTGGCGGCACGTACTGATCCTGAGCAGGCGCGGCACAGGGGCATCTCGATCCTGATTCTCGATACCCAGGCCGAAGGCTTCTCCAGTACGCTGATTCCGACCTCCGGAAACCCCACGGCCGCCACGTATTACGATAACGTGCGGGTGCCGAGGGATATGCTGGTGGGCGAACTGCACGGTGGCTGGAAACTCATCACCGCACAGCTCAACCACGAGCGCCTGGGCCTGGGGGCCTGGTCAGACAAGGTCGTCAGCCTGTTCAGCCGGGTGTACCTATGGGCTCGGTGTGCTGATGAGCAGGGCCAGCGTGCTACCGACCATGCCTGGGTGCGGCGCGATCTGGCCGAGTGTTATGCCCGGCTCGAAGCCATGCGCCTGATCAACTTCCGTATTGCCGCCGACCTTGAGCGTGATCGCGTCGATGTCGCGCTGGCCTCGACCACCAAGGTCTACGGCTCGGAATCGGCGATCGAGATCCTGCGCAAGCTGTCGGCCATCGTCGGTGCCAGCGGCCTGACGCGGGCGGGTTCTGCGGCGGCTTATCTGCTCGGCGAGCTGGAGTATGAAGTGCGCGCCTCGGTGAACCTGACCTTCGGCGGTGGTACCAATGAAATCCAGCGCGAGTTGATTGCCCAATTCGGCCTGGGCATGCCGCGCACGCAACGCTGAGTCACCGTTGTACCCTTGAAGCGAATAACAATAACGTCCCTTTCAGGTGAACGAATGAGCGCAATCGAGCAGTTCAGGCAAGCGACGCGCCAATGGCTGGAGGCCAATTGCCCGCCATCGCTGCGCACGCCCACCCCCGACGGCGAAATCGTCTGGGGTGGCCGTCAAGTAGACTTTCCCAGCGAAGACGCCCGGCTCTGGTTCGAGCGTATGCGTGACAAAGGCTGGTTCTGCCCGCAATGGCCCAGCGAATACGGCGGTGGCGGGCTGAGCGCCGAGTACAACGCGGTGCTGGAAAGCGAGCTGCGCCGGCTAAAGTGTCGGCCGGCGCAGATCAACCTGGGCATCTGGATGCTCGGCCCGGTGCTGCTGGAGTTCGGTAGCGAAGCGCAGAAGCAGGCGCTGCTGCCACCGATGTGTCGCGGCGAAGTGCGCTGGTGCCAGGGCTTCTCCGAGCCCAATGCCGGTTCCGACCTTGCCAGCCTGAAAACCTCGGCGGTGGCCGATGGCGATGACTTCGTGATCAACGGCACCAAGATCTGGACCTCGTATGGCGACAAGTCCGACTGGATGTATGCCCTGGTGCGCACTGATCCGAAAGCGCCCAAGCACCAGGGGATCAGCCTGATCGTGCTGGACATGAAAAGCCCCGGGGTGAGTGTTTCACCGATTGACCTGATCAGCGGCAAATCGGCTTTCTGCCAAGTGTTCTTCGATAACGTACGCGTTCCGCAAAGCCAGTTGATCGGGCCGCTCAACGGTGGCTGGAACCTGGGCAAGAGCCTGCTGCAGCACGAGCGCAAGGCCATGTCCAAGTTCGGCGAGTTCAGCCTGCCCACGCACTTCCACCTGCTGCCGTTGATCGAACGCTACCTGCCCGACAGCCAGGCGCCTGCCGACCAGGCCCTGCGTGCTCGGGCCCAGGCCTGCGCGATGAATGAACATGCCTACAACCTCACCGTGCAGCGCATGGGCGAGGAGGCCCGGGCTGGCCTGGATATCAGCGCGATCATGGCCATCATGAAACTGGTGCATACCGAGCAGGAGCGCGACAAGTTCGAGATTCTCCTCGATGCCCTTGGCTACCGCGCGCTGGGCGTTGAAGGCGAGCCGTTCAGCAGCCAGGAACTGGCGATTACCCGAGGCTGGCTCAACAGCTATGCCCTGACCATTTCCGGCGGTTCGTCGGAGGTGCAGTTGAATGTCATCGCCAAGCGGGTCTTGAACCTGCCCAGTGCTTGAGGGGAGTTTGAACATGAGTCTGGTGTATAGCGAAGAGCAACGCCTGTTGGCCGACAGCGCCTGCGAATTCCTCGCGGCGCGCAGCCCGGTGGCGGCGCAGCGGCGTCTGCGCGATGAGGCAAGCGTGCCAGGGTATGACCCGCAGCTGTGGCAAGAAGCCGTGGGCCTGGGCTGGAGTGGCATTCCATTTCCCGAGGCGTTGGGCGGGCTTGAATTCGGCTGCATGGGCCTGGGGCCGATTTTCGAGGCCATGGGCAGAAACCTCTCGGCTTCACCCTTGTTGTCCAGTGTGGTACTCGGTGGCTCGCTGATCCATCTGGCTGGCGGCGCGGCGCAACAGGACCAGTGGCTGACGGCGGTGATCAGTGGCGAGCGGCGCCTGGCCCTGGCACTGGATGAAAAGCCGCGCCATGCCCCTGAGCACACGGCACTGACGGCGATGGCCGAGGCTGGTGGTTATCGTCTGGATGGCGAGAAATTCTTCGTCATCGATGGCCTGGGCGCCGATGCCTACCTGGTAGCGGCGCGCACCAGTGGCCGCGCGGGTGAGAAGCAGGGCATCAGTGCATTCCTGATCCCGGCGAACACCCCGGGCTTGCAGGTCAGCGCATTGACGCTGATCGACTCGCGCAATTGCGCGCGGCTGCGTCTGAGTGCCGTGCAAGTGGGCAGCGAAGCTTTGCTCGGTACGCTCGGTGGGGCTTGGTCGGTGCTGGACGAGGCGCTGGACCGGGGACGTGCTTGCCTGGCCGCCGAGTTGCTCGGCGCTGCCGAGCAACTGTTTGCCATGACCCTGGAATACCTCAAGACCCGCGTGCAGTTCGATGTGCCCATCGGTTCGTTTCAGGCACTGCAACATCGGGCCGCGCGCTTGCATGTGGAGTTGCAGCTGGCCCGCAGCGCGGTGATGGCGGCGTTGGCCGCACTCGATGACAACGCGTTGAGCGCGGCCGAGCGCGGGCGGCTGGTGAGCCTGGGCAAATGGAAGGCCGGCGAGGTGGCCGCCCAGGTCAGCAATGAGGCGGTACAGATGCACGGTGGCATCGGTGTCACCGATGAGCTGGACGTCGGCCTTTACCTCAAGCGGATTCGCGTAGCCCAGGCGTGCCTGGGTGACAGTGACTTCCAGTGCGCGCGCTACGCCGCTTTTGCGTCTTTGGAGAGCTAAGAACATGAAGCTGGAACAGTGGCGCAACGCCTGGCAGCAATTGATTGGCCCTGGTTCGCCGTTCGAGGTGGTGTCTTCGCCCAACGACGGCCTGCGGTATTTTCGCCATGCACCTGCGAACTTGCTCGAAGCCATCGATGCAGGCCGTGCGCACGGTGAGCGTGAGTTTCTGGTGTGGGAGCAGCAACGGCTGACGTTCGCCGGGTTTTTCGATCAGGTCGACCGCCTGGCTGCGCAACTGGCGCAGCGCTTCGGGGTAAAGCAGGGTGATCGAGTGGCCATTGCCATGCGCAATCAGCCTGCCTGGCTGGTGGCCTTTGTCGCGGTGCAGCGTTGTGGCGCGGTGTGCGTGCCGTTGAACAGCTGGGGCCTGCGTGACGAATTGTTCCATGGCCTGCAAGACAGCGGTGCACAGGTGCTGGTCTGTGATGAACAGCGCCTGCAATTGCTGACCAGCGACCTGCTTGCACAGCGACTGGTCAGCATTGTGGTTGGCATGCCGGCGGGGCAAGCATTAGCGGCCAACTGCCAGCGTTTCGAAGAGCTGATCCAGGGGCCGCTGCTGGCGCTGCCGGCCATCGAGATCAATCCGGCTGACCCGGCGCTTATCCTTTATACCTCTGGCACCACCAGCCGGGCCAAGGGCGTGCTGTCCAGCCATCGGGCCATTTGCCAGGCGCTGGCAGCACTGGAGTTCCAGTCGGCGTTCTGCGCCGTGAGTTCGCCCGAGCGGATCCAGGCGGTGATCGCCAGTGGCTTGGCACCGACCAACCTGATGGCGGTGCCGCTGTTCCATGTCAGTGGCCTGCACGCGCAGTTTTTGCTGGGGCTGCGCAGCGGCAGGCGCTTGTTGCTGATGTACAAATGGGACGTGGACAAAGCGTTCGACCTGATTCGCGACGAGCGCTGCACCCAGTTCAATGGCGCACCGGTAATGATGCAGCAATTGCTTGGCTCGCCGCGGTTTGCCAGCACCGACAGCGACAGCCTGTACGGCCTCGGCCTGGGCGGGGCGGTGGCCTCCAGTCGGCTGCTGGCGCATATCAGCAAGCGCAAGCCCCATGCAATTGGTGGCAGTGGCTATGGCTTGACCGAAAGCAACGGCATCGGTGCCGCAGTGGGCGGCGATCAGTTCGTCTACAAACCCGACTCGGTGGGCTGGCCGCTGCCGATCGTGGATGTATGCATTGGGCCGGACCCGTCTTCACCGCTACCGGCGGGGCGCAGCGGTTTGATCTGGCTACGTTCGCCGACCCTGATGAACGCTTACTGGCGGCTGCCTGAAGCCAGTGCCGAGACCTTGCGCGACGGTTGGCTCGACACCGGTGATATTGGCCATCTGGACGACGAGGGTTTCCTGTACATCACCGACCGTGCCAAGGACCTGATCAACCGGGCGGGCGAGAAGATATCCGCCAGTGAAGTGGAGTCGTGTATCTGCGAAATGCCTGGAGTGACCGAGGCGGCCGCCTTTGCCCTGGACGATGAGGAACTGGGCGAGCGCCTGGCCCTGGTGTTGCGCATAGACCTGCAGCCAGCGCCGACCCACGAGCAGGTGTGCGCCTTTATCGGCCAGCGCCTGGCGGCCTACAAGGTGCCAGCCGAGGTACACCTGCGCCGCGATCCGCTGCCGCGTAATGCGTCGGGCAAGGTGATCAAGGCGCAACTGAAGGAATCATTGGTCGGCGCCTGACTGATTAGTCTTTCCGGACGATGTACTCCCCCGCAGATCAGGAACAATGGAGGTACCCCAGTAGTCCTGGTCTGCGAAGGAGTCAACCGATGAAAATAACAACAAAAGGCGTGATGTTCGTAGCTGCAGTGGCCGCCAATGTCGGCCTGCAAGGCAACGCACTTGCGCAAGTGTCGCCTGAAGAGGCTGCCAAACTCGGCAAGGAACTGACCTGTGTCGGTGCCGAGAAAGCCGGTAATGCGGAGGGCACCATTCCGCCCTACACCGGCAAGTACCTTGGCGAAGTGCCGGGCTGGAACCATGTGAAGTTTTCCGGCGGTCAACCGGTCGATCCCTACGCCAACGAGAAGCCCATCCTGGTGATCACCGCGCAGAACATGGGCCAGTACGAGAGCCATTTGACCGAAGGCCAGAAGGCCCTGCTCAAGCGCTACCCCACCACCTACAAAATGAACATCTACCCGGGCCACCGGGACTTCCGTTACCCGGACTACGTCTGCGAGCGGGCGATGAAGAACGCCTTGAGCGCCAAGCTGGTCGACGACGGCATGGGCATCGAGGGGATTGGCCAAGTCCCGTTCCCGATTCCGAAAAACGGCATGGAGCTGCTGTGGAACCACCAGTTGCCGGCACGGGCCTACACCGAAGAAAAGGTCAGCGACCTGGCTTCGGTGTTGCCAAACGGCAGCATCGGCTGGGGCCGCGCCTATGCACGCAACCTCTCTCAAGCCAACTCACCGACCGTCGAGCCAAAAACTGAAGGCCAGATACAGGCCATGAGCTGGAACACCACCTTGAAGCCAGTGCGCGACAACGGTGTGGTGAGTATTTCGCAAGAGCCCTATAACTTCCTCGCCAACCCTCGCCAGGCCTGGAGCTACAGCCCGTCCACCCGGCGTGTGCGGCAACTGCCTGGCTACGGGTACGATCAGCCGATGATCGGCACCAACGGCACCATGACGGTTGACGAAGACCGCCTTTACAACGGTTCGCCCGAGCGCTTCAACTGGACGCTGATCGGCAAGCGCGAAGTCTACGTGCCGGCCAACGCCTTCAAACCCAATACCGGTGACATCAAGTACGCCGACATGCTTACCCCCAACCACCCCAACCCCGACTACATGCGCTACGAGCTGCGCCGTGTGTGGGTGCTTGAGGCCAAGTTGAAAGAAGGCTACCGCCATGTATACGGCAAGCGTGTGCTGTTTATTGACGAAGATACCTGGAACGCAGTGGTTGCGGACAACTATGACAGCCGTGGAGCGTTGTGGAAGCACGCGATGATCAACTACTACTACCACCCGGACATGAGCGCCTGGCAGGCCGGTTCGCAGTTCTTCATGGACCTGAACTCGGGCCAGTACACTGGCTACGCCATGACCAACGAATCGAAGAAAGGACCGATTCTCAACGAAGCCAAATTCACCCCGGACATGTACACTGCCGATGCGGCGAGGGCGATGGGGCGGTAACGACAAAGCCAAAAAAACCCCAGGTAGAACCTGGGGTTTTTTTTGGCTTCAGGCTTCTCGCCCAGCGCGATTGCCGGCGGCGATGGCGCCTTCGATGTAACCCAGGCTCTGACAGTCACCAATGCTGACGACCTTCAACCCGGCACTGCTCAGTGCATCGCTCAGGCGGGTATCAGGCGTCGCACCACTGGCCAGCACCACCGAATCACCGCGCACCTCGGCAGCTTCACCTTCGGCTGTCTGATAGCGCACGCGGTTACCGTCGATGGCGGTAACGCTCACCCCGGTCAGCAGCTGGCCACCGTGCACCCGGATACCATGCAGCACCCGCCAACGCCGCACAATCGCCAATTCCCGGCCCAGATGGCCGCTGCTTTCCAGCACACACACCTGACGCCCACGTGCAATCAGGAACTCTGCCAGCTCCAGCCCCACCAGCCCACCGCCGACAATGATCACGCGTTTGCCCAGGGGCATCCACACGCGTGACAGCTTTTGCATGGCTTCGGTGCTGTCGGTGACGCCGATCAGGTTGCCGGCCTTCATCAGGGTGCGTTGCGTCAGCGACAGCTTGCGCCGGGCGATCTCTTCGGCACGGTCGCCGGTCATCAGCCGGCGCAGTTCATCACCACTCCAGACATGATCCTGCTCGGCACCTGGGATGCCCGGTGCGGCGCGCTGTGCGCCGGTGGCAACAATCACTTGATCGACGCCCAGGTCGCGCAGCAAGGCTGCATCCACCGTACTGCCCATGCGTACATCGATGGGCAGTTGCCGCACCTGGTACAGCAGGTTGTCGAGCAGGCGTCCGTTTTCGGGGTAGGCGAGGGCAGCAAAGAACAGGGTGCCGCCCAGGCGGTCACTGCGCTCGAGCAGCGTCACGCGATGGCCGCGCAAGGCCGCCACGCGCGCGGCTTCCAGGCCCGCCGGGCCACCGCCGATCACCGCAACATGTTGCGGGGCTGCAACCGGCGCGATGATGCGCTCGCTTTCATGGCCGGTTTGCGGGTTGACCGCGCATTTGACCCGCTCGTTGATAAAGATCTGGCTGACACACACGTAGCAGTAAATGCACGGTCGAATGGCCTGCAGCTCACCGGCCTGCAGTTTGTTGGGCAATTGTGGGTCGGCCAGCAACTTGCGGCCCATGGCGATGAAATCACACTGGCCGGCGGCAATCGCGGCGTCGCCGGTTTCTGGTTCGATACGCCCGACGGCAATAACCGGAATGCTCACGCATTGCTTGATGGCCGCTGTCCATTCGAGAAAAGCCCCGGGCTTTTGCACCAGCGGCGCTTCGGTAAAGGCCACGCCGCTACTGGTCATGGCGTAGGCCGAGACACTGACTGCATCGGCGCCGGCGCCCTCAGCCAGGCGGGCAACCGCCTTGGCATCGTCGAGGGTGATGCCACCGGGGGTGAGCAGTTCTTCGGCATCCAGCCGCAGCCAGACGCCAAAGCCGGTGCCAACCCGCGCGCGTATGGCGGCCAGGACCTCAAGCAGCAAGCGTGCACGGTTTTCCACTGTGCCACCGTATGCGTCTTCACGGCGGTTGTAATACGGCGATAAAAAGCCGGCGATGATGTAGTTGTGCGCGGCATGGATTTCCACACCGTCGAACCCGGCGCGCTGTGCACGCTCGGCAGCGGCTGCGAACCACTCGACCATCTGTGCGATGTCGTCCTGGTCCATCACCCGCATCTCGATCCCGCCTTTGCGACCGCGTACGGCGCTGACAAAGGAGGCGAGTTCTTCCGGGGTCAAGGCCTGCATCATGTCGGAGGTACTGGCCGGGGGCAACGACGGCACCCACAGCGGCCGGCCCGCAGCCATGTCCCGTATGGCGTTCTTGCCGGCGTGCTGCAGCTGCATGGCGATCTTTGCGCCGTGCCTGTGCACGCGTTCAGCCAGTTGGGCAAGGCCCGGGATAAATTCATCAGAAGAGACACCGACCTGGTAAGGCTCGGCGGTACCGGCGGGGAAGGCGACGGCGCACACGCCCATGATCAACAGCCCGGCACCGCCTTCGGCACGTGCTTCGTAGTAGGCCTGGATACGTTCGCCGCAGTGCCCGTCGGCTTCGGCGAAGTTGGAGCCCATGGGCGCCATGATGATGCGATTACGCAGTTGAAGGGGGCCGATGCGGCCAGGCGCAAGCAAGTGGGAGAGTTTTGTCATTGTTATGTCAGCCCTTGGTAGAAGCCAGTCGATACGACAGCGGCCAGGTTGCTGCTGTCGCAAGGTACGTTGCGTACGACGACTAGGCTTGGCGCAGGAACTCGAGGCAGGAACGGTTGAACAACTCGCGGTGCTCCACCTGAACCCAATGTCCACAGCGATTGAGCAGAATAAAGCGGGCGTCAGGGGCGTTGTCGAGCACTTTCATCGCGCCACCGACCGGGTTGAAGTTGTCGTTGGTGCCCCAGAACCCCAGAATCGGTACGCGCAGCTCCTCCAGGCGCTCGGTCATGTTCGGCACCATCATGGTCGAGAACAGGCAGTGCGGCTGATATTGGGCTACGGCGACGCGTTCGGCCAGCAGGCTGTCGGGCAGTTGCGAGGCATCGAACAGCTGCAGGCTCATGATCTGGCGCATTTTGTCGATGTCGAGCGGGCCGGCATTGAACAGCTCGACCATGCGCTGAATGCCGATTTTCTTGAAGTAGGTTTCGCGCTCTTCGACACCGCCCGGGGCCATGAGGATCAGCTTGTCGAGCAATTGCGGCTCGGCCAGCCCCAGGCCAATGGCGATGGCGCCACCCAGGGAGTTGCCGAGTAGCGTGCAACGTTGCACTTCAAGGGCCTTGAGCAAGCCGGACACGGCGTTGACGAAGAAATCCAGGTTGTACTGGACGTTGTCGGGCTTGTCCGAACGGCCGAAGCCGGGCAGGTCGATCACCAGGTTACGAAAGCCGGCCGCAACGAAGTCGGGGTAGTTGCCCTTGAAGTTGCTGTAGCCACTGGCGCCCGGGCCACTGCCATGCAACCACACCACGACGGGGCCACTGCCTTCGTCGAGGTAATGCAGGCGCAGGCCGTTGTCGAGGGTGACGAAGTGGCCGATAGGCAACGGTAGGTCTTGTTCTGACATCTTCGAATCTCCATTGATCAGGCAGTTACGGCATTTTCAGGGGTGGCAGTCGGTGCAGCCGATCGCTGCAGTTGGGCGCGGTAGCGGGGCAGGGCCATGCCCAGGAATAGGGTCGAGAGCATCAGCATCGAAATGGAGCTGGCCAGCGCGTAGCGCAGCGCTTCGGTGCCGAGGGCCGGGGCGAACAGATCGCTGAGTACCCCGATCAGCAGCGGGCCAACGCCGACACCCAGCAGGGTCATGGCCATGACGAAGATTGAAGTTGCCTGGGCCAGGCGCGCTGCCGGGAACAAATGCGTGACGGCGCCCAGGCACGGGGTCGCCCACCAGGTACCAAAGAAGGCAAAACCTGCATAGAAGAGAAACGCGGTCGGTACCGGGGTGCTACCCAGGTGGAACAGAATGCCGGTTGGCCAGAGGAAGTACGCCAACGCGAACGGGATACTGACCAGGGTGGCAAGCAGCGGTACGCCGATCTGCCAGCCGGCATCACGGCGGGCCATGCGGTCGGAAATGATGCCGCAGGCCAAGGTGCCGAAGGTGGCACCGCTGCCGCCCACCACGCCGACCAGAAAGCCTGCATCCTGCAGGTTCAAACCGTGGGAGCGGATCAGGAAACTCGGGCTCCAGGTGCCAATCGCATAGCCGGCGATGGCGCTGGACGCGCCGGTCAGCACCAGCCAAAGGAACGATGGGGTCTCCATAAGCTTGGCCACTGTCTTTGCCCAGCCTTCCTGAACGACCTGGACCTTGGTCTGCACTTCGCTGGCAATTTTCGGCGCACGGACCGTAAGCCACAGCAGCAGCCCCAGCAGGATGCCCGGTACGCCAATGATCAGGAACGCCGAGCGCCAGCCGTAATGCTGGGCGATCCAGCCACCAAAACCGAGGCCGAATATGGCGCCGAAGCTTGAGCCAAGCATCAGGATGGACAGCGCAGTGGAGCGATTTTTTGCTGGGTAAAGCTGCGAAATCATCGCCACCGAAGGCGCCGTGCCGCCCGCTTCACCAACGGCTACGCCGATCCGCGCCAACACCAGCAGCCAGAAGCTGGTGGCCAGGCCACAGGCCATAGTCATCACACTCCAGGCAATGCAGCAGGCGGCAATCACCGGTTTCGGCCCGATACGGTCGGAAAGCCGGCCCAACGGGAAGCCGAACAGGGTATAGAACACCGCAAATGTCACCCCCGAGAGCAGGCCGATGCCCGTGTCGGAAATGCCGAACTCCGCCTTGACCGGCTCGATCAGGATCGCCATCAACTGCCGGTCGATGTAGTTGAAGATGTAAATCACGGCCAGCACGAACAGTGCGTAGTGGCTACGCCAGGTGACGCGGTTGGAAGAGTTCACGACGGGTGCTCCCGGTTTTGTTCTAGTGAGCAGGAGCGTGGCGCCGATCACGCTCGGGCACATCGTCCATTCAGACCACTTGCTTGCGGCACAGCGGGCAAGCGGGGCTGCGTAGTCTTATCGGACGATGTTGCGGTTTTGTACAGGGTTAATGATTTGTCCCGTGCTCGATCATCCAGCGCGTTGTGCCGGTGATCGGGGAAGCCAAGGCTTGCGGGAGATCAACGATGAGGTTAGCGAACAAAGTGGCCCTGATCACGGGCGCCGGGCAAGGCATGGGGCGGGCGATTGCCCAGCGCTTTGCCGAGGCCGGCGCACGGGTGGTGGCGGCCGACATCAACCTGCAGGCTGCCGAGCAGACGATCGAAGGGCTCGGTGACCACGCCCTGGCGCTGGCGTGCAACGTCGCCGACAGCGACTCGGTGGCGGCGGCGATGCACAGGCTGGAAGCCCGTTTCGGCGCCCTCGACATCCTGGTGAATAACGCCGGTGTCGGTTCAGTCGACAGCTTTGTCGACACCCCGGACGCGCATTGGCAGCGGGTCATTGAGGTCAACCTCACGGGCACCTTCCTGTGCAGCCGTGAAGCGGTGCGGCTGATGCAAAAGCACGCCATTCAGGGCGTGGTGATCAATATTTCCAGCACCGCCGCGATGACTGGCGAAGGCCCGAGCCATTACTGCGCAGCCAAAGCCGGCGTCATGGGGCTGACCCGCAGCATGGCGCGGGAGCTGGCCGCCAGCGGCATCCGCGTCAACACCTTGGTGCCCGGCCCGACCAACACCCCGATGATGGCCGACATCCCCGATGAGTGGCTGCAGGGCATGCTCAAGGCAATCCCCCTGGGCCGTATGGGCGAGGTCGATGAGATCGCCCGCGCCGCCGTGTTTCTGGCCAGTTCCGACGCCAGCTTCATCACCGGTCAGAACCTCGCCGTAAACGGCGGCATGGCCTTCATTTGAACCGGGAGCAGGCAATGAGCAGACGACTTCAAGGCAAGATCGCATTCATTACCGGTGCCAGCTCCGGGATTGGTGCCGCCACCGCCCGACGCTTTGCCCAGGAGGGCGCCACGGTGGTGCTCTGCGGGCGTAATCAGGCGCCATTGGAAACTGTGGCCAGCGCCATTCGCGAAGCCGGTGGCAAGGCCCATTGGCAGATCGCCGATGTCAGCGACGAGCAAGCCTTTGTCGGCGCAATCGAGGCCGCGGCGCAGCAGCATGGCCGCCTGGACATCCTGGTCAACAACGCCATGGCCTACACCTGGGGTGCCATCGACAGCACCAGCACGGGCGACTGGCACGCCAACTTCCGCACCACCGTGGACGGCACGTTCTGGGGCACGCGCACGGCCATGGCGCTGATGAAAGCCCAAGGCGGCGGGGCCATCGTCAACATCGCCTCGATCTGCGGGTTGTTCGGTACGCCCTGGATGGCCGGCTACTCGGCAGCCAAGGCCGCGGTGATCAACTTCAGCCGCGCTGCAGCCAGCGAAGGGGCGGCCAACAGGATCCGCTGCAACGTGGTGGTCCCGGGCGTCATTGAAACCCCGGCAACCGCGGGCATGCTGGCCGACGCCAAGGCCCGTGGCAACACCGAGAAACTGATCCCGCTGCGCCGTATCGGCCAGGCGCAGGAGGTAGCCAACGCGATTCTGTTCCTGGCCAGCGACGAAGCGTCCTATATCACCGGCGCGTGTGTGCCGGTGGATGGCGGGCGCAGCTCGGAACTCTACACGGTGCTGGAGTGATGAGCATGGAACCGAACATGTTGTTGGCACGCATCGACCGGCTTGAGTCCATTGAGGAAATTCGTCAATTGGCGGCCAAGTACTCGCTGTCGCTGGACATGCGCGACCTCGATGCCCACGTCAATCTGTTTGCCGAAGACATCCGCGTTGGCCGCGACAAGACCGGCCGCGCGCACCTGAAAGCATGGGTCGATGCCACCTTGCGCGATCAGTTCAGCGGCACCTCGCATCACCTGGGCCAGCACATCATCGAACTGCTTGACGCCGACAATGCCGTTGGCGTGGTGTATTCCAAGAACGAGCATGAGACCGGCCCCGAGTGGGTGACCATGCAAATGCTTTATTGGGATGACTACCAGCGCATCGATGGCCGTTGGTACTTCCGTCGCCGCCTGCCGTGCTACTGGTACGCCAGCGACCTCAACAAGCCGCCGATCGGCGAGCGAAAGATGCGCTGGCCAGGGCGTGAACCCTATGCCGGCAGCTTCCACGACCTGTTCCCGTCGTGGGCCGAGTTCTGGGCGCAGCGCCCGGACAAGGACCAACTGCCCGATGTCGCCCCGGCCGCGCCCCTGGAACACTTTCTAGCCACCCTGCGACGTGGTGCTGCGGCACCGAAGATTCGTGTGCGCTGAGGAATCGCGATGAGCATTTTGTTTGAGCCCCTGCGCCTGGGCGAGCTGGAGCTGAGTAACCGCATTGTCATGGCGCCGATGACCCGCAGCCGCGCCACCGCACAGGCGGTGCCGACGGCTGAAATGGTCGACTACTACCGCCAGCGCGCCAGTGCCGGGCTGATCATTGCCGAAGGCACTGCACCGTCCGCCGACGGACTGGGCTATTGCCGCACGCCGGCCATCTACGACAGCGCGCAGATCGAGGGTTGGCGCCAGATCACCCGGGCGGTGAGTAATGCGGGCGGGCGCATGGTGTTGCAGTTGATGCACGTGGGCCGCGCCGCCAGTTGGCAAAACAAACCGGTCGGGGCACGGACCGTCGCCCCCTCGGCGATACGTGCCCGCACCCAGGTGTTCTGCGACGGAGCTGGCCTGGTCGATACCGATGAGCCTCAGGCGTTGAGCCTGGAGGACATTGACCGCGTGATCGCGCAATACCGGCGCGCGGCCCTGAACGCCCGCGAAGCCGGCTTCGAAGGGGTCGAGCTGCATTGCACCAGTGGTTACCTGCCAATGCAGTTCATGGCGTCCGGCAGCAACCAGCGCAGCGATGGCTATGGCGGCGCGGTAGCCAACCGCGTGCGGTTTCCGGCCCAGGTGCTGGCCGCGATGGCAGCTGCAATCGGCTCGGGGCGTGTGGGTTTCCGCCTGTGCCCGGGTAACCCTTACAACGACATCAGCGATGCCGACCCGGCCGCCACTGCACAAGCCTTGTGTGAGCAGGTCGAGCCGCTTGGCCTGGCTTACCTGCACATCATGCGCTCGCCGCTGGCCGCACTGGATGCCTTTGCCTTGGCCCGCAGCCATAGCAGCAGCGGGTTGATCCTCAATGACGGTTTCGACGGGCCTTCGGCCGCTGCGGCAATAGAAGCCGGGCAGGGCGCCGCAGTGTCGTTTGCCCGCCACTTTATCGGCAACCCGGACCTGGTCGAACGCCTGCGCGCCGGCCTGCCGCTGGCCGGCTTCGACCGCAAGACACTTTATACGAAAGGCTCGCCTGGCTATTCGGACTATCCGACCCACGCCCAGACGACTGCATGAACAGCCGGTTTTATCGGAGGTAGGGATGAACAATTTCAATAACAACGCAAGCCTGCTGTCCAGTGTTGATCGCGGGGTTGTGCCACGCGAACAAACCCAGGCCATCCTTGATCGCCGGGCCGAAGCCGCCGCGCGGATCAAACCTGCGGATCGCTATACCCTGGCTGATCGCCTCGAAGAACAGGCGCAACGCCACGGCGAGCGGCCTTTCGTCATTTATGGCGATCAGCGTTTGAGCTACGCCCAGGTCAACGCCCGGGCCGACCAACTGGCCCACGTGTTTCATGCCCGAGGCCTGCGCCCCGGCGATGTCTGCGCGCTGGCCATGGAGAACCGCCCGGCGTTTTTCTGCTGCTGGTTCGGCCTGGTCAAGCTCGGTGTGGTGGTGGGTTTCGTCAATACCCAGGTCAGTGGCCGGCCGCTGGTGCACGCGCTGGAGGCCATCGAGGCCAAGGCGATGCTCGTCGGCGAAGAGGTGCTGGGCAACGTGCTGGCCACCGAAGGCCTGCCGCCGCTGCCGCTGTGGCTGGTCGAAGATGCCGAGCAACCGTGGGCCCGGGCAATGCCTGCACAGGTTGACACCGGCCTGGCCGAAGCATTGGCCAATGCCCCGTGCACGCCATTCCCGCGTGACCTGCGTGCCGACCTGCGCGCCGAGTCGCCGAGCTTGCTGATTTTTACCTCGGGCACCACGGGTTTGCCAAAAGCGGCGCGTTACAGCCACATGCGCTGGATGTCGACGGGGGACATCATGGAAGTCACCCTGCAGACCACGCCCAGCGACGTGTTTTATTGCTGCCTGCCGCTGTACCACGGCGCTGCGGCCACTTCAGTGACGTCAACCGCGCTGAAAACCGGTGCGGCGATCGTGGTGCGGCGCAAGTTCAGCGTCCGCGAATTCTGGAAGGACGTGCGCGAGCACCGCATCAGCGTGTTCCAGTACATCGGCGAGATTTGCCGCTACCTGCTCAACCAGCCCGCGGCGGCCGGCGAACGCGAGCATGGCCTGCGCTGCATGCTCGGCGCCGGGTTGACGCGTGAAACCTGGCAGAACTGGGTGCAGCGTTTCGGGCCGATCCAGGTGTTCGAGGGCTGGGGTTCTACCGAGTCCAATACCAACGTGGTCAACGTCGACAACTATGTGGGCGCCTGCGGGCGCATACCGTTCTGGGACAAGAGCAACCTGCGCCTGGTGCGCTATGACGTTGAAACCGACAGCCACCCACGCGACGAGCACGGCTTTTACCAGCTTTGCGAAGTGGGTGAAGTGGGTGAAGCCCTGGGCTTGATCATCGACCACCCGCAGATCGGCGGCGGCCGCTTCGAGGGTTACTCCTCGGCCGAGGCAACCGACAGCAAGATCCGCCGCAATGTCTTGCGCCAAGGGGATGCCTATTGGAGTTCGGGCGACCTGCTGCGTTATGACGAAGACGGCTACCTGTACTTCATCGACCGCATCGGCGACACCTTCCGCTGGAAAAGCGAGAACGTCTCTACCCTGGAGGTGGCGGCTGCGCTGGGCGATTTTGCCGGGCTCGAGCTGATCAACATCTACGGTGTGCAGGTGCCCGGGCAAGAGGGGCGCGCCGGCATGGCGGCGGTGCTGATGCAGCCAGGGCAGCCTTTTGACCCTGAAGCGTTCTACGCGCTGACCGAAGCGCGTTTGCCACGCTATGCGGCGCCTGTGTTCGTGCGGGTATCGGCGGCGGCCGACCTGACCAGCACCTTCAAATTGCGCAAGGTCGACCTGCAGCGCCAGGGCTACGCGCCGACGGCGTTCAGCGACCCGCTGTTCATCCGTGACGAAAGCAGCCGCAGCTATGTGCCGTACAGCACCCACGTGCTGGAGCGCATTGGCCTGGCCGCTTTTGCGGGTGACGTCAGTGAGTAGCCTGGATGCCCAGGGGCACGAATGGCGCGCAGGCCTGCGCTTCCCCTGGCCGCAGCCACCGGCCAATGGCGAGGTTCAACAGGTCGCTGAAGGGCTGTTGTGGCTGCGCATGCCGCTGCCGTTCGGGCTTGACCACATCAACCTGTACCTGTTGCGCCACGGCGAGGGCTGGGTGGCGGTCGATACCGGGCTCAACAACACGCAGACCCGCGACATCTGGGAAGCGCTGTTTGCCACGGTGTTGGGTGGTTTACCGCTGCTGGCGGTGATCTGCACGCACTTTCACTCGGACCATGTCGGGGTGCTCGGCTGGTTGACCGAGCGCTTCCGCTGCCCGGTGTTCATGAGCGCCAGTGAATATCAGGCGATGCACCAGTTGGGCGCGCCAGGCGACACCGGCGCTAGCTGGGCGTTTTACCAGCATTACCAGCGCGCAGGCTTCAACCAGGAGCAGACCGCAGCATTGTTCCCGTTGCTGGGCTCCGCGCACTTCCGGCCAGAGGTGCCCACCAGCTTCCGCCGCCTGCGTGAAGGCACCCGACTGATGATTGGCGGGCGCCGTTGGCAGGTCCTGATCGGCCGCGGCCATTCGCCGGAACATGCCTGCCTGTACTGCGCCGAGGACGGCCTGTTGATTTCCGGTGACCAGGTGCTGCCGCGCATCACCTCCAGTGTCTGCGTGCAGGTCACCGAGCCCGATGCCGACCCATTGCGCGACTGGCTGGATTCGGTGGAGCGCTTGCGGGAGGTGCCCGACAGCGTGCTGGTGCTGCCGGCGCATGAACGGCCGTTTTACAACCTGCATCTGCGCCTTGATCAACTGCGCGCACACCACCAAGGGCACTTGCAGCAACTGTTGGCCGCCTGCACCGCGCCGCGCAGTGCCGTGGAGCTGATGGCCGAGCTGTTTCCGAAGGTGAAGGGGCGCTTCGATGAATTGATGGCGATTGGCGAGACCCTGGCGCATGTCAATTACCTGATTGCGCAGGGGCAACTGGTGCGTGAAGAAACAGCCGGCGTGTTCCGCTACGGGCGCACGCCAGAGGGTGTGAACGTTCAGTCGGTGCTAGGGCAGCTGTGAGTGGGCTGAGGCTAACGAGTGGTGTTCTTGCACTTTTGCGCGACCGTCAGGTCGTTAATCGGAGAGGCAGTGTGACTAATAAAAACAACAAATATGGTGCTGGCCCAGCTGTATCGGGTTTCGAATTATCGGGTCTGGTGGTGGCAACCGCATTGGTTTGCACACCCGCATGGTCCGGTGAAACCATCGAGTTCGACAACGGCACGACCATCGACTGGACGGTGACCACCAGCTACGGCCTGGGGGTTCGCCTGTCGAACCCGTCAAGCAAGCTGTTGACACCCAACGCCGATGATGGCGACCGCAACTTCGACAAGGGCAGCCTGGTGACCAACCGCATCGGCGCCCTGGCCGAGATGATCGTGCGCAAGGACAACTACGGCGGGGTGCTGCGCGCCAGTACCTTCTACGATGATGTTTACCATCGTTCCAACGACAACGACTCACCGGGCACGGTCAACAAGGCTGGCGACCATAACGAGTTCACCAGCGACACCAAGTATTACAGCGGCGGGCGCAGCAAGTTCCTCGATGCTTATGTGTTCAGCGGCTGGCGCTTTGACAATGGTTCGATGCTCGATGTGAAGGCCGGTCGGCATATCGAGTCGTGGGGCGAAAGCTTGTTCTACCCCGGCGTCAGTGGTGTACAGAACCCGTCCGATGCGGTCAAGGCCGCGCAGCCCGGGGTCGAGGTCAAGGAAGTGCTGTTGCCGGTCGGCCAGGTGTCGGCGTCGTATCGCTTGAACCCGCAGTGGACCTTGGGCGCTTACGTGCAATACGAATGGATGGGCACGGAACTGCCGCCGGTGGGCAGCTACCTGTCCACCAGCGATGTGGTCGGGCCAGGGCGAGAATTTCTCATCGGCGCCAATGGGGCGCGTATCAACTACCAGGGCACCGATGAGCCGCGTGACAGCGGTCAGTGGGGGGCACAGGTACGCTTTCGGCCCGTGCCCGCCCTGGAACTGTCACTGTTTCATGTCAATTATCATGACAAGAACCCAGCCACTGCCCTGGTGGGTTACCGGGCCGTCCCGGCCGGGCCAGGCGTGTTCTTCGGCACGCCGGATGGCTACCGCATTACCTACTTTGAAGACATCAAGCTGACCGGGATCAGTGCCTCGACCAAAATCGGCGAGACCCAGATCGGTGGCGAGTGGTCGTATCGCGACGGTGCTCCGGTGATGGTCAACACCGGCCTTGGCCCCACGCCTGCGCGTGGCAAGGGCCAGCAAATGCAGTTGTCGGCAATCCGTATTCTGGGTGACCGGCCTTGGGCGAGCCAGACCTCGCTCACCGCCGAGATCGTGCATGTGCGTGTCGACAGTGTTGACGAAGCCTCGGCCGCGCCGAACCTGTTGGGCCTGGGCAACAGCTTGATTCCGTCCATGCGCCCGCTGGTGCAACCGTCCGACGACTACACCTACAAGACCTCGACTGGCTGGCGCAGCAAGACCGCCAGTGCCTACACCTTGGGTGCGTCCTTCAGCTACCCGGGTGTGTTCGAGGGCTGGGACCTGGAAGTGCCGGTGAACTTCTCCAACGTGTTCAGTGGTGCCACGCCGATGGCCGGGACCATTTCCGGGTTGCAGGGTGATCGCCGGTTGAGCCTGGGCGCGACCTTCAAGTACCTGGGCAACCTGGAAGTCGCCCTGCGGGTTACCGGCTACCTGGGCGACGCTGACCCGGTCAAGCGCCTGCTGGCAGACCGCGACTACGGGACATTCTCGGTCAAATACAGCTTCTGACTGGCGCGACGGCGTCAGGGTTGAGTCAACCCTGGCGCCGGCCGGTGTTCTAGTCAAAATGGACGATCACTCGCCACGGCACCTGTGGCATGGTCGCAAGACAAAAACCTCAAGCACACAGCCTTCGAGTGGGGGATACATGGGTCTTAAAGGTCATGCGGCGATTGTGGGCGCCGCGCAATACAAACCCGAGAAGTACGCCACAGCGCCGCGAATGTTCCATCTTGAGCAAGTGGCCGACCTGGCAGCGCAGGCGCTGCGCGACGCCGGCTTGCGTGCCGAAGACCTGGACGGTCTGGTGATCAATGGCCCGCACTTCCACGAAGCTTCGGTGTTCGTGCCGGCCATGGCTGCCGAATACCTGGGTTTGTCTGTTAATTTCGCCGAAGTGGTCGACCTTGGTGGTTGTACCGCGGTGGGCATGGTCTGGCGCGCGGCTGCGGCGATCGAGCTGGGTCTGTGCCAGGCGGTGCTGTGTGTAATGCCGGCGCGCCTGGCGCCGATGGGCCCCGACGAAGATCCCGGGGCAATGGCCCGCGCCATGCGTTACGGCGGTCACAGCACCGCCTTTGGCGCGCCGGAGGCGGAGTTCGATCTGCCTTATGGCCACATGGGCCAGAACACCGGCTACGCCATGATCGCCCAACGCTACGCCGCGCAGTACGGTTACGACCCGATAGCCATGGCCAAGATTGCCGTTGATCAACGCACCAATGCCTTGGCCAACCCCCAGGCGATGTTCCATGGCCAGCCGTTGACGATCGAGCAGGTGCTGGCGAGCAAGCGCGTGGCTGATCCTTTGCACGTACTCGAGATTGTCATGCCGGTGGCCGGCGGTGCGGCATTGATCATTGCCTCTAAAGAAGTGGCCGCACGTGCACGCAAGCGCCCGGCATTCATCACAGGCTTCGGTGAGCACCTGGCGTTCAAGTCGCCTTCGTATGCCCAGGACATGCTCCACACGCCGATTGGGCCTGCTTCGCGCCGTGCCTTCGAGATGGCCAGGCTCAAACCGGGCGATGTCGATGCGGCGCAGATCTATGACTGTTACACCATTACCGCGTTGCTGACCCTGGAGGACGCCGGGTTCTGTGCCAAGGGTGAGGGCATGCAGTTTGTTCGCGAGCATGACCTGACCTGGCGCGGCGATTTCCCGATGAACACCCACGGTGGCCAGCTCAGTTTCGGCCAGGCCGGCGCTGCCGGGGGCATGTCACAGGTGATCGAGGCTGTCACGCAGATCAGCGGTGAGGCGGGGGAGCGCCAGCTTGAACGCTGCGACGCTGTCTACGTGTCCGGCACCGGTGGCGTGATGAGTGAGCAGGCCGCGTTGATACTTCAGGGAGCATGACCCGCATGTCGAACAATAAGCCAATGCCGGTGCCGACTGAAATATCCGCGCCGTTCTGGGAAGGCCTGAAGGCTCAGCGCCTGTTGATCCAGCACTGCAACGCCTGTGAACATTGGGTGTTCTACCCGCGCAGGCATTGCCCGCGGTGCCTGGCCCATGACCTGAGCTGGCGCGAAGTCAGTGGTGGCGCCACCCTGTACAGCTTCACCGTGGCACGCATTGCCACATTGCCGGATTTTGCCGATGAGATGCCACAAAAGCTGGCCGTCATCGAGCTGGACGAAGGCGTGCGAATCAACACCACCCTGGTGGGGCTTGAAGAGGATCAGATCCGCATCGGCATGCGGCTCAAACCGGTGTTTGCCGAAGTCGACGCCAAGGGTACGCGTTTACTGCGCTTTACCGGTCCGGACCAGGACAGCACGGCGCTACAGCGCTACAACGGCGCGCCTCAGGCGCAAGCGCCGGAGCAGAGTGAAGCCGCAGCTGTACGCTTGGTCGCCATGGATGATGAGGTGGCGCTGCAGAGCCTGGTCAGTGAAACCTTCAGCCCCTGGAGCAACCAGATTGTCATCGATCAAGCCCTGATCGATGCCTTCGCCGCGCTGTCGGGTGATGACTACTGGATTCACACCGATCCGCAGCGTGCACGCAAGGACAGCCCGTTTGGCGGCACCATTGCCCACGGCGCGCTGGTACAGGTGTTGCAGTCGCGGCTCAAGCTGGCGCTGGGTTATGAAATCACCGGTTTCAGCACCATGGTCAACTACGGCTCCGACCGCCTGCGCTTCCCGGCGCCGGTGCCGGCCGGCTCGCGGGTTCATGCGCGGGCCAGGGTCAAGCAGGTGGCGCGGGTCAAGCGCGGCACCCAGTTGACCCTGGAGGTGAATACCCACGTCGTCGGCAGTGATCGCCCCTCGGTCATCAATGACCTGGTGATCCTGTACATGTAACCCCTCCGATGGCGCGAGATTGCCCTGCGATGCGATGTGCCTGGCGCATCACTATCGCGGGGCAAGCCTGTTTCCACCGCCTGCATTTCAGTATTCCCGATAGATCAACTGCTTAGTCTCAACGGACGATGAGCACCAGGCCTGCCCTGAGCACAATGAAGACCAACAAAGGTCCGGTCATTGAGGAGCAGGGCATGATGGATATCCGGGGGCTGAGCTACTTCGTCGCTCAAATCGAAAACCTCAGTCAGTGGCAACGTTATGCCGAAGACGTGCTGGGCATGATGGTGGTACCCGCGCCCGGTGGCGGACTGTACGTGAAGATGGACGAGCGGCCGTTTCGCATGCTCATCGTCGAAGGCGCCGAGGCAGGCTACCTGGCCTCTGGCTGGGAACTGGCCAGCGAGCCGGCATTCAACGCCGCATTGCAGGCACTGGAGCAGAACGGTGTGCGCTGGCAAGCAGGCACTGCCGCCGAGATCGAGCAGCGTGGCGTACAGGCACTGGTCAGTGTCCTGGACCCCTCCGGCAACCGCCACGAGTTGAGCTGGGGGCACCGTTCCGACTGCCTGCCATTCGTTTCGCCGCAAGGCGTGCCGGGGTTTGTCACCGGCGACATGGGCCTGGGCCACACCGTGCTGCCGGCCCCGGACTTTGACGCGACCCTGGCCTTCGTCAAGGACGTGCTGGGCTTCGAGCTGTCGGACATCTTCAACTTTCGCCCCGACCCGGCAGCACCGCCAATCCGCATTCACTTCCTGCATTGCCGCAACAGCCGCCATCACTCGCTGGCGCTGGCGGAGTACGCGGTGCCTTCAGGCTGCGTGCACGTGATGGTTGAAGTGGGTTCGATGACTGAAGTGGGCCGCGCCCATGACCGGCGCCTGGCCCATCAGGTGCCGCTGTCGGCCACCCTCGGCCAGCACCTCAATGACCGGATGACCTCGTTTTACATGAAGACCCCGTCCGGCTTCGACCTGGAGTACGGCTACGGCGGCCTGCAAGTGGACTGGGCTGAGCACTCGGCCTTCGAATTTACCCGCGTAAGCCTGTGGGGGCATGACTTTTCCGTCGGCCAACAGCAAGGAGATGTGCAATGAACAAGCAAATGACGGCGGCCGATGCCGTTGCGCACCTGCGCGATGGCATGACCATCGGCTTCGGCGGCTGGGGGCCACGGCGCAAGCCGATGGCGGTTGTGCGCGAGATTCTGCGTTCCCCCGTCAAGGACCTGACTGTGGTCGCCTACGGTGGCCCGGAAGTGGGCATGCTGTGTGCGGCGGGCAAGGTCAAGAAGCTGGTGTTCGGCTTTGCCACCCTCGACGCCATTCCGCTGGAACCCTATTACCGCAAAGCCCGCGAGGCCGGTGGGCTGGAGTTGCTAGAGGTGGATGAAGGCATGTTCCAGTGGGGCCTGCGTGCAGCGGCCATGCGTTTGCCGTTTCTACCGACCCGCTGCGGCCTGGCCACCGATGTCACACGGTTGAACCCTGAACTTAAGACCATCCAGTCGCCGTATAACGACGGCGAAGTGCTGCTGGCCATGCCCGCCCTGAACCTGGACGTGGCGTTTGTCCACGTCAACGTCGCCGACCGCCTGGGCAACACCCTGGTGACCGGCCCAGACCCGTATTTCGACCACCTGTTCGCTCGCGCGGCTCAGCAGTGCTTCGTGTCTTGCGAGCAATTGCACGAACGACTGGAACTGACGACCGAACAGGCACGCTGCAACACCTTTGAGCGGTACCTGGTCAGTGGCGTGATCCATGCACCGCTCGGCGCCCACCCGACCGCCTGCCAGCCCGAGTATGGCTGGGACCTGAGCCACCTCAAACGCTATGCCGCCAGTGCCGGTGAAGAGGGCGGCTGGCAAGCCTATGTGGCGCAGTACGTGGCGGCCGGCGAGCGGGCTTATCAAGAGCAGAACGGCGGTGCCGAACGCATGGGCTCCCTGGCCCTGCCAGTGTTCTGAGGAGGATGAAAATGTCGACTACCTGTGAATTTACCCTCGCGGAACTGATGATTGTCGCGGCCAGCGAAGCCTGGCGTGACAACGGCGAGCTGATCGCCTCGGGCCTGGGCGTGATCCCGCGCCTGGGTGCCAGCCTGGCCAAACTCAGCCACAGTCCGCAACTGCTGATGACCGACAGCGAGGCGTACCTGGTCGAAGAGCCGATCCCGCTAGGGCCGCGTGGCGATCATGTGCCGAAATATTCGGGTTCGCTCAACTTCGAGCGGGTGTTCGAGTGCGTCTGGGGTGGCCGCCGTCACGCCATGATCGGCCCGACCCAGATCGACCGCTGGGGCCAGAGCAACCTCTCTTGCGTGGGCGATTACCACAAGCCCAAGGCCGCAATGCTCGGTGTACGCGGCTTGCCCGGCAACAGCATCAATCACATCAACTCGTTCTTTGTACCCAGCCATAACACCCGCGTGTTCGTCAGCGGCGAAGTGGACATGGTCTCCGGTGTCGGTTTCAAGGCCGACCGGTGGCCAAAAGGGGTACGCCGCGACCTGATGGACATCCGCCTGATCGTTACCGACTTGTGTGTGATGGATTTCGACGGCCCGGACCGCGCGGTCCAGGTGCGCAGCTTGCACCCGGGGGTGAGCTTTGAGCAGGTGCAGGAAAACACCGGTTTCCCGTTGCTCAAGTCAGCGTCGCTGAAAGAAACCGTACACCCGACGCCTGAGCAACTGGCGCTGATCCGTCGGCTCGACCCCCATGATCTGCGCAGTTCGGCGATCAAGGGCAACCCGGCTGGCATTCGCGTGGCGTAAGGCGAGGGACATGAGCATGAACAGCCCTGACAGTGAATTCGTCGAGCGTGCAGACCACTCGGTCTACGAAACGCAGGAACCGGTGTTGTACAGCGTGGCAGAGGGTATCGCCACGCTGACCATGAACCGGCCAGGCTTCAACAATGCGCAGAACTCGCAGATGACGTATGCGCTGGATGCGGCGCTGCGCCAGGCTGTCAACGATGACGCGGTCAAGGTCATTGTGCTGCGCGGTGCCGGCAAGCATTTTTCGGCCGGCCATGACATTGGCACGCCCGGGCGCGATATCAACAAACCGTTCGAGCGTGCACACCTCTGGTGGGATCACACCAACAAGCCCGGCGCCGAGCAGCTGTATGCCCGTGAGCAAGAGGTGTACCTGGGCATGTGCCGGCGCTGGCGTGAGCTGCCCAAGCCGACCATTGCCATGGTCCAGGGTGCGTGTGTGGCCGGTGGGCTGATGCTGGCCTGGGTGTGCGACCTGATCGTGGCCAGCGATGATGCGTTTTTCCAGGACCCCGTGGTACGTATGGGCATTCCCGGGGTGGAGTATTTTGCCCACCCGTATGAGCTGAACCCGCGCATCGCCAAGGAGTTTCTGTTCACCGGCGATCGCATGAGTGCCGAGCGTGCCTACCAGATGGGCATGGTCAACAGGGTAGTGCCCCGTGAGGAACTGGAGCAGGGCACCTATGCGCTGGCGGCCGGTATTGCCCGGCAGCCGCGAATGGGCCTTGCGCTGACCAAGCAGGCCATTAACCACGTCGAGGATCTGCAGGGTAAACGCACGGCGATGGACGCCGCTTTTGCCTGGCACCACTTCGCCCATGCCCACAACGAACTGCTGTCGGGTGACAAGCTGGGCGGCTTCGATGCCAAGGCCATGGCCCAGGCCAACAAGGCTGCCGCCAGTGGAGAGCAGGCATGAGCCGCTGGTTGTGTACGCCACTGACCCAAGCCTTGGGCTGCCGCTACCCGATCGTGCAGACCGCCATGGGTTGGGTTGCAGACGCCAACCTGGTGATTGCCACAACCCGCGCCGGTGGTTTCGGTTTTCTGGCCGGGGCCACGATTGCGGCCGATGCCCTGGAAGGCGAGATCAACAAGGTAATTGCCGCCACCGGTGGCAGCAATTTCGGCCTGAACTTTCATATGTTCCAGGAAAACGCGGCCCAATGCGTTGACCTGGCGATTCGCTACCGCTTGCGGGCGGTCAGTTACGGACGTGGCCCGGACAAACAGACCATCGCCCGTTTCAAGGCTGCCGGGGTGTTGTGTATCCCGACGGTGGGCGCACTCAAACACGCGCTGAAGGCGGTGGAGCTGGGCGCGGACATGATCACCATCCAGGGCGGCGAGGGCGGCGGGCATACCGGTGGTGTGCCCAGTTCGATCCTCTTGCCCCAGGTGCTCGCCGCGGTGTCGGTGCCGGTGATCGCCGCAGGTGGTTACTCCACCGGCAGAGGCCTTGCCGGCGCGCTGGCGGCCGGCGCCGTGGGTATTGCCATGGGCACGCGCTTTTTGATGACCCGGGACTCGCCTACGCCGTCGAGCACCTTGGTGCATTACCTCGAGGTCAACGACCCGCAACGGGTGCGGGTGACCACGGCGGTAGATGGCATGCGCCACCGCATGATCGAGAACCCGTTTATCAACCGCCTGGAGCAGGCCGGGTCTTTTGGGCGCCTGCGCATCGCGTTGCGCAGCGCCTGGAAATGGAAGCAGCAAACCGGAATGAGCCTGAGCCATCTGTTCGGTGTGCTGCGCCAGGCACTCAAGGAAGACCCCGGCGCGCTGTCGCAAACGGTGATGGCCGCCAACCAGCCGGTGCTGCTGCAGCGTTCGATGATCGACGGTGTTCCGGACGAAGGCATTCTGCCCAGCGGCCAGGTAGCCGCCGCCATTGGCGAACTCAAGAGTTGCCAGCAAGTGATCGAAGAAATTGCCCAGGAAGCCGAATGCTGCCTGGAAGCCCTGTTGGCTTGCCGTAGCGAGCATCAGCCTGCCGAACTTTGGAGAACACCCTCATGAGTCAAGCATTTACCACACAGATCGAGGCGGGCATTGCTGAGCTGGTGCTGGCCAAACCGCCGGTCAATGCCCTGGGCAGCCAGGAGTGGATGGACCTGGCCCATCAGGTCGAAGCCCTGGGCGCCAACCCCGACGTCCGGGTGATCGTCATCCGTGCCGAAGGCCGCGGTTTCTGCGCCGGTGTCGACATCAAGGAACTGGACGCCCACCCCGAACGCATCGTAGCGGTCAACGCCGGTAATTATGCGGCGTTCAAGGCGGTACATCGCAACCCTGTGCCGGTCATCGTCGCCGTGCACGGTTTCGTCCTCGGTGGCGGCGTCGGCATTACCGGTGCAGCCGACATTGTTGTGGCCTCCGAGTGCGCCACCTTTGCCTTGCCTGAAGTAGACCGTGGGGCCATGGGCGGCGGCGCGCACCTGCAGCGTTTGTTCCCGGTGCAGAAGGTTCGTTATCTGTTCTTCACCGGCGACAAGATCGGCGCCGCAGAGGCAGCGCAGTATGGCTTCATCGAGCGCGTGGTGCCCAAAGAGCAGCTGCGCGAAACCGCGCTGGAAATTGCCGGCAAAATCGCCGCCAAGAGCCCGGTGATGATCCGTATCGCCAAGGAAGCCCTCAACGGTATCGAGGACGGCAACCTGGAAGACAAGTACCGCTGGGAGCAGGGGCTGACCCTGCAGGCCTACACCAGTCCGGATTCTGCGCAAACCCGCCGCGCCTTCGTCGAAAAACGCGACGCCAAGTTCTGAGAGAGTGCCATGGAACTAGCTTATACCCCCAAGCAGAAGGCCTTCCGTGAGGAAGTGCGTGAATGGCTGGCGGCCAATCAGCCGACTACGCCCCTGGCCAACTATGACACCCGGGAAGGGTTCGAGCAGCACCGGGCCTGGGAGGCGAAGCTGTTCGAGCAACGCCTGTCGATGGTCATGTGGCCCAAGGCTTACGGCGGGCGCGGTTGCGACCTGATCGAGTGGCTGATTTTCGAGGAAGAGTACTACGGCGCCGACGCACCGATGCGTATCAACCAGAACGGTCAGCTGCTGCTCGGCCCAACGTTGATGGAGTTCGGTACCGAGGCGCAGAAGCAGCGCTTCCTGCCGCGCATGGCGTCCAGTGTCGACATGTGGGCCCAGGGCTGGTCCGAGCCCAATGCCGGCTCCGACATGGCCGCGATCACCAGCAAGGCCATTCGCGATGGCGATCACTATGTGCTCAACGGGCAGAAAACCTGGTCCAGCCGCGCACTGTTTGCCGACTGGCTGTTTGGCCTGTTCCGCAGCGACCCGGCCTCGACCCGGCACAACGGCTTGTCGTTCGTGATGGTGCCGCTCGATGCCCCAGGCGTGACCATTCGGCCGATCAAGGCGCTGAACGGCAAGAACACCTTCGCCGAAGTGTTTTTCGACGATGTGCGCGTGCCGGTTGAAAACTGCATTGGTGCCGAAGGCCAGGGCTGGCATGTGGCGATGGCCACCGCGGGTTTTGAGC
Source organism: Pseudomonas sp. TSO6 (assembly GCF_056098905.1). Lineage (NCBI taxonomy): Bacteria > Pseudomonadati > Pseudomonadota > Gammaproteobacteria > Pseudomonadales > Pseudomonadaceae > Pseudomonas > Pseudomonas sp. TSO6. Next base: position 388,073 of record NZ_JBLZWV010000033.1, on the reverse strand, counting down.
GAGGTTTGCTGCTGCGTTCGCCGGCACGTTTCCAGGCCACGGCGCGCAAGTTGATACAGCTGTACAACGCCAACCGCCAGAGCGCCGACCGCGACCCGAGCATCCGCGATGCGGTTGTCGAGGCCTGGCTGGGCGCTGAAGGCTATGCGCTGTCGTCCTATCACACCGTCGGGCGCTTGAGCCGTGGCGCGCAGATCGGCGCCGAGTCGAGCATCAACAAGATCATCTGGTCGGAGCTTGACCTGAAGATGCACGAAACCGCCATGCGCATCCTGGGTGCGCACGGCGAGTTGTTGAGCAGTGCTGCGCAAGCGGTCGAAGGCGGCTGGCTTGATGGCTTCCTGTTCGCTCAGGCCGGGCCGATCTACGCCGGCACCAACGAAATTCAGCGCAACATCATCGCCGAGCGCATGCTCGGCCTGCCGAAATAGGAGCCGGCCATGGACTTTACCTTTACCGATGATCAGCTCACGTTTCGCGAAGCCATCAGCCGTTTCCTGATGACCGAGGCGCCGCCCGAAATGCTGCGCGAGATCTGGGAAACCGATACAGGCCGCTCCGCTGACTTGCGCAACAAGATAGCCGAACAGGGCCTGACGGCATTGTCGGTGCCCGAACAGTTCGGCGGCCTGGGCATGGACGATGTGGCCTGGGCACTGATGACCCAGGAGTTGGGCTACTACGCCATCCCGGACTCGCTGGCCGACACGGCTTATGTGGTCACTGGGCTGCTGAATGGCCTGCCAGACGACAACCCGGTCAAAGCCCGGCTGTTGCCGCGCATCGCCGATGGCAGCGTGCGCCTGGCGATCGGCCACCCGATCAACCCGTTGGTGCCTGACGCACCGCTGGCAGAGTGGCTGATCCTTGCCCACGGCGATGAAGTGCATGCGGTGCCGCGCGCGCAGGTCGATGTGCAGGCCAACGCCAGTATCGATGCCTCCAGGCGCCTGGGCCTGGTGAGCTGGCAGCCAACTCGCGACACCCTGCTGATCGGCGGCGAACAGGGGCGGGCCTTGTGGTCCGATACCTTGAACCGCGGCGCCCTGTCGGTTGCTGGGCAACTGCTGGGGCTGGCCCAGCGAATCCTCGACCTGTCGGTGGACTACGTGGCCCAGCGCAAGCAATTTGGCAAGCCTATCGGCAGCTTTCAGGCGGTCAAGCATCACCTGGCCGATATCGCCAGCAAGATCGAATTCGCCAAACCTGTGCTGTATCGCGCGGCCTATGCCCTGGCGCAGGGTGATCGCCGCGCCGATGTCTATGTATCGCAGGCCAGGCTGGCCTGTTGCGACGCCAGCTGGCTGGCGGCGCGCCATGGCATTCAGGTGCACGGTGCGATGGGTTACACCTGGGAAGTCGACCTGCAGATGTTCATGAAGCGCGTGTGGTCGCTGGACCCGTCCTGGGGCGACCGTGCCACCCATAAAACCCGCGTCGCCGCCTATGTGCTCAGCGATGAAGCCCGGCTTGGGCCGGGCGCTACCTTCGAGGACTGAGCCATGCCCCAAGCGTATATCGTCGATGCTCTGCGCAGCCCCACGGGCAAACGCAAAGGCAGCCTGGCCCATGTGCATGCCATTGACCTGGGCGCGCATGTGTTGAAAGCGCTGGTCGAACGCAATGCCATTCCTGCCCACGCGTATGACGACGTGATTTTCGGATGTGTCGACGCCATCGGCTCGCAGGCGGGTGACATCGCCCGCACCAGCTGGCTGGCTGCCGGCTTGCCGCTGAACGTACCGGGCACCACGGTTGACCGGCAGTGCGGTTCGTCGCAACAGGCGCTGCATTTTGCCGCGCAAGCGGTGATGAGTGGCATGCAGGAGGTGGTGGCTGTCGGTGGTGTGCAGACCATGACCCAGATCCCGATCTCGTCGGCGATGCTCGCTGGCCAACCGCTGGGCTTCAGTGACCCGTTTTCCGGCAGCAAAGGCTGGCAGGCGCGCTTTGGGCAGCAGCCGGTCAATCAGTTTTACGCCGCCCAGCGCATCGCCGATCACTGGCAGATCAGCCGCGAAGAGATGGAAGTGTTTGCCCTGGAAAGCCATCGTCGTGCCTTGGCGGCCGCAGACGCCGGCTATTTCGCCCGCGAGATCGTTGCCTGCGAAGGCCTGGCCTTTGATGAAACGCCGCGGGTCAGCAGCCTGGAGAAAATGGCCAGCCTGGAGCCTGTGAGCGCTGAGTTCCCGTCGATCACGGCCGCTGTATCGAGCCAGACCTGCGATGCCTCGGCGGCGTTACTGGTGGTCTCGGAGGCGGCGCTCAAGCGCTACAAACTGATCCCCAGGGCGCGTATTCATCACCTGTCGGTGCTCGGCGACGACCCGATCTGGCACCTCACCGCACCGATTGCAGCCACCCGTGCGGCGCTCAAGAAGGCAGGCCTGCGCATGGCTGATATCGACCTTGTGGAAATCAACGAAGCGTTTGCCTCGGTGGTCATGGCCTGGGCCAAGGAGCTCGATTACGACCCGGCTCGCACCAACGTCAATGGCGGCGCCATCGCCCTTGGCCACCCACTGGGCGCTACCGGTGCGCGCTTGATGACCACCTTGCTGCATTCGCTTGAACGCACCGGCGGGCGTTATGGCCTGCAAACCATGTGCGAGGGCGGCGGCCAGGCCAACGTCAGCATCATCGAACGGCTTTGAAGCCACCCACACTCAACAACAGGAAAACATCCTATGGGAATCTGTGCAGGTCGTACCGCGATCATCACCGGTGCCGGTGGCGGGCTGGGCCGCGCGTATGCGTTGGCATTTGCCGCTGAAGGCGCCAATGTGGTGGTCAATGACATTCGTCGCGAGGCCGCCGAGGCGGTGGTCGACGAGATTTGTTCCAGTGGTGGCCGAGCAATCGCCAACGATGGCGACATCACCACCCTCAGCAGCGCTCAAGGCATCGTCGAGGCTGCATTGGCGGCGTTCGACGAAGTGCATGTTTTGGTCAACAACGCCGGGGTCTTGCGTGATCGCATGTTTATCAGCCTGTCGGAAGAGGACTGGGACATGGTGATGCGCGTGCACCTGAAAGGGCATTACTGCCTGGCCAATATCCTCGGCCGGCGCTGGCGCGATCAGGCCAAGGCCGGTACGCCGGTGGCGGCGCGCATTATCAATACCAGTTCCGGCGCCGGCTTGCAGGGCTCGATTGGGCAGTCCAACTATGCGGCGGCCAAAGGCGGTATTGCTTCCCTGACCCTGGTGCAGGCGGCGGAACTGGCGCGCTATGGCGTCACCGCCAACGCCCTGGCCCCGGCAGCGCGTACGGCGATGACCGAAAGCGCAATGCCGGACATGGTCAAAAAGCCCGATGACGACAGCTTCGACGCCTGGGCGGCAGAGAACGTCGCGCCTTTGGTGGTGTGGCTGGGCAGTGAGGCTTCCGGACATGTCAGCGGCCAGCTGTTCGAGAGCCAGGGTGGCCGGATCTCCCTCGGTGATGGCTGGCGTACCGGCGTCACCCGCGACAAGGGCGCGCGCTGGCAGGTCGCTGAAGTAGGGGCGGCGGTCGATGCGATCCTCAGCGAAGCACCCAAGGCGCAAAAGGTCTGGGGCACGTGAGCGCGGCTTGATGCACAGGCGTCGGCGTTGCCGGCGCCTGCCTCTTGTTGCCTTGCCACAACCGACCCCGTCCGTTTTGACGATGTGCCTGCCCCCTGCGGCCTTTATACCTGTCGACAACCTGTTTTCTGTCAGAGGTATACCGCGTGAAACAAGCCCCTCCTTATGTGCCAGGCCACCAGTTGCTGGCTGGCAAATCCGTGCTCATCACTGCCGCCGCCGGCGCTGGGATCGGCTATGCCGCGGCCAGGCGCTGCGCCGAAGAAGGCTGCCGCGCCCTGATGATTTCCGATGTTCATCCCCGGCGCCTGGAGCAGGCGGTGGAACAGCTCAAGGCCGACACCGGCTTGCAGGCCGTGTACGGCCAGCTGTGCAACGTCACCGTCGAGGCCGAGGTGCAAGCCTTGGTCGCCGCCGCCGAACAGGCCCTTGGCGGCGTCGATGTGCTGATCAACAACGCAGGCCTTGGTGGCTCCAGGCGGGTTACCGAGATGACCGATGAGGAGTGGCTACGGGTCATCGACGTGACCCTCACCGGCACCTTCCGCATGACCCGCGCGATGCTGCCGCATATGGAACGCCGAGGGAGCGGGGCGATCGTCAACAACGCTTCGGTACTCGGCTGGCGTGCGCAGAAAGAGCAGGCGCACTACGCCGCCGCCAAGGCCGGGGTCATGGCGCTGACCCGCTGCAGTGCGCTGGAAGCCGCCGAAAGCGGGGTGCGCATCAACGCCGTGTCGCCCTCGATCGCCTTGCACGAATTTCTCAAGAAGGCCAGCAGCGAAGAACTGCTGGCCAAACTGGCCGACCGTGAAGCCTTTGGCCGCGCCGCTGAAGTGTGGGAAGTCGCCAACGTCATGATCTTCCTGGCCAGCGATTACGCCTCCTACATGGTTGGCGAAGTGCTGTCGGTCAGTTCACAACAAGCTTGAGGGCACCCCATGAGCACCCGATTCAGTAGCGCCGAGCACATGCTCAAGGCCCAGGGCCTGGACCTGGGCGTCACCGACTGGCTGCAACTGACCCAGGCGCGGGTCAATCTGTTTGCCGAAGCCACTGGCGATCAGCAGTGGATACATGTCGACCCAGAGCGCGCCGCCAATGGCCCGTTCGGGGCGTGCATCGCCCATGGCTACCTGACCCTGGCGCTGGCCAACCTGTTCATGCCGCAGTTGATGAGCATCGACAACATGGCCATGGGGGTGAACTACGGCACCGACCGCGTGCGTTTCCCCGCCGTGGTGAAAGTCGGCGCGCGGGTACGCGGCAGAGGCCAGGTTGTCAGCGCCGAGCTGATCGGCAGCGCGGTACAGCTGGTGGTGCGCATCAGCGTCGAGATCGAGGGCGCCGAACGCCCTGGCTGTGTGGTCGACACCATCAGCCGTTACACCTTCAACCCCATCACCGAGTGAGCCTGTTCATGGACAAGCAAGACGTTGTAATCGTAGCGACTGCCCGTACCGCGCTGAGCAAATCTTTTCGCGGCTCTTTCAACGACACCGAAGCCCCGGTGCTGGGCGGCCATGTGGTGCGCGCGGTGGTCGAGCGTGCCGGTATCGAGCCTGGCGCGGTGGATGACGTGATCATGGGCGCGGCGGTACAGCAGGGCACCCAGGGCTACAACATTGGCAGGCTGTGTGCCTACACCGGCGGTTTGCCCGACAGCGTGCCGGGCATGGCCCTGGACCGTATGTGCGCTTCCGGCCTGATCAGTATCGGCATGGCGGCGAAGAACATTCTGGCCGGTGAAATGAGCATTGTCATTGGCGGGGGGGTCGAGTCGCTGTCGCTGACCCAGAACAAGCACAAGAACACCTACCGCAACCAGTCGGAGGCGGTGCTGGCGTGCATGCCAAGCGCCTATATCCCGATGATCGAAACCGCCGAGATCGTTGCCCGGCGCTATGAGATCAGCCGCGCGGCCCAGGACGACTACTCACTGCAAAGTCAGCAGCGCACGGCGGCTGCCCAGCGCGATGGCCTGTTCGACGAAGAAATCGTACCGCTGCAAGTGCGCAAGCTGCGCTTTGACAAGGAAGGCCAGCCCGATGGCCATGAACAGGTGGTAGCCGAGCGCGACGAGTGCAACCGTCCTTCGACCCGCCTCGAAGACCTGGCGGCGTTGAAACCCGTGTGGAAGAACGGCCAATGGGTCGAGCAGGGCGAGTTCATTACCGCTGGCAACGCCTCGCAGTTCTCCGACGGCGCCTCGGCCAGCCTGCTGATGAGCCGCGCCGAAGCCGCCCGGCGTGGCCTGAAGCCGCTGGGGACGTATCGCGGCATCGCCGTGGCCGGCTGCGCGCCGGAAGAGATGGGCATCGGCCCGGTGCTGGCGGTGCCCAAACTGCTCAAACGCTTCGGTTTGAGCGTGGCCGACATCGGGTTATGGGAAATCAACGAAGCCTTTGCCTGCCAGGTCCTGCATTGCCGCGACGCCCTGGGCATCCCTGCGGAGCGCCTGAACGTCAACGGCGGGGCTATTTCGATTGGTCACCCGTTCGGCATGTCGGGTGCGCGTATGGTCGGTCATGGCCTGCTGGAAGGGCGCCGTCGCGGCGTGCGCTACGTGGTCGTAGCCATGTGCATCGGGGGGGGCATGGGCGCGGCGGGCCTGTTCGAGCTGGACTGACCCGCGGTTCTGTCTATCGGCACCGGGGTAGGCCATTTGGACGATGTCCCGCAGGTCGAGCAGACGGACTATCTACACACCTCAGACACCGCGCCCAGGTGGCGCGGTGATGCACGACTACAAGAACAAGAGGGTGGACCGTATGCCTATTGTCGAGCGCCTGGATGTCGCTGCACGCAGTCGCCCATGCGCCAAGCTTATTGCCTATTTCGTGTGCATTACGGTTGCCGCAATCGTTGCGCTGGCATTTACCCCACGCGGCGCGCTGGACATTGCCCAGACCACGCTGAATACCGAGCGCATGCAGATAAACGGCCTGCTCAATCTGGGCACCCGTCAGGTGGCGGTGGGTGAGCGCGGCACCATCCTGATCAGCGACGACCGCGGCCGCAGCTGGCAGCAAGCCACGGTCGAGCCGCAACGTCAGATTTCCCTCACGGCTTTGACCGCGTTGAATCCCGAGCAGTTGGTAGCCGTTGGCCAGGACAGCCTGATTCTGCGCTCCAACGACGCTGGCAGCAGCTGGCAAGAGGTGCATTTTGATCCCGCAGCAGGCGAGCCGTTGCTCGGTGCCTGGGCGGCCGGTGACGAGCAGGTTGTCGTGTTCGGCAGCTACGGCAAGTTCTACCAGTCCGACGATGCCGGGCGCAGCTGGCGCGCGGTGGCGCTGGAGGTCGACCGTGCTCATCTCAATGCGCTGGATGGCGGCAGCGATGGCCGGCGCATGCTGGTCGGCGAACAGGGCCTGGTCATGCGCAGCGCCGATAACGGGCAGCATTGGCAACAGTTGCCGGCGTTCTACAACGGCTCACTGTTTGGCGTGGTTCGCCTGAGCGCCCAGCGTTGGGTGACCTATGGCATGCGCGGCCATGTGTTTGTCACCGACAACTTCGGTGAGCAGTGGCAGGCGATCAAGGTTGGCAATACCCAGCCGCTTTATGGCCATGTTGTGCTACCAGACCACAGCGGCGTACTGATTGTCGGCGGCGGCAGCTCAATGGTGCGCCTGGACGCAGAAGGCCGCTTGATCGGCACCACCCGCCAACCGGGGTTGGGCACCTTGACCGCAGCCATCGTGGTGGGCACCGATCAGTTGCTGGTAGCCGGTGAACGGGGCGTTTTCCAGGGGAACGGTAACAGCGTTGCCGCTCTGGGCAAAGGAGAGCAAGTGCATGAAGTACGCTAAAGCCCGAGCCGGGCGCCTGGTCGAGCGTTGCGCCGACCTGCTGTTGGCACGACGCAAACTGCTGTTGACGGTGTTCCTGCTGCTGACCCTGGGCCTGGGCTACAGCGCCACGCATACCCAGCTCGACCCGGGCTTCAACAAGCAGATCCCGGTGCGACATGAGTACATGCTCAACTTCCTCGAATTCAGCCATTACTTCACCGGCGCCAACCGCTTTCTGGTGAGCGTCAGATGGAAGGGCGAGGGTGACATCTACAACCCCGAGTTCCTCGACACGATGCGCAAGGTGACTGACGATGTGTTCTTTATCAACGGGGTCAGCCGAGCCAGCGTAACCTCGCTGTTCACCGCCAACGTGCGTTACATCGAGATCACCGAAGAAGGTTTTTTTGGTGATGTGGTGGTACCGCCACGCTTTACCGCCAGCGCCGAAGACCTGGCTCAGGTGCGCAGTAACGCCGCGCGCTCGGGGCAGGTCGGGCGGCTGGTGGCCAATGACCTGAAGTCGGCCATGGTCCGGGCCGACTTGCAGGACGTGGACCCACAAACAGGCAAATCGGTCAGTTATGTTGAAGTCGCCAAGCGTCTGGAGGACATTCGCGACAAATACAGCAGCGATCAGATCGAGATCAACATCGTCGGTTTCGCCAAACTGGTGGGTGATGTTGTCGAGGGGCTGATGACTGTGATCGGCTTTTTTGTCGTCGCCTTCCTGATCACCGGCCTGTTGCTGTGGCTGTATTCACGCTCGTTGCGCCTGACCGTAGTCGCGCTGCTGGTGGCGTTGCTGCCGGTGGTATGGCTGTTGGGCTTGTTGCCGCTGATGGGCCTGGGTATCGACCCGATGTCGATACTGGTGCCGTTCCTGATTTTTTCCATTGGCGTTTCGCACGCCGTGCAGATGACCAATGCCTGGAAACAGGAAGTGCTCGCCGGCGAGAATTCGCTGCAGGCGGCGCACCTGGCCTTTTGCAAGATCTTCATTCCTGGCTCCCTGGCGTTGCTGATGAATGCCTTGGGCTTTGGCGTGATCATGCTGATCGACATCCCTATCGTGCATGAACTGGGGGTGACGGCCTGCATCGGCGTGATGCTGATGATCATCACCAACAAGCTGATGTTGCCGATCATTATTTCCTACCTGCGCCTGGAGCGTAGTGTGCTGAGCAAGGAACGCGTCCAGCAGCAGGGCAGGCACCCGCTGTGGTGGCGCTTGTCGGCGCTGGCCGAACCGCGCCCGGCCCTGGCGGTGCTGGTGCTCAGCGTGATGTTGCTGAGCGTGGCGGTGCTCAAGGCCCGGCAGCTGGAAGTCGGTGACATCGGTGCTGGCGCACCGGAACTGCGCGCCGAGTCGCGCTACAACCAGGACAACAGCAAAATTGTCAGCAGCTATTCCATCGGCCTGGATGTGCTGGCGGTGTTCGTCCAGGCCCAGGGCCTGGAAGAGGCATGCCTGTCACCGTCGGTGATGCGTGCGGTGGAAGCCTTCGACTTCCAGATGCGCAGCGTCACCGGCGTGCAGTCGGTGCAGTCGGTGGCCGGTTTTGGCAAGACGGTGATTGCCGGTAACAACGAAGGCAACCCACGTTGGGCGGCCATTCCCGGGTCGGCCCGGGGCTTGAGTCAAGGTGCCCGTGCCTACATGCCCGAGGACGGCCTGGTGACCGATGGCTGCCAGCAGATGCAGATTCTGGTGTTTCTCACCGACCACGATGGCGCCACGGTCTCGCATGTGGTCCAGGAGGCCAAGCGGATCATTGCCCAGGTCCAGGTGCCGGAAATCAAGTTCTTTCTCGGCGGTGGCAACGTCGGGGTAATGGCGGCATCCAACGACGCGGTCAAGCGCGCCGAGGTTCTGATGCTGGTGGCCTTGTTTGGCTCGGTGCTGTTGTTCTGCTGGTTGACCTTCAAATCGTTGCGCGCGGTGTTGTGCATCCTGGTGCCGCTGGCCATCGTGGCGGTACTGTGCAATGCACTGATGGCCATGCTTGGCATCGGGTTGAAGGTGGCGACCCTGCCGGTGATGGCGCTTGGGGTTGGCGTCGGGGTTGACTACGGCATTTACCTGTATGAGCGGATCCAGCACGAAATGGCCGAGGGCGCCAACCTGCGCCAGGCGTTCTACCAGGCCATGTGCCAACGCGGAACAGCGGCCGTTTTCACTGCTTTGACGATGTCGATCGGGGTGTGCACCTGGGCCTTTGCACCGCTGAAGTTCCAGGCCGATATGGGGGTCTTGCTATCGTTCATGTTTCTGGTCAATGTACTTGGGGCAATTTTCCTGCTGCCGGCTTTGGCCGCCTGGTTCAACCTCGGCAAACCCTTGGTTGCGGTCAAAGCCAACCGTGCAGCGCGCGCACACGTGTTTGAATCATAACAATAAAAGCGGGCACGGCCTGGGCTGTGCCCCGCGAGGAGACGGGCGATGGGAAATTCCACCCTGGGGTTTGAAGCGCTGGCAGAAATGGGTATGGAGCTGGCGGAATATGACACGCTCATCGGCGAGTTCTATGACGGCTCGCTGAACCACAAGTTGATGGCCAAGACCTTGCGCCACGTACGCAGCCTGTACCAGGCCAATTACGTCACCTTGATCTTGAGAGTGCCAGAGCAACCGGACCTGGGCCTGATGATTGTCGTTGGTGACATCGAAGGCGAGGGGGAGGTGAGTTACTGGGCCTACCCACAAGCTGTCACCCCCTTCAGCAACCCGCCGATGGACCAGGTGTTCACCGTCGAAGACCTGATGACCGAAGCGGAGTGGGCCAATTCGGTCTACTACAAGACCTACGGAACCGTGCACGACACTTACCACATCATGGGTGCCGACGTTTCCACACCCGATGGCGGCAAGCTGCGCTTTCGCATCACCCGGCCCAAAGCCGCGCCGAAATTCACCGAATCCGAGCGCACCCTGTGCGAAATGATCCTGCCGCATTTGCGCCGTGCGATGCACGTGCACAACCTGCTCGACCGCAGCGAGTCGATCAGCGAACTGTATGCCCAGGCCATCAGCCGCTTGTCAGTGGCCACCATCGTGCTTGACCAGAATGGCAGCGTGCTGCGCCTCAACCCGGTGGCCAGCGAACTGCTGGAACAGGCGGACGGCCTGAAACTGGTGGGTGGGCGTCTTGAAGCCACCTATCCCAGCGACAACCGCGAACTGCAACGCCTGGTACGTAATGCCTTCGCGCGTGACGTCAACAGCGAAAAGGTCAGCACGGCGGCCGAAGCGATGTCGGTGGCCAGGCCATCGGGCCAGGTCAACCTGGGGGTAGTGATCGAGGCCATTCCTACCCAGGACTGGGCCGAGGGCAAGAGCAAACCTGCAGTGGTGGTATACATCCGCGACGCGGTGGGCCGCTCCATGGCTAGCGAAACGGTAACCAAGCAACTGTTCAACCTGACCCGGGCCGAAACCGCACTGGCCATGGAGCTGGCTAACGGCCTGTCGCTTGAAGAGGCCGCCGAAGTATTGAATGTGCGCCGCAACACCGCACGGGCGCATTTGCGCTCGATCTTTTCAAAGACGGGTGTGCGCCGCCAGACGGAGTTGGTGCGCATCATTCTCAACAGTGTGGTTGCCTTGGGAAAGCCCAAACTGGCAGCACTGCCAAACGATAAGCCGGAAAAACCGGTGTTGAAGCTGGCCACCCCGGCGCGCAATAGCGCCTGAACTTCGCCCGGCTTACCCGAACGCCCCGGTCCTGCTTGCAAGGCCGGGGCGTTTTAGTCCGTGCGGACGATGTTGTGGGGTTTGCGCGGCACCAATACTAGCCAGCACCACCATTCAACAAGGAGCAACGTTATGCCAGTTACAGCGGTCAGCGGTTCTGCATCCGGTATCGGCGCGGCAGTCTGCCAGGCGCTACGTGCCGCCGGGCACCGCATCATCGGCATCGACCGGGCAAATGCCGAGGTGATTGCCGACCTGTCCAGCGCAAGCGGGCGCCAGGCCGCCATCAGTGCGGTGCTCGAGCACTGCGACGGGGTGCTCGACGGCCTGGTGTGCTGCGCCGGGGTCGGCTCCAGCGCGGTGTCCGATACCATCGTGTCGGTCAACTACTTTGGCGTCTGTGAGCTGCTTGACGGCCTGGCCGATGCGTTGGCCAAGGGCGAGCGGCCAGCCGCTGTAGTGATCGGATCGATTGCGGCCACCCACGTCAGCCCCGATCAGCAGCCGATGATTGCGGCCATGCTCGCCGGCAACGAAGCGCTGGCACTGGAACACGCCAATACCTTGGGGCAGTCACATGTGGCCTATGCCAGCTCCAAATACGCCGTGACCTGCAATGCCCGTAGCAAGGCGGTTGCCTGGGCAAAACAAGGCATACGCCTGAATGTGGTGGCGCCTGGGGCAGTCGAGACGCCGCTGCACCAGGCGTCGCTGAACGATCCACGCTTTGCCAAGGCGGTCCGTGAGTTTGTCGCACCGCTGGGGCGCGCCGGCAACCCTGAGGAGATCGCCCAGGTCGTGGCATTCTTGCAGTCGACTCAAGCCAGTTTTGTCCACGGCACTGTGATGTTTGTAGATGGCGGTATGGATGCCATGGTTCGTCCGGCACGTTTCTAGCCTATGTCCACGTGAGAACAACAATGACCAAAGTGGCATTCATTACCGGGGCAAGCCGCGGTATCGGGCGCGAGACGGCATTGGCCTTTGCCCGGGCCGGGTTCGATGTGGCGATCAGTGCCCGCACTGTAGAGGAGGGCGAAAGCACCGCGCATCGGCTGTGCGACGCCCAGGGCGTGCCCCTGGCGGGCAGCCTCAACAGTACGGCAGCCGCGATCCGCGCCATGGGGCGCAAGGCGTTGGTGGTGCCTATGGATCTGCTCGACAGCGCCTCGGTACTGGCCGCCGGCCAGGCAGTACTGGCGGCGCTCGGGCGCATCGATGTGCTGATCAACAACGCCATCTACCAGGGCCGCGATCTCAACAGCGCATTCATGTCGCTGCAGCCGCAGACCATGCAGCGGGTATTCCAGGGTTATGTGCTGGCGCCGCTGTTACTGACCCAGACCGTGTTGCCCGGCATGCTCGAACGGGGCGCCGGGGTGGTGATCAACGTCACCTCCGGTGCCGGTGAAGGCGACCCGCCGGTGGCTGCCGTCGACGGCGGCTGGGGCTATGCCTACGGTGCGGGCAAGGCTGCGGTCTCCAGGGTTTCGGGGGTGCTTGCGGCCGAACTGGGCGAGCAGGGGATTCGCGCCTTTACGCTTAACCCGGGGGTGGTCACCACCGACGCGCTGAAGGCTACCATCGGCGAAAACGGCCTGCTGGCCCTGCGCATCGGCACTGCGCCTCCCCAGGTGCCGGCAGAGGTGATGGTGTGGCTGGCCACTCACGATCAGGCAGCGCGTTTTCAGCGGCGCACCATCGCCGCGCAGGCGTTTGCGCTGGAGCACGGCATCGTCGCCAACTGGCGATGAGCATTGGCTGAAGAAGTACTCGTGGTGCTCACCTAGTCCATGCGGAGGATGAGCACCGGCGGCTGCTCGGTGAAGATTGACCGGGCAAGTTACCGGGGATTTCCACACGAGGAACAATAACAATGACCAAGCTCGCAGCAATCAATGTCGAAACTGCTCTGGCCCCGCGCTTCGGCCGAGGCTGGCACTGCCTGGGTGAAGCGGCCGACTACCGTGATGGCCAGCTGCACACCCTGAATATCTTCGGCACGCGCTTGCTGGCATTTGCGACTTCCAGCGGCCAGATCAGCGTCATTGATGCGCATTGCCCGCACATGGGCGCCGACCTCTCGCGCGGCACCCTGGAAAATGACCGGGTGGTATGCCCCTTTCATCACTGGCAGTACGACGCCAGCGGCAAGTGCGTGGAGATCCCGTACTGCAAGCGTATCCCCCCGAAAGCCAAGACCCGCAGCTGGCTGACCTGTGAAGAAAACAACCTGCTGTTTGTCTGGAACAACCCGGAAGGCAAGGCGCCGGCAGACGGCGTGGTGATTCCTCATCTGCCGGAACAGGACAGTGACGAATGGCTGCACGACTGGCACATGGACAAGCTGATTATCGAAACCAACCCACGCGAACTGGTCGATAACCTGGCAGATGCCCAGCACTTCGGGCCGGTTCATGGCACGCCAACCAAGTATTTCGCCAACGTCTTCGAAGGGCACATTGCCCAGCAGATTTTCCATGGCGACTCCGAGCGCCTGGGCGGTGATCTGGTGGCCGAGTCGGCGTACTACGGACCAGCCACGCACTTTACCCGCATGCGCGCGGTGTTCGAGGGCATGGAAATCCACTCGATCCTGCTCAACTGCCATGTGCCGATCACCGCCAACAGTTTTGAGCTGCGGTTTGGCTGCATGGTGAAGAAGGTGCCGGGGTGGAGCGAAGAACAGAACCGGGAAATGGCCAAGGACTATGTGATGCGCAACCGCGAATCCTTTTACCAGGACGTGGATATCTGGGCGCACAAGATTCGGGTGAACAACCCGGTTCTGGCCGAAGGCGATGGCCCGGTCTATCAGCTGCGCGAATGGTACGAGCAGTTCTTCATGGACGAAGCCAGCGTACCGGCTGCCATGGCCGAGCGCCGCGAAATCATTACCGTCGGCCAGCGCTGAAAGCCACCCGAGCAGGAGAGAGCAATGAACATGAGTGGCCGTAATACACTGGCGATCATGCTGGCCGCCAGCTTCGCTTCGACGATTGGCGGCTTGCCGTTCAATACCTTGCCTATCCTGCTCGGGTCGATGGTCGACAGCCTGGGCTTTACTGTCGAACAGATCGGCCTGCTGGGCTCGGTGTGTTTTGCCGGCTACCTGCTCGGCACGCTGCTGGCAGTGGTGCTGATCGACCGCATGAACTGGCGCTGGTTGACCCTGGGTTGTGCGCTTGGCGCTGCGGCGGCATATGGGATGTCGTCCTGGCTGCCGGCCACGGCCCAGCTGCCGCTGTGGGCGGTGATCGGCTTTTTTGCTGCGCTCATGACCTGCCTGGGCATGCGCATCATGGGTGAAATGGCCAACAAGGAACGCGCCCTGGGCATGCGCCTGGGCATTGAACTGGGGGTGGTGGCCGCGGTGCTGTTCGCCCTGCCGTCGCTGGTGATTGCCTATTTCCATTACACCGGCGCGGCCTTGATGCTGGCTGCGATCATTCTGCTGTTGAGCCTCAGCGCGCTGGCATTGCCCAGGCGTCAGGACTTCATTCACGAAGCGCAGCAGGCGCAAACCGACTCGTTGCTAGCACGCTTCAGGTTCCCGCCGGCGGCTTATGCAGCGTTGGCATTTTTCTTCCTGTTCGGCGCCGGGCAGATTGGCCTCTGGGCGTTCCTTGAGCGCTTGGGCCATGGCCTGGCGTTGCAGCCGGCGGAACTGGGTGTCGTCTTCGCCGTGCTGAAACTGCTGGGCGGCGCAGCCGCGCTGGCCTTGGCGGTGGTGGGTGACCGCCTGGGCGTACGCGTGCCCCATCTTGTCGTGCTCGCGGTACTGGGTACCGGGCTGTTGTTACTGGGCAACGCCGAAGGCTTTTTGATGTATGCCGCGGGCGCCTGGATCTGGGAGGTCGGCTTTACCTGGGGCTGCGTCTACCAGACCGCAGCGATTGCGCGGCTGGATCGCAGCGGCCGCTCGATCATGCTGATCCCAGGGGCCTTTGCCCTGAGCTCCATGGCAGGTCCGGCCTTGGCCGGGCAACTGGTTGGTGAGGGCTTCGGCATGCTGTTATGGCTGGCGGCTGGCTGTGCGCTGATCCCGGTGCTGGCGTTTACCTGGCTGCTGGCGCAACGTTTGCAGGGCGCTGGCACTGGCTGCGCAGTGGGTGTACAGGCGTGACGGCTGACACTCAGCGAAGTGGTAAGGCTGGTCGAGACGCAGGCGGCAGGGGCGGAAAATGAAAAATTTCGGGGTAGCTGTGTGGTAAACGCCGAATTTTGATAGCCTCCTATCATTTTGGAGGCTTCTATGACAACCCACGCTCAGGCAAAACTCGCTGCACGCTATGGCGCACCGAACATTTCTGCGCTGCAACAATGGAATGACACCATCGACCAACTGCTCGAACACCGCAGCGTCAGGGCGTTCACTGACCAGCCTCTGCCCGAGGGTACGCTCGAGACTTTAATTGCTGCCGCGCAGTCCGCGTCCACATCATCCAACCTCCAGGTCTGGAGTGTGGTTGCGGTGCAAGAGGGGGATCGCAAAGGCCGCCTCTCGGCGCTGGCCGGCAACCAGCCCTACATCCATCAAGCGCCACTGTTCCTGGTCTGGCTTGCCGATTTGTCCCGCGTCTCGCGCATCGCAGACCAGCATGGGGTAGAGCTGGAGGCTTTGCCATACCTGGAAAGCCTGTTGCTCGGCACCATCGACGCAGCGCTTGCGGCCCAGAATGCGGTTGTTGCGTTGGAGTCGCTTGGGCTTGGAAGCGTGTACATCGGCGGTATTCGTAACGACATCGAAGCCGTTGCCAAGGAACTGCAACTGCCGCCTCAGGTCTATCCGGTGTTCGGCCTGTGCGTTGGCTATCCGTCGCCTGATCGGCCAGCCAAGGTGAAGCCGAGGCTGCCACAGGCAGCAGTGCTTCATCACGAAACGTACTCGGCTGCCGACGAGCAGGGCGTTCTAGCGGAATACGACAAGCGCCTGGGTGCTTTCTATCAAGGCGAAGGCATGAAGGCTTCAGGCTGGTCGGAGCAGGTGGTCAGCAGGCTGCGGAACGTTTCTAGCCTGCATGGGCGCGAGGAGCTGCTGGGGGAATTGAGCCGGATGGGCTTTGGGCTGCGCTGAACAGATCAGGTGAAGGGCTTTGCTCGCCATAGCTCGGCATCACACTCTAGAATCTTATCCATTGGCTTGTCGTTCATGTGCGTAAGCAAAAGAGGCAATATATGGATCGCGAAGGCGCCGGCTTTTCAGGAGAGCTGGATGCTCCCGCATTACCCAGTCAGGAGTCCGCGTTTCCGACAACCGCTTTGGAGCGCCTGCAGTTGGCGCTCGATGCGGGCGCGATCATTGGAACGTGGGTGTGGGATATTCGGCACAATCAGGTGACCGCGGATGAGCGGTTCTCGCGATCGTTCGGGCTTCCTGCAGATAAATGCCTGGCGGGTATTCCGATCGAGGAAGCTTTTGCCTCGATTCACCCTGACGACCGTGATCGTGTCTCTGCCGATATTCAGGAGGCGATGAGCCGTGGCGGCACCTACCGGTGTGAATACCGCGTCAGACAGGATGACGGCAGCTACCGCTGGATTGAGGCCAATGGCAGAGCTGAGCTTGACGAGGGGGGCGAGGCTGTTCGGTTCCCTGGCATCCTCATGGACATTGAGTCACGCCGGTCAGCAGAGGCTGAACGCGACAGGATGTCAGCGTTGCTGCGTACCTTCACGGCTGCTGTTCCGGGTGTTGTCTACGCAAAGGATCTCGAGGGGCGGCTGATTGTTGCAAATGATGGTGTCACCCAACTGGTTGGCAAGCCACCAGAGCTCTATCTGGGCAAAACCGACCTGGAGTTTCTGGAAGACAAGGCTCAGGCACGCCAGATCATGGAAACCGATCGTCATATCATGCATGGCGGGAAGGGCGCGCTGCAGATCGAAGAGCGTGTCGACATGCCGGATGGCACGGCTACCTACTGGCTTTCTGTCAAAGCCCCCCTGTGCGACGAAGCAGGCGAGGTCATCGGGCTGATCGGCTCGTCCATCGATGTCACCGCGCGAAGAAATGCCGAGGCGCAGTTGCTTGAGCTTAACCGCACCCTGGAAGCGAAGATCGAACAAGCCGTGGCCGAGCGGGAAGCGGCGCAGGCGGCGCTACGGCAATCGCAGAAGATGGAAGCGGTCGGTCAGCTGACCGGAGGTATCGCTCACGATTTCAACAACCTGCTCGCGGGCATCACCGGAAGCCTTGAACTGATCAAGCTTCGCTTGAAGCAGGGGCGCACTACTGACGTAGAACGTTACCTGACGGTGGCACAGGGTGCAGCACAAAGGGCGGCATCGCTGACCCATCGACTCCTGGCGTTCTCTCGCCGCCAGACGCTGATGCCTGTTCATACCGATGTGAATACCCTGATCAGCGACATGGAGGAGCTGATACGTCGGACGGTAGGGCCAGCAATACAACTCAAGGTCGAGCTCCATGCAACCCCAAGTACTTGCCTGGTGGATCCGGCTCAAGTAGAGAACTCACTGCTAAACCTGTGTATCAACGCGCGTGACGCACTGGAAGGCGGAGGATCGATCGCCATCAGGACGTACAACGAGGAGCTGGTACAAGGGGCAGATCTTGACCCCGAACTGTCACCCGGCACGTACTTCACGATCTGTGTTGCCGATGACGGGGTAGGCATGAGCGCTGAGACGTTAGCGCGTGCATTCGAGCCTTTCTTCACCACCAAGCCTGTGGGGGCGGGTACAGGGCTCGGCCTGTCCATGATCTATGGTTTCGCCAAGCAGTCTGGCGGGCAGGTTCGGATCGAGTCAGAAGTGGGCCAAGGCGCCCGCGTATATCTGCAGCTGCCCAGCCATAAGGTTGAGGTCGATGCTGCAGGTCGTGCCGAGCCATCGCCTGAGTCAGAACTGACCTCGTCAGGCGAAACGGTTTTGGTCGTCGATGATGAGCCTTCCGTCCGCATGTTTGTGAGTGAGTCGCTGGGCAGCTGCGGATACATCGTCATTGAGGCGACCGATAGCCTTGCGGGCCTTCAGTTGCTCCGCTCCGATACCCGCATCGATCTGCTTGTCACAGACATTGGCCTGCCAGGAGGAATCGACGGCAGGCAAATGGCCAATACCGGCCGCAGCTTCAGGCCGGGCCTTCCCGTCTTGTTCATGACCGGGTATGCGCAACCGAATATATTGGACAACGCCCAGCTAGAGCCCAACACGGCTGTGCTGACGAAACCTTTCACACTCGAAGCGTTGACGTTGAACGTAAATGCGTTACTCATGAATTGATGATGCATAAGACACGCAAGCACCGTATCTCTTGGGGCATCAGAGCGTTACCCGATCTTCGGCCACTACCCGGTTACGTCCATTCTGTTTGGCCAGGTACAAGCGCTCGTCAGCGCGCTTGAGGATGGCCGGGGCACTGGGGGTGTCTGCGTCCCGACAGGCCACACCGATGGAGATAGTCAAGGTGCCGATCTGCGCCACCGCTGTAGCGTTGAGCGTGGTGCGGATCCGCTCGGCGACCTCGCAGGCCGTGCTCAGCGCGGTGTTCGGCAGCAGCAGGCAGAACTCTTCGCCACCGGCCCGGCACGGCAGGTCCCCGGCCCGCGTGCAGTCGCGGATCACTTGCGCGACCCTTTGCAACGCCAGGTCACCCACATCGTGACCAAAGTTGTCGTTCACCCGCTTGAAGTGGTCGACGTCCAACGCCAGTGCCGAATACGTCTGTTGAGTTGCGTCGAGTGCCAGGAGTGCCGCGTTCATCGCACGCCGGTTGGCCAGGCCGGTCAACGGGTCGGTGTCGGCCGCGGCGTTCAAGCTGCCGATCTTCTGTTGCAGTTGCTGCGACTGCACTACCAGCGCCTGGCGGATCGCCGCTGCCTCGGCGTACCAGGCGTTGATCGCGGACAGTTCAGCGGTGGCATTCGGCGTCGAAAGGTCGATGGCATGGCCGGCCAGCGCGCGCAGGGGGCGAGTGATCAGCATGACGCCCAGCAGTATCAGGGCCAGACCGATTACCCCAGCCGGGATGATCCTGACCAGCATGTCGCGCATCAGCTTGCCCAGTGGCGCCAGTGCTTGTTCCCGGGGTTGTTGGACGACCACGGCCCAGTTGGAGCCCTGCACGTGTGCGAACCCGGCGAGCATCGGCACCTTATGGTAGTTGACCGTCTCCAGCGTGCCGCTGTCACCGAGCAGGGCCTTGTCCACCGTCTCGCTCCAGCCGAGCACTTCACCGATTCGCTGCTGATCGGGGTGGTAGAGCAATCGGCGGTTGCCATCGGCGACGAAGGCGAAGGCACCATCGAGGTGGTGTTCACCAATCAACGAATGCATCACGCCACGCTGTTGCAAGAACACGGAGCCGCCGACCAGCCCGAGATACTCGCCTGTGGGGCTGAAGACAGGCTGGGAGACGAAGACGATCAGCTTGTCGCTGGTTGAGGTAAAAGCCTGGCTGACCATGGGCCGACGCACCTTGAGCGCTTGGTGTAGTTCGTCGGAGCTGACCGTCGAACCGATCGGCACCGCAGGCGGGTAAGCCTGCAGTACCTTGCCCGCAGGGTCGGTGATCAGCACGGTGTTCAACTCCGAGTCCTGGGCCTGCAGGCGGCGTGCTTCTTCCTCGAGCAACGCTCGATTGGCAAAGTCGTTGCCCAGGCGTTGGCTGCTGTACTTCAGGCGTTCATTGACCGAGTACAGAAACTGATCGATGCTCGATGCGACCTTGAAGGCATAGGCACGGTTGGCCTCCAGTGCCGAATGCACCAGCGCATCGCGTTGCACACTGTAGGCCGTGATCAGGCTGTTGCAGAGGGTACTCAGCACGGCGAGCAGGACAAAGCCAAGAACCAGGCCACGCAGGCCGATACGCGATGACAGCACCTTGCTCATGAGTACGCCTCGTCCCTCGATAGCTGGAAAGTTCGGCACAAGCTTAGACGGGTATTGCCGGGCAGGCGGGCTTTGGATAGCCACTGTGCTAGTGCGGTAGCCGTTTTTGCAGGATCCACACCAGACTCTTTTCCTGCTCCTGTTCCAGCGCTGCAGAAAGCGCCGTACGAGAGTGCATCGCCGGCAGCGCTGGACCAGGCCGACGCCACCGTAAAATGCACCTAGGTTGGACCTTTTGGAAGAGCAAATACATGATGTTTTCCACGAAACCTCCCACCGCACATGTTTGCGTGAATCTGACAGCGGATGCTGCTTTGCTGCCATCTTCACCCGAGCGGTGCAGTGGGGGGACCGAGCAATCACGAAAATGATGTAGTGAATGCACTACGGGGCGATGCTTATCCGAGCAACGGATAAACGCTGAACATCATCGTGATGACGGCGTTTACCCAGGACGTGACTCAGACCTGCACCAGGGCAATCCTGGCTTGCTCGGCACCTTCACGAAATGCCTCGACCTTGTCGAAACTCAGGTAACGGTACACCTCCGCCGCCATGCCATCGAGGTCCTGCGCATAAGCCATGTACTGCTCGACGCTAGGTATCGCACCCAGAATTGAGGCAACGGCAGCCAGTTCGGCCGAAGCGAGGTAGACATTGGCCCCGTCGCCCAAGCGGTTGGGGAAGTTGCGTGTCGAGGTAGACACCACCGTGGCATTTGCGGCCACCCGCGCCTGGTTGCCCATGCACAGCGAGCAACCCGGCATCTCCATACGCGCACCTGCGTTGCCGTAGATGCCGTAGTAGCCTTCTTCGGTCAGCTGTTGAGCGTCCATCCGGGTGGGTGGGGCAAGCCATAAACGGGTCGGCAGCGCGCTTCTGACCTTGGCCAATAGCTTGCCCGCGGCGCGGAAGTGGCCGATGTTGGTCATGCAGGAACCGATGAACACTTCGTCGACCGGGTGGCCCTGGACGTCGGACAGCAGACGCGCGTCATCCGGATCGTTCGGTGCACAGACGATAGGCTGGTTGATCTCGGCAAGGTCGATTTCGATGATTTCAGCGTACTCCGCGTCCGCGTCGGCCTCCAGCAGCACCGGGTTGGCAAGCCAGGCCTCCATTGCCTGGGCGCGACGCTCCAGGCTGCGGGCGTCGCCATAGCCTGCGCTGATCATCCAGCGCAGCAGGGTGATGTTCGACGTCAGGTACTCGGCAATGGCCTTTTCCGGCAGCTTGATGGTGCAGGCGGCTGCAGAGCGTTCAGCGGAGGCGTCAGACAGTTCGAATGCTTGCTCGACGGTCAGGTCTTCCAGTCCTTCGATCTCCAGGATGCAGCCGGAGAACACGTTGATCTTGCCTTTCTTTTTGACGCTCAGCAGGCCCCTCTTGATCGCGTAGTACGGGATCGCGTGCACCAAGTCCCGTAGGGTGATGCCAGGCTGGACCTTGCCTTTGAAGCGCACCAGCACCGATTCCGGCATGTCCAGCGGCATGACCCCGGTGGCTGCGGCAAAGGCGATCAGCCCCGAACCTGCCGGGAACGAGATACCGAGGGGGAACCGGGTGTGCGAATCGCCTCCGGTGCCGACTGTATCTGGCAGCAGCATGCGGTTTAGCCAGCTATGGATGATGCCGTCACCGACCTTCAGCGAGACGCCGCCGCGGGTGCGCATGAAGTCTGGCAGGGTATGGTGGGTGTTTACATCCACAGGCTTGGGATAGGCCGCGGTGTGGCAGAACGATTGCATCACCAGGTCGGCGGAGAACCCCAGGCACGCCAGGTCCTTGAGCTCGTCACGGGTCATGGGGCCGGTGGTGTCCTGTGAGCCGACCGTGGTCATTTTCGGTTCACAGTAGGTACCCGGGCGGATGCCGGCCACGCCGCAGGCCTTGCCGACTATCTTCTGCGCAAGGCTGTAGCCTTTGCCGGTGTCTGCCGGTGCCTGCAATTGCTGGAACAGCGAGGAAGGGGGTAGCCCCAGAGCGAGGCGGGCCTTGTCGGTCAATGCGCGCCCAATGATCAGCGCGATACGCCCGCCGGCGCGCACCTCGTCGAGCAGTACCGGCGTCTTCAGCGCAAAGGTGCTGAGGACGTCGTTGCTGCCATGCCGGCAGACCTTCCCTGCGTGGGGGTAGACATCTATCAGGTCACCCATGTGCAGGTTGGCGACGTCGAACTCGATCGGAAGGGCGCCTGCATCTTCCAGGGTGTTGTAGAAGATCGGCGCAATCTTGTTGGCGAAGCAGAAACCCGCGCCACGTTTGTTCGGCACCCAGGGGATGTCCTCACCGAAAAACCACAGCAGCGAGTTGCTGGCGGACTTGCGCGAAGAACCGGTACCTACGACATCACCGACGTAGACGATGGGGATGCCTTGTGCCCGCATGGCTTCGATCTGTCGCATCGGCCCGATGACACCGGGCAGGTCGGGCTCGATACCGTCACGGGCCATTTTCAGCATGGCCAGTGCGTGCAAGGGGATATCGGGACGCGACCATGCATCCGGCGCTGGCGAAAGGTCGTCGGTGTTGGTTTCACCGGTGACCTTGAATACCCGCAAGGTGATTTTTTCCGGCAGGCACGGGCGACGGCTGAACCACTCGCCGTCGGCCCAAGAGTGCAACACGGCCAGGGCCTGCCGGTTACCCGCGCTGGCCTTGGCAGTCACATCGTGAAAGGCGTCGAACATCAGTAGCGTGTGCTTGAGCTGCTCGGCGGCCACCGGCGCCAGTTCGGTGTCATCCAGCAGCTCGACCAGGGTGGCGATGTTGTAGCCGCCCTGCATGGTACCCAGCAGCTCGACGGCGCGTCGTTTGTCAATTAGGGGAGAAGCCGCCTCATCCCTGGCGACAGCGGCAAGAAAGGCTGCTTTGACGTAAGCGGCTTCATCAACGCCCGCGGGCACGCGCTGGCTGATCAGGTCGATGAGGGTTGATTCTTGGCCTGCCGGTGGACGCTTGAGCAGCTCGATCAGACCTGCGGTCTGTTCGGCATTCAAGGCCAGGGGGGGCAGGCCCTCTTCGGCACGTTGGTGGACGTGGCGGGCATAGGCTTCGAGCACGGGAAATCTCCTGTTGGCGCACCTGGCAGCGTTTACGGGAGCAAGGCCGGGATGGCATTGAGCCGGGCCAGGATAAAAAAAGCGGGGGGCAGACTTTCAGCCATCGAGAGTGACCACTCCGTAGACCACCGAAAGACTGCCTGCCCCCCGCAAAAACCTGGATTGTGGGATCGGTATGCGACCGGTCGGGTACTGGGATGAGCGATCGCGTGCGCTGAATCCTGCAGGAAAGTAGCACTGCGAATACCGGTCGCCTGCTACCCGAATCGGGTGGGCAACGGGTTATCTTGCCTCAGGCGGTGGCGGTGTCTGCGGCCAGATCAGCCGTACCGCATCACCTTCTGAACGGTAGGCATGGCAGGTATCGATGACCCAAGGCCGGGGCACCAGGTAGCCTGGGTTATCGTCATGCTTTTGCTGTTCAGCCTTGTGCTTGAGAAAAAAGGTGGTCTGGTAGGCGGTGGTGGCCATCGGGCCGAGCAATTCGGTCAAATGTGTACAGCCAAGGACACCGCCGACTTTCTGTATGACGCGCTTTTTGAACCCGGCCCCGATCTTTATCCCAACCAGTTGGTCATAGGCCGCGTTAATCTCGTGGCAGTAGGGGGTGGGCCCCGCTTCGGTGCTGGCTTCAACGCCATGGATTATGAGGTCCAGGTCAATGACCAGGGTGAGGTGCATCTGGTGGATCGGCTCGCCCGCGCGTATGTATTTGAATGCCATGTCGCTGTCATCGGCCTTGCTGTCGGTCAGGCGGCCTTCGATTTCATACAGACCATCGCTGCGCTCGTAGCCGGTACAGACCACCTGGCGAGTGTGCAGCAGCCGGCGAGTAGGGCGTTCAGATGGCGGACTTTTCATACGCGATACCTTGTCATGAAGGGGGAGGCTGGCTCGACGATCTGCAATTGTGCGGATGCAGCAGTCGTTGCAACACCACCTCTCCTGGGTTGGGTTCAAGCCACAGCGATTGATCTACGCTGCCCACCTATGGTGTTACCTACGCCAAAGCCAGAACAAAAAAGGAGTGCGTCCCATGTTGTCGGGTATCAAGGTCGTTGAGATTTGCGGTATTGGCCCTGGGCCATTTTGTGCCATGCACCTGGCTGACCTCGGCGCCGATGTGATCGCCGTCGAACGTGCCGACCAGGGCGCAGGCCGCACGAACCTGATCAATCGCGGCAAACGTTCGGTCGCCGCAGACCTCAAGAGCGTCGAAGGTCGTGAGCTGGTACTGCGCCTGATCGAGGACGCAGACATCCTGATCGAAGGGATGCGTCCGGGTGTGATGGAGCGCCTGGGGCTGGGGCCGGATGTTTGCCGCGCCCGCAACCCCCGGCTGGTGTTTGGGCGCATGACCGGCTGGGGGCAGCATGGCCCGATGGCCCAGGCAGCCGGGCACGATAACAACTATATCGCGCTGTCCGGCGCGCTCTACCACAATGGCGGGGGGAGCGAACCGCCGAGCACGGCCATTACCTTGCTCGGCGACATCGGCGGTGGCGCCCTTTACCTGGCCGTGGGCCTGTTGGCGGGTGTACTAAATGCTCGCCAGACCGGGCAGGGCACGGTGGTCGACGCGGCCATCCTGGACGGCTCGGCGCACATGATGCAGCTCATGCTATCGACCCGAAATGCCGGTTTTTTTGGCAACGGTTTCCAGCGCGGCAACAACCTGCACGACAGCTCGCATTTCTATTCGACCTATCGCTGCGCGGACGGTGAGTTCATCACCCTGGGGTCGATCGAGCCACAGTTCTACGGCCTGCTGCTCGAAAAACTGGACCTAAAGGATGACCCGCGTTTTGCCCGACAATGGGATAACAAGCACTGGAGCGAGATGCACGGCCACTTCGTCGAGCTATTCAACACCCGCACCCGCGCGCAATGGTGTGAGCTACTGGAGTACACCGATGTCTGTTTCGCCCCGGTACTGAACCCTGGCGAAGCGGCGCTGCACCCGCATAATGTCGCCCGTCAGGTGTACTTCGAACGCGACGACATGCTGCAGACCGTGGCTGCCCCGCGTTTTGACGACAAGGTCGTGGTGCCTGGCCCGATCCCGGCTTTCGGTGAACATACCGAGCAGGTGCAGGCCGCGCTTAGCGACTCAGCAGCGTCGGTCTGGCGGTGAGTTCAGGCATGTCCCCAAGGATCGTGGTGCCTTGTCGGCTGACCAGCATGGTGGGCGCCACCCGACAGCTCGACGGGGGTGTGCTTTTTGGCAGTACGCCTCGTCGGCGCTGGGCCCAGTGGCTTCAGCCCGACCAGCACAACCTGGTCGAGCTGCCCTCGCGAGCCCTGTTGGTTCAGGAACAGGGCCGCAATATTCTCGTGCTGGCGGGCAGCGAGTTGCTCTTGCCGTCAGCGCCACGCAGCTGCAGTTGCCAGCCCAGGCCCGTCAGCCTGCTGGACGGCCTGGCCAGGCTCGGGCTTGGCGAGAATGATATCGACCTTGTGCTACTCACTCACCTGCAGGCCTGGCCATCACCCGCGCTGAGCCGTTTGATCGACGACGGCGGTGTCCTCCGGGTGTTGTTCCCACGGGCACGTTACCTGACGGGCATGGAGCACTGGCGCAGAGCCCTGCACCCGCACCCGCACGATCGCAGTCGATTCATTCCGTGGTTGCTTCGCCAGCTCGAACACAGCGGTCGGCTGGTGTTGGCCGGAGAGGGGACGAGCCCGTACCTGGGCAGCGGTTGGCACCTGCACCTGAGCGATGGCCATACTCGAGGGCAGTTGTTGCCGGAAATCACCCTGCCCGGAGGGCCGCTGCTGTTCGCCGGCGATCTGATCCCGGCCAGCCCCTGGCTCGACTTGTCGGTTACCAGTGGCTGCGATCGCAACCCCGAGGCGTTGATCGGGGAAAAAGAACGCCTGCTCGATTACCTGGTGCACAACCGTGGACGGTTGTTCTTGCCGCGCGACCCGCAGCACGCAATCGTTCGGGTATTGCGCGACCGGCAATCACGTTACGCCGCTTACGATCACACTGAAAGTTACAGTCGCCAAGAGGCGTAGCCCGGGGCACAGGCCCCAGGCTTTTGGTTGATCAGGTGGTTTTGTGGTGTTTTGCGGCTTGTTCCTGGCGAAACCTTTCAAAGACTGCCTGCATTTCATGCGAGCGCGCCGCCAGTGCTTGCGTGCGGTTTTCGAGCTCGATGGCTGCCTGTAGCGAAGGGGAGTCGACGTTCAACTGCAGGCCTTGCTTGGTAAGGCGCATGGCGAAGGCTGAATTGCGGGCTATCTCACGCGCGAGTCCATAGGCCGTATCGAGCAGTTCATCAGGGCCGACCACATGGTTGACCAGGCCGATCCTGCTGGCCGTTTGTGCATCGAGGATACGACCGGTCAACATCAGTTCGCTGGCATGCGCCAGACCCACGATGCGCGGCAACAGCCATGACATGCCGACGTCGCAGGCAGACAGGCCCAGACGCACGAATGCAACACCGAAGCGGGCGCGCTCGCTGGCCACCCGGATGTCTGCGACCAGTGCCAGCGCCAGCCCGCCACCGGTAGCAGCGCCATTGACCGCGGCAATCAATGGTTTGGACATCAGGCGCAGAGTGCTGACCGCGCTACCGGCCAGCTCCTGGATCTGCATGTAGGCCTCTATGCTCAGGCTCGATAAACGCCCGGCCACTTCCAGGTCCAGGCCTGCGCAAAACCCACGGCCTTGGCCGGTAAGGATCAACGCTCGTACCTGGGGGTCGGCTTCGGCGATCTTCGCCATCTGCTTGAGCTCCTCGAACATCTCCAAGTCGATGGCGTTAAGGCTTTCCGGGCGATCGAGGGTGACAAGGACGATACCATCGGCATCGGGCCCGCTGATCTGCAGACGCGTGAATGCCGTACAAGCGAGTGAGTCGCTCATTGTTCAATACTCCATTGGCAGGTTAGGGCAGGTAGGGGAACCGTGTCGGTGACGCGGTCAGTCGATCGCTTCCAGGTCATTGAGCACCCAACTGCGGTCCTTGATGGCAGGCTTGGGGCCGTAGATGCGAAAGAGGGTGAAGAAGCGCTGGCCCGGCTGGGTACTGATCCAGTTGCTCTCATGCCCGGGCGGTGGCTCGGGCGCGAAATACAGGTCCACACTGCCATCCGCATTGCGTTTCAGGCGCTGATCGTAGGAGTCGAGGCCGACCACTGTGGCTTGGCGGATGAAGCCCCCGGTGCTTGCATCATAGGCGTCAACAGACCAGAACTCCTCGGCCGGCGCATCGGCAGGGATGCGCAGACGATAGCGCTTGCTCCCCTCAAGGGGCTGGCCTCTCGCCGTCTCGTAGCTTTTCATGTAGACATGCGGCGACGGTGGTACGACGGGGCCAAACATGGCGAACCAGGCAAAGGCGCGCTCGTCCAACAGCAGCCCTTGATCGGGCAGCACGAAGGTGACGTTGGAGGGCAGGGTCGTCTGGGGGTTGGCCAAGGTTCGCCACCGCCGCCGCTCACCCCAGACGGCCAGCCCGGATTGCCTGTAGCCCTCCATCATGTACGCCCGAGCCTGCCGCGCGGCGAGGGTGAGCATCTGTCGACGCTGCGCGTCGGGTTTGAAGTCCAAAGTCTTGCCGATGTCCAGTGAGCGCAACTGGCCCATGATTGCAACGTCGCGCTCTTGCAAGGGCTCTTCCTTGACCATTTCAGCCAAAGAGTCGTAAAAGCTGTCGTCGTAGTGGGCGATGGCGTCATAGACCCTGTCAGCCATGTCGATGTAGCGATTTTCTGGCGGGCTGTCGGCGCTACCCAGCGGATAGACCTTAAGGCCCTTGAGGTAGCCGACGCCGTCGGCCAGGTCGCTGTCGGCAGTGGAGCGGCTGATTACCCGCAGCAGGCTGTAGTTGTTGAAGGTTTTGCTTTGCACGGCCAGGTAGCCGGGCGGAACTGGTCCCTGGTAACCGGGCGGCAGGATCAGGTAGCGCCCGCCCTTGCCCTGATCCTGGCCTTTGTTTCCAACGTTGACCATCGGTGTGGTCCAAGCGTCGATCAACGTGCCGTACAGGCCTGCCTGGCGGGTCGCGGGGATGTCGACTACCACCGGCCCCTCCTTCAAGTTGACGAAGAACATCACATAGAGCGTGGAGTGGTTAGGTGTGGTGGTCTGGTTGCGCCAGTCCGATGGGCGCGACCAGAACATGATGTCGTTATACCGGGCATTGGCGTTGCGAAAATACGCCTGGCGCATCGCATCGAAGTTGACCAGGGGCATGCCCCATAGAGCTGCTTCCAGAGCGCGTCCCTCCAGTACCCGGGTGGCAACGTCGGTCGGGCTGGCCGACGCAGGTGCTTTTTGCAGCACTACCGGCACCAAAGCGAGCAAGCCAAGGATCGCCGCAACCTTGGCGCGGCGAACGGGGAAATATCCATAAGTGCTCATGACGGAACCTTTACCTCGCAGAGTCGGTATGGCCGGATCAGTTCACCGGGCTGAAATCACCGGGTTTCCAGGCACCGTCGAAGGCTGGTTTGTCCGGGCCATAGATGCGCAAGTAGGCGAACCAGCCCCTGCCAGGTGTGGTCTGGATCCAGTGGCTGGCCTTGCCCGGGGGCGCGGTCGGGCCGAAATACAGCTCGGCAGTGCCGCTCTGCTCTTGGTCCTTGAGCTCCTCCAGCGAGCGCAGTGCTGCCTTGGCCTGCGGCGTTTCGATCTGCGAACGGGTCTGGCTGTCGTAGACCGTCACCGACCAGAACAGCTTGGCCGGCAGCGGCAACGGCACGCTCAGGGTGTATGACTTGCCTCCATCGAGGTACTCCCCCTGGGCATCACGGCTGCCTAGCCAGTACAGGGAGCCTGCGCCCGGTGCACGCCGGAACATCGCCGGTGAGGCGATCATGGCCTGGTAGAACCACTTCTCCCTGGCCACCAAGTCGGTGTAGTCGGGGGTCGAGAAGGTACCGTTTTCTGGACGCAGCACTGCCCACTCCCACTGGCGATCAGGCCAGACCACCCGGTCTGGTCGGCGATCGGCAAGCGACTGCACGCGCATCTGCACAGCGCCCGTCTGGGCGGCCTGGGTAAGGATCCGCTGCATGCGGGCATCAGGCGCGAATGGCTGGCCCTTGATGATCCCCAGTGCTGCCAACTCGCCGTAGTAGTTGCGATAGGCTGGGTTGGCAGGTTCGCTGTCCAGCAGGGCATGCAGGGTACGCCAGTACCCCAGGTTGTCCTCGATCTTTAGCGGCGTCAGGTCGGCGGCATGCGCGCTCAGGTCGACCCATTTCGGCGGCGTCCAGCCCGCAGGCGGCTTCAGTGGATGAATGGCCACGGTTTTCATCCGCTCGATGGCGCCCGCGGTATCGCCCTTGAGCGGTAGCGCCCGCAGCAACAACATGAGCTTGTGGGTGGTCGAGTGCCCAACGAAAAACCCCGCTGGGATTGGGCCGTCATAGCCGGGAGGAAGCAGCAGGTGCTTGCCGCCCTTGCCGGCGTCCGGGCCGGGCACGCCGAGGTCCATAACCCAGCTCTGGTTCAGGTCGTTGGCAACGCTCATGATCGGCCCCGGCGGGACTTCCACCACCATGGGCCCGGCACTCAGGTCGATCAGAGCGCCGGCATAAGGCGTGTCGGAATTGGCGGTGAGCACCCGTTTCTCGGGGCTTCCCTGCAGCAGGGCGAAGACCTTGTTGGGGCGCATGCCGTCGGCGATGTTTGCCTGCCACAGGTTCATCATTGCTACATTGGGGTAGAAGAACCGATAGGCCTGGACTGCGCGGTTCAGGTCGATGTCGTCATACACCTGGTTGATGGTGGCCCTGGTCGGGTAACCATTGTGCAACGCGTAGGGCTGCGAGGCTGGTTGTGCCCAGGACAAGTGCGGGGCGCCCAGGCCGAGTAGTGCCAGGGCGCATAGGGTACGGCGATGGGGTACGGCAAAGCGTATTGTCATTATTAGGGCTCCGCATGGGGCAGGCTCGCCCCCTGCGCATCCGGCAGAGGGCGCAGGGTCAGGCGATATTTCGCTGGTGGCCTTTCCAGAAGGCCATGCGCAACTCGTTCTTGAGCACTTTGCCGACACTGGACAGCGGCAAGGTCTCGCGGAACTCGACGCTGCGCGGGCACTTGTAGCCGGCAATGCGTTCGCGGCAATAGGCGATGATCTCTTCGCTGCTGGCGACGGTGCCGGCCTTGAGAATGATGACCGCGTGCACGCTCTCGCCCCATTTCTGGCAAGGAATGCCGATGGCCGCTATCTGGGCCACGGCCGGGTGGCTGGCGATGGCAGTTTCGACCTCGGCGCTGTAGATGTTCTCGCCGCCGCTGACGATCATGTCCTTCAGGCGGTCGCAAACATGAATGAAGCCGTCTTCATCCATGTAACCGCCGTCGCCGGTATGCATCCAGCCATTGCGCAGCGCCTGGGCGGTCTCCAGCGGTTTGTTCAGGTAGCCAAGCATCACGTTCGGCCCACGGACCACGATCTCCCCCACCGTGCCGCGCGGTAGTTCGTTGTCGTCGGCATCGACGATACGTACCTCCACACACACCGCCGGGCGGCCCGCCGAGTACATCTTGCCGCTCAGATGGTGTTCATGGGAGTGGTATTCCGGGGCCAGCATGGTGGCCATCGGTGCGAGCTCGGTCATGCCGTAGCCTTGAAAGAACCCGGCGGACGGAAAGGCTTGGCGGGCGCGGTCGAGCAGTGCCGGGGTGATCGGCGAGGCGCCATAGCCGATGCAGCTGAGCGAGCCAAGGTCCAGCTTGCCGGCTTCGGGGCAGCTGTCGCGGCTGTCCAGCAGCATCTGGATCATGGTCGGGGCAAGCAGGATCTCGTTGATACGTTCCTGGGCAATGGTTTCGAGCACGGTCCTTGGGATGAAGGAGGGCAGGACGACGTGGGTGCCACCGCTGAAGAACAGCGCGGTCATGGCCGCAAAGTCGGCCAGGTGGAACATCGGCATCACGTGCAGGAACACCGCTGAGGGTCCATAGCTGCCATTGTTCAACGTGGCCAATGCCGAGAAGGCGACATTGGTATGGCTGAGCATTACCCCTTTTGGGAAACCGGTTGTGCCGCCGGTGTAGAAGATCCCCAGTAGTTGATCACCGCTGCGGCGTGCATCTTCAATCGGCGTCGCGGCCGCCAGCAAGGCTTCGTAGTCGAGCATGCCCGCGGGCGTTTCGCCATCACCGGCATAAATCAAGGTGCGGATGCTGCTGGTCTGGGCTGCGACTTTGCTGCCCAGTTCCTTGAACGTCTCATCGACGATAAGCACCGAAGTCTCGGAATCTTCCAGCGAATAGATGATCTCCGCCGCGCTCCAGCGGATGTTCACCGGGTTCAGCACGGCGTCAGCCCAGGGTACCCCCAGGTAATACTCGATATAGCGCTGCGAGTTGAGCGACAGCATCGCAACGCGATCGCCACGGCCGACACCCAACCCCTGGAGGACGCACGCCAGGCGTGCCACGCGGTCGGCGAGCTGCGCGTAGCTGATGCTGCGGCCCGCATAACGCACAGCGGTAGCGTGTGGCCTGGCTTGCAGGTGACGGTGCAAACCTTGAGTGATGTACATGGGCTACTCCAATCTTGTTGTTATCGTTGGTAGTTGTATCGTCACAATTGCGCCTGTCGGCAGACGCCCTCCCTGGCAGGAACGGCTAGTTCAGAGGGAGCGCCCCACCAGCTCGCGCTGGATCTCGTTGGCACCGCCATAAATCTGCGCAACGCGGGCATCTGCCCACATCCGTGCAATGGGATATTCGTTCATGTAGCCATAGCCGCCGAAGAACTGCAGGCAGCGGTCGAGTACTTCACTGTTGCGCTCGGTGAGCCAGAACTTGCCCATCGAAGCGGTCGCCGAATCCAGTTTGCCATCGACCCATTGCTGGATGAGATGGTCGCAGAATGTACGCGAGGCCAGGACCGTAGCCTTGACGTCGGCCAGGGTGAAGCGGGTGTTCTGGAAGTCGAGCACGGCCTTGCCGAACACCTTGCGGTCGCGGGTGTATTCCAGGGTCAGTGCCAGTGCACGCTCCATCTGGGCGGCAGCGCACATGCCAATCTGCGCACGCTCGTAGGGGAGTTGCTTCATCAGGGTATAGAAGCCTTGGCCCTCGACACCGCCCAGCAGGCAGTCTGCACCCACTTCGACATCATCGAAGTACATTTCCGAGGTGTCGGAGGACTGCAGACCGACCTTGTCCAGGCATTTGCCGCGACGAAAGCCCGGGAGGCGGGTGTCTACCAGAAAGATCGAAACGCCTTTGGACCCGGCACCCTGGTCGGTCTTGGCGACTACGGCCACCATGTCACTGAGCTGACCATTAGTAATGAAGGTCTTGGCGCCATTGATAATGTACCGGTCACCCTGCCTGACGGCGCGAGTACGCACGGCCTGCAGGTCGGAGCCGGTACCGGGCTCGGTCATGGCTACCGAGCAGATGACTTCACCCGAGGCAATCCGCGGCAGCCAATGAAGCTTTTGCGCCTCGGTACCGTCGTCGAGAATGTAATGGCCGACGATATGGTTGATGGTAAGTCCCAGGCCGGACACGCCTGCGTAGTTGAGTTCGTTGATCACGGCAGCGACGTGTGCGGCGTTACCGCCTGCACCGCCGTACTCAAGCGGCACGTCGGGCAAAATCATGCCCATTTCGCCGCAGGCCAGCCAGGACTGGCGGTCCGCCTGATGCTGTTCACGCCAGGTCTCTTCGCGCGGGGCAAGGGTCTGGGTCACGAAGCGCCGCACACTGTCGGCGAAAGGTTGTACGTCTTCGGTCATCCACGGTGAACGGTAGTTTTCCAGCATGGCATTTCCTCTGAATCAGCGAAAGTTCAAGGCAGATCACGCCTGCCCCATGGGGCAGGCGTGACGGGAAAGGCCGCGTCGATCAGAGACTGCCCATTCCGCCACCACAGACCAGGGTCTGGCCAGAAACGTAATTGGCCTCCGGCAGGCAAAGCATGACAACGGAGCCTGCGGCCTCGTCTGCCGTTCCTGGACGTCCCAGCGGGATGTTCTGGCTGGCACCGTCGATCATCGCCTGCTGTACGCCAACCTTGATCTGGCGGCCTTCGATATCCACGGTCTTGCTCTCGGCGCCGGCAAGCGCCTGGGTAAGACGTGTATCGATAAAGCCGAACGCTACGGCGTTGACACAAACCTTCATCCGCCCCCATTCACGTGCCAGGGTCTTGGTCATCCCCAGTACACCGGCCTTGGCCGACGAGTAGTTGGTCTGGCCGGCGTTGCCGCCAGCAGCCACCGACGAAATGTTCACCACCCGGCGGAATACTTCCTTGCCTTCGGCCGCTTCTTTCTTGGCCTGCGCACTGATGATCGGCTGCGCCGCGCGCAGGATACGGAACGGCGCGGTCAAGTGACAGTCGACGATCGCATACCACTGTTCGTCGGTCATCTTCTGGATCACGTTGTCCCAGGTGTAGCCGGCGTTGTTGATGATGATGTCGATGGCACCGTAGTTCTGCACCGCGGTCTGCACGAACCGATCGGCAAAATCGACAGCAGTGACACTGCCAACGCAGGCAACGGCTTCGCCACCGGCGTTGCGAATCTCTGCCACGACCTCTTCGGCAGGGCCAGCGTCCAGGTCGTTGACGACCACACGGGCGCCATAGGCGGCCAGTTGCAGGGCGACGCTGCGGCCAATGCCACGACCGGAGCCGGTGACCAGGGCGACTTTACCTTCGAGCTTTTTCATCATGTACTCCAGTGGATTTTTGTTGTTTTTCGAGTTCAGACCAGGGCGACGATGGCTTCGCCGGCCAGTTTCTCTTCGCCGTGCTGGTTAGCGCAGCGGATTGCCAGACGTACGAGCTTCTCGCCGTCCTTCTCGAATTTTTCGGTGACTTTGCCGGTGCAGACAGGGATGTGGCCCAACTGCGTGATGCCGGTGAAGCGAATCGACAGCTTGCGGACCTGCTTCTGCGGCACCCAGTTGGTCAGCAGACGACCCAGGTAGGCGGCCGAAAGCATGCCGTGGGCGAACACATCGGGCATGCGCGCCTTGCGGGCAAAATCGATGTCGATGTGGATCGGGTTATGGTCGCCCGAAGCGCCGCAGTAGAGTGCCAGGGTGGTGCGGTTGACCGGTTGAAGCTTGAGCAGCGGGATTTCGTCGCCAAGCTGGATATCGGAATACTGAACAGGGGTCATCGAGGGCTCCTTAGCGCTGGACGAGCGAGCAGCGGATGTCGGCGACGTGTTCGCCATCCTGGTTGGTGACGCGAAGTTCGTTGACCACGAACTGCAACGCACCGCCTTTTTTCTCGTAGACATCGACGACCTTGCTGTCGAAGGTCAGGATGTCACCGGCAACGGCAGGCTTGTGGTAGATAAACTCCTGCTCGGCATGCAGGATGCGCCCGAGGTCGAAGCCATAGAGGTTCAACTGTTCGGTCACATCGCGGCCTTCGCCTCCGAGGCACATCAGGAAGGTCGGAGGCACCGGGAGCGAGCGGTAGCCAGCTGCCTTTGCTGCGGCTTCGTCGGTGTACACCGGGTCGGTTTCGCCGATTGCCTTGGCGAAGAAACGCAGGCGGCCTTTTTCGACTTCGGCGGTGGTGATGCCAAGCGAACGGCCGATCAGACTCTTGTCTGCCATATCAGTGGATTCCTATCAGGAGTCGGGAAGGCGCGCCGGTTGCCCGGCGCGTGTCGTGTGTCAGCCGCGGCCGAACAGGGTGACGATGCAGGCACCCCCGAGGCCGAGGTTGTGTTGCAGGGCAAAATTCACCCCGTCGACCTGCCGGGCCTCGGCCGTGCCGCGCAGCTGGTGGGTCAGTTCATAGCACTGCGCCAGGCCCGTGGCCCCCAGCGGATGCCCTTTGGAAAGCAGGCCTCCCGACGGGTTGGTGACCACCTGGCCGCCATAGGTGTTGTCGCCGTCAAGTACGAACTGCTCGGCTTCGCCCACCGGGCACAAGCCGAGCGATTCATAGGTCAGCAGTTCGTTGTGGGCGAAGCAGTCGTGCAGCTCGACCACCCGGATGTCCCGCGGGTCGACCCCGGCCTTTTCATAGACTTGCCTGGCTGCACGCTGGGCCATGTCGAAGCCGACCATCTGGATCATTGAGGGTGGCTCGAACGCGATCGGCTTATCGGTGGTGAGCGCTTGGGCGAGGATGACGACGTCAGTGCGCAGCCCATGTTTTTTGGCGAAGGCCTCGCTGCAGACAACAGCCGCAGCCGCGCCACAGGTCGGTGGGCAGGCCATCAGGCGGGTCATGACACCGGGCCAGATCACCTGGTCATTCATGACATCTTCAGTGCTGACCACCTTGCGGAACATCGCCAGAGGGTTGTTGGCAGCGTGGCGGCTGGCCTTGGCGCGAATCGCAGCAAAGGTGCTCATCTGCGTGCCGTACGTTTCCATGTGTTCACGGCCGGCGCCGCCGAACATTTTCAGGGCCATGGGCAGCTCGGCGGCGTCGGCGGCCAGTTGGTCGACGATGGCGATGCTCTTGCCCATCGGGCCGGGGCGATCATCCCAATGGCTCTTCAGCGCACCGGCTTGCATCTGCTCGAAGCCGACTGCCAGTGCGCACTCCACCGCGCCGCTCTCTACCGCCTGACGGGCCAGGTAAAGGGCGCTTGAGCCGGTGGAGCAGTTGTTGTTGACATTGATGACCGGAATACCGGACATGCCCACCTCGTACAAGGCGGCCTGGCCACAGGTGGAGTCGCCATAGACGTAGCCTGCATAAGCCTGCTGAACCAGGTCGTAACCAAGACCGGCATCCTTGAGGGCCAGGCGCACAGCCTCAGCTCCCATTTCGATGTAGGTCCCACTGGTCCCCGGCTTGACGAAAGGAATCATGCCGACGCCGGCCACGTAGGTTTTCTGCGACATCTTTATCTCCACGCTCAAGTTGATGTTGCTTCGCCATGCGCTCCAGGCGAGGCGCCAGCGGCAATGGATGCCGCCCACACTTCAACTCTCCCCGATCATGCGGGCTGCGTAACCTGATCCGGATGGGTGGGGTGCGCCTCCTCGCATGCCTGGCGAGGCCCCATCCGTAGTGGGTGGTCAGGTGGGGGCAGGCGCTGTAATAACCTTGAGGCCTGAAGGCTCAGTGCCTCCGATAAACCACGCAGGCCGGCTCAGGGCCTGCATCACCCTCGCGGCAGACAGGAGCAGTCATGAATCTATTGCAGGGCAAAGTCGCCATCGTCACTGGCGGTGCCTCCGGTATCGGCAAGGCCACGGCGCGGTTGTTCGCCGGCGAAGGCGCGCAGGTGGTGGTGGCCGATACCAACGCGTTAGCCGGTCAGGCTGTGGTTGACCTGATCGAGCAGAGCGGGGGGCAGGCGTTTTTCCAGGCGCTGGACGTGCGCAGCGACGAAGATTGCGCTGCCCTGGTGGCCGCGACACTGGAGCGTTACGGTCGGCTGGACATCGCCTTCAATAATGCCGGCATCAGTGGTACGCCCGCCTTGATCGAGGCGCAGCCACTGGCGCAATGGCGGCAAGTGCTGGATGTCAACCTGA
Organism: Pseudomonas sp. TSO6; assembly: GCF_056098905.1. Lineage (NCBI taxonomy): Bacteria > Pseudomonadati > Pseudomonadota > Gammaproteobacteria > Pseudomonadales > Pseudomonadaceae > Pseudomonas > Pseudomonas sp. TSO6. The sequence continues at coordinate 351,639 of NZ_JBLZWV010000033.1, read as the reverse complement.
CCGGTGTATTCAACTGCCTGGTGCATCAGGTGCAGGCCATGAAGAAAAAGGGCGGAGCAATCATCAATACCGCTTCGATCATGGGGCTGCAGGGGGCGCCGGGCGCGGCTGCTTACGCGGCGTCCAAGCACGGTGTCATTGGCCTGACCCGAAGCGCTGCACTCGAATATGCCAAACACGGCATCCGCATCAACGCGCTGTGCCCCGGCTATGTGGTAACGCCAATGACCACCGGCCCTGAAACCGAATTTGATGCCCGCGTTCTCGATACCGCACTCAAGCGCTTGGCCATGCGGCGCCTGGGAGAGCCACACGAGCAGGCCGAAATGGTCCTGTGGCTGGCTTCGGACAGCGCTTCGTACGTAACCGGCGCCCACTTTGTCGTTGATGGCGGCGCAACTGCCTGAACCTTGCACAACCTGCGGAGACTCCATGAATTACGCACATTACCAGTTCATTACCTTCCACTTGGACAATGGTGTGTTGACCCTGCGCCTGAACCGCCCGGAAGCGATGAACGCCATCAACGCCGGGCTGCATGAAGAGCTGTCGCGGGTCTTCGCCGACGTGGCAGCTGATCCCGAGGTACACGCGGTGGTACTGACCGGCGAAGGCCGAGGCTTCTGTGGTGGCGGCGACCTGAGCTGGTTTCGCGACATCACCCCGCAGGGGGTCGATAAGCTGTTTCGCGAAGCACGCAAGCTGATCATCGACCTGCTCGAGTTGCCACAGCCAATCATCGCCGCAGTCAACGGTCACGCGGCCGGGCTGGGGGCCACCCTGGCGCTGTTCTGCGACATGATCTTCGTTGGCGAGTCGGCAAAGATTGCCGACCCGCACGTGCGCATCGGCGTGGCTGCCGGTGATGGCGGGGCGGCCATCTGGCCCTGGCTGGTAGGCCCGGCGCGGGCCAAGCAATACCTGTTTACCGGCGACAGCCTGAGCGCGGCCGAAGCTGAGCGCATTGGCCTGATCAATCAGGTGGTTGCCGATGCCCGGGTGCTTGAGCAGGCCACCGCCATGGCCCGGCGTCTGGCGGATGGGCCTCGCCTGGCGATCAAGGCGAGCAAGGCTTCGGTGAATAAAATCCTGCGCGATACGGTGAACCTGGTGCTCGATACCTCGCTGGCACTGGAGAAGGAGAACTTCTACAGCGCCGATCATAAGGAGGCGATCAACGCATTCCTGGAAAAGCGCGCTCCGGTTTACTGCGGGCGCTGATTGACGGCCCTTCTGACCATGACTTTCAAAGGTATCGCGATGACCCCGCAATTGAATCGACACCCCTGGATGACCGATGAACTGGAGATGTTCCGCCAACAGGTCCGGCGCTTTGCTGAAGCGCGCATGATGCCGCAGGCGGAAAAATGGCGCAGTCAGGGCTTTATCGATCGGCAGATCTGGCGCGAGCTCGGCGAGCTGGGCATGATGCTGCCGGAAATTCCCGAGCAATATGGCGGTTCCGGTGTGTCTCTGGCCTACCAGTTGGTGGTGGTCGACGAGCTGGCCAGGGCTGAAATGCCCATGAAGCACTCGGTACATTCGATCGTTGCCCATTACCTGTTGACCTACGGCACAGAGGCGCAACGCCAGCGCTGGTTGCCCAAGCTGGCCAACGGTGAATGGCTGACCGCCATCGCCATGACCGAGCCCGGTTGTGGTTCCGACCTGAAAACCTTGCGCACCCATGCGCAGCGCCAGGGCGATCACTACGTGCTCAACGGTTCCAAGACCTTCATCACCAACGGCTCTACAGCGCAGATGATCGTCGTCGCCTGCAAGACCGATCCAAGCCTGGGCGCCAAGGGCGTTTCGTTGCTGGCGGTGGAAGTGGACAATCCGCCGCCGGGCTTCCGGGTCGGCCGCCTGCTGGACAAGATGGGGCAGAAATCGGCCGACACCTGCGAACTGTTCTTCGATGACGTGAAGGTGCCGGTCGAGAACCTCATCGGCGGTGTAGAAGGCCAGGGGTTTGCCCAGATGATGAGCGAACTGCCCTGGGAGCGGTTGATAGTGGCGGTGGCCGCCGCAGCCGTCATCGAGCGGGCGGTCGAACAGACAGTGGAATACACCCGCGAGCGCAAGGCATTCGGGCAGAGTATCTTCGACTTCCAGAACACCCGCTTCAAACTTGCCGAGTGCGCCTCAATCGCCCATATCGTGCGCAGTTTCGTCAACGACTGCACGCAGCGCTTGCTCGATGGCACGCTCGACCCCGAAGCATCCTACATGGCCAAGTGGTGGTGTTCGGAGCAGCAATGCAAGGTGCTTGACGACTGCCTGCAGTGCTATGGCGGCTATGGCTACATGAATGAATACCCCATTGCACGCATGTATGCCGACGCGAGGATCCAGCGGATCTATGGCGGGACCAACGAACTGATGAAAGAGCTGATCGCCCGCAAGCTTTGAGGCGACGCGCGCCCGGCAATGCCCCTGGTGGCATTGCCGGGCGCAGGCTCAGCCGACTTCGCTTCTGCTTGCCCGTTTACGGGCGATGATGATCGCCTCATAGCGGCTGGAGACGCCGAACTTCATGAAAATGTTGCGCAGGTTCCATTTAACCGTCTGGTCACTGATGTTCAAGGTTCGGGCAATGCGTTTGTTGGGCATCGATTGTTCGAGCAGGTTGAGAATGTCTTCTTCGCGTTTGGTCAGGGCCACCTCTGCGGCCGGGGCCGGGGCGTTAGCGCTGGCATGTGATGCACTCCCCGGTGCAGGCAGGTCGAACGCGGCACACAGCTGCTGCTGGTAGACTTCCAGTGCTTTGCCAGGTAGCCCTTTGATACTGCCCAGCAACCCACAGGCCGCGGGACCTTCGTCAAGGAGCGTGCGCAGCAGGCCAAGTGCATAAGCGTCCTGCAGTGCCTGTGTCAGGCAAAGCTGCGCCTCATCGTCCTTGCCAAGCTGCATCAGCGCCTGCCCCTTGAGCAAATTGGCCTTGACCAGCAGGGCACCTCTTCCGAGTGCCTGACCGATGCCGAGCACCTCTTCAAGCGCAGCAAGTACCGCCTCCGGTGCTTGGCTAGCCTGAGCCAGACGAGCCCTGGAGAAGGCGGCAATGGCGACGATTTCGCGGTCCCGGGCCTTGACTCGGGGGCGGTACGCAGCCAGCTCATCGAGTTCGCTCTGCAGCATCTGCCCGTGCCGCCACTCACCGCGCTGCCAATCGTCGCCGAGCACCACGATGCGTATCTGCTCGGCGAGCATCAGGGCGATGCCGCGATCCAGCCGACGCACACGGAAATGCTGGGCGCGTTTATCCAGATAATCCAGTGCAGTGCGCGGCGACTCCTGCAGCAGCTGCAGGCGGGCGTGGACCAGGGCGGCACTGTAGGTACATGCGGGCACCGAGAAACTCAGCATGTCCAGGCGGTTGACCAGGCTCTCACGGGCATCGTCGATGCGATTCTGCTCGTATTGCACTTCTGCCAGAATCGCCGCGCAGGTACACGCGGTGATCGAGCGCCGGCCATGGGCCGCCTCAGCCAACGACAATACCGGCGCGGCATAGCGTTCGGCTTCCAGCACTTTGCCTTCGAGCAGCGCCGCAACCGCCATGGAGCTGCGCGCGATCAGTGCAGGTTCATCGTCATTGGCCACGTTGATCGAGCGGAACGTGGCGCGGGCCAGGGCATAGTTGCCGAGCATTGCCTGGTTGCCAATGATCAGCCCAAGGCGGAAATGCTCCAGCATCGGATTGCGCAACGGCTGGTCGTTCAAGGCCTCGATCGCCAGCAGGCTGCGTTCCGAGTCGTCCTGCTGGCCGGCGATCATCGCCTTCACCAGGCTCATGTGTAACGTGTACCGGGGATCGCTGGTCGAGTTCTCCAACTGCTTGAGCCAGCGCTCACTCTGTTCAAGGCGGGCACTCAAGGCATAGCCCCAGGCGCCGAACAGGGCCAGGCGTGGATGCTGGGCGAGCAGGGCAGTGGGGACCTTCTCGATCCAGCGCAGGAAGGTACCCAGGTGGGTGATGTTGGTCAGTGGTTGGAGCGAGTGCTCCAGCAGCTGGATGACGGTGTCGAAATCCTCACTCAGCAACCCGTGGCGCAGTGCCTCGATCACCAGGTCCTGGCTGACGAACCAATGCGCTGCGCGCTGGTGCAGGGTGCGGACGTCGGCGCCGCTGTGTTGTAGTTTCTGGTTGAGGAACTCGGCGAACATGGGATGCAGGCGGTACCACTGGAAGCGGTCTTCCATGTCGACAGGCAGCAGGAACAGGTTGAGCGCTTCGATTGTGGCAATGCGTTGCGCCGCGTCGTCGCAGCCCGTCAGGTGTTCGGCGAGATCGGCATTGAAGCGGCGCAGAATGGAAATCTGCTGAAGGAACTCGATCAGGCCTTCCGGCAGGTTGGCGATAACGTCTTCAGAAAGGTACGCGCTCAGGTCCGCGCTGTTCGGGGCCATCAGGCCCACGCCAGCGCGCTTGCGCGGTCCCGATTTGAGGGAAATGGCCATGAGTTGCAAGCCAATCGGCCAGCCATGGGTCTGCCCATGTATCGCGTGGGCCGCCTCCATTTCGATTTCTGAATCCAGATGGGCTTTGAGAAACGCCAGCGATTCCCGGAAATTGAACGACAGTTCATGGCCGTTGATTTCGCATAACTGCCCCATGGCCCGCAGCCTGCCCAGCAGCAACGAAGGGGTCACGCGCGACGCGATCACGACATGCAGGTGGCCCGGCGCATTGTCGATCAGCACTTGCATCAGCTGGGTGATGCGCGGTGTGCCGACATGGTGAAAGTCGTCGAACATCAGGTAGAGCTCACGATCGTCGCGTGCCAGGGCGTTGATCAATGCCCTGGCCAAGGACTGCAGGTCTTCATTGTCGTCACTGTCGCCAAACAGCAGCAGATCATCGGACAAGGGCAGGCCGACGTGCTGCAGGGCGCCGACCAGGCTGCCGCAGAACAGCTGGAACGTACTGTCCTCGGCCGTCAACGACAACCAGGCTACGACGGCGCCCTGCCTGATGAGCTCCAGCCGCCATTGGGCAAGCACGGTAGTCTTGCCAAACCCCGCGCCGCCGCACGCCAGGGTGACCCTGCTGTGACGAGCCTGAAACAACTGAGTTGCCAAGTCTTCGCGCAGGATGCTGTTGAGCGAAATGCGCGGCGGAGCAAATTTGGTGGTGACCAGGAGGGAAGTCGACTTCATGGATGTTCAAAGTTCTTTTGTTCTTGTTATTCGCCAGTATGGGGTACCCCGCACCAACCTTTCCCACCCCGTTATGGGTGGGCCATTTTTTCTGTGTTTTTGGCTACTTTTGCACTTTCTTCGCCGTTCGCGAGCTCAAGTTGAAGATTCCACAACTCACTGACATTCAGCAACTGTCAATCGACAGCATGCGCACCTTCGTTCAGCAGGAAGTGAAGCCGAACGAAGCCTTGTTGCGCTTTGGCCCGGCGTCTCGCGAGCAACTGCTGGAGTTCACCCAGGCAGTAGCCGAGTTCGGCCTGCCTGGCCTGGCTGTGCCAAAGGCCCTTGGGGGTTCAGGCATGGACTGGGTAACCCAGGCGCGGTTGTTCGAAGAGCTCGTCAAGGGCAGCCTGGAGCTGGCCAGCGTGGTATTGGTCAACATGCTGGCCGTAGAACTGCTGATGGAAAGGCCGGCGCTGTGCAACCAGTATCTCCCCGACTTGCTTGCCGGGCGTACCATCGCCAGCCTGGGGCTGATGGTGCGGAGTGATGGCCATGCGCTGCGGGCGCAACGGTTGGCTGACGGTTTGCTGATTGATGGCAATATCGACGAGGTCGCCGGTGGCCTGTGGGCCAATCTCCTGATCAGCAGCGTTCTAGTAGATGATCAGCATGCTTGCCTGGTGCTGCTCGATCGTCGACGGGACCGCTATGAAACCCGCGGCATTCGCCTGGAGAGCAATGCTGCCAGGGTGCTGGTGACGGCCGCATGCGTGGAAAAGGAATACTGCCTCGGCGAGGCGCAGCCTGGCTCGGCGCTTTCGCGCAAAATGCTCGATTTTGTCCGCTTGCATGAAGCCATCGCCCAGGTCGCCCAGGGCCAGGTGATTGTCGAGGATGCTCTGGCGAAATCGGCCCAGGGCCTCTGCTCAACATCGGAGCGGCTGGTGTCATTGCACTTGGCCGAGATGATCACACAAGTGGAGGCTGCTCGCCTGATGTGCCAGCACGGCTTGTCGCTGGCGCAAGATCACAGGGATTGTGAGATCGAGTCGAACATGGCGCTGTTTTTCGCCCAAGGGGCGATTGAGCGGATCGAGCGTCACGCGGCCTGGGTGAACGGGCCGGGAGGGGGCCGAAACACAGTGGGCACATTGCAGTTAGGCCCGCTCTGCGCCAGCAAAACGCTCACTGCCTGCGATATTGTGCGGCAACGGCCGGCCTAGCCCGCGCCGTCAACTCCCTTGTCGCTCAGCGCCGCCGTCCCAATCGGGACGGCGGCGTTGTCGTGCTTGCGTGGCTGCCGACAACGATGGGTGGGTTGGCTTCCCCCCCCAATTATGGCTGGTCCCCACCTGCCGCTAGTGGGTGGTTTCAGTGGGCCAGTTAGCCCGTAGGCTGAGATCAAGGCATGCCGCTGGCCGGTCTGTCCCGTCCCTGAACCAATCCAAACAATGAATAAGAAAGTGCTTCGCACAAGATGGAGGGGTAATGAAGTCCGCTCAGTTGTGGGTGCGAGAAGGCCGGCTGCACAAGGCTGCTCTCGGTATTGCTGTAACCGCTATTTCCACAGGCTTGCTGCAGAACGCCAACGCGATCGCCATTGATACTGGCAACCCGGATGTGCAACTGCGCTGGGACAATACCCTACGCTACAACCTGGGTTATCGGGTCGAGCCCCAGAGCAAGTCCATCCTGGCCAACCCCAACTTCGATGATGGCGATCGAAACTTCGAGCGTGGCCTGGTCACCAACAGGCTTGACGTGCTCAGCGAGGCCGATCTGGTTTTCAACCAGCTTTATGGTGCGCGGGTCAGCGCCGCTGCTTGGTACGACCAAGCCTACGAACACCTGGACAACGACAATGTAGCGACGTCCAACCACCTCAAGAATGGCCAGCCGGCGCTCGGCCTCAGCCGCTATGCAGACCGCTACTACAACGGGCCCTCCGGTGAAATCCTGGATGCGTTCGTCTTTGGCCAGTTCGAGCTGGGGAGTGCCCAGGTCAATGGCAAGCTCGGCCAGCATTCCCTGGCTTGGGGTGAGGCGTTACTGACTGGCGGTGCGGTGCATGGTGTGTCCTACAGCCAGAACGCGCTGGACCTGGGCAAGGCCCAGGCATCGCCGGGTATCGAAGCCAAGGAGCTGTACCGGCCTCAACCGCAGGTTTCCACCCAGCTGCAACTGACACCTGAGCTGTCGGTCGCCGCGCAGTACTTCTTCGATTGGGAGCGCATGCAGATGCCCGAGGCAGGTACCTATTTCGGTGCCCAGGACATCGTCAACGAAGGTGCGCAGAGCCTGGTGGCTGTGCCGGGGGTACCCGGTGTGCGCTTGCTGCGTGGCGCCGACATCATCAAGGAAAAACACGGTGACTATGGAGTTGCCATGCGCTGGCGCCCGCAGTGGCTGGACGGCACGCTGGGCTTCTACTACCGCAACTTCACCGACAAGCTGCCCCAGGTGTACCAACAGGCGTCCAGCCGCACCTTTGGCCTGGCCTATGGCGACGATGTCGACCTTTACGGTGTAAGCCTGTCGACCGTACTGGGCGGCTTGAGCGTCGGCGTCGACCTCAATTACCGCACCAATATGCCCCTGGTCAGCAACGTCGCGGCATTGCCCGCTGGTGCGTTGCCCGATGATACCCCGGGGGCGCGCGGCAATACCGTGCATGGTCTGGTCAATGTGGTGGGCACGCTGGGCGATACAGCGCTGTTCGACTCCGCCGCGTATGCCGCAGAACTGACCTGGAACACCTGGACGGCCGTTACCGACAACAAGGCGCTGTTCAAGGGTAACGACAGCTACAACGCTGTCGACAAACCGGACAAGAACGCTACCGCCCTGGGCCTGAATTTCACGCCGACCTGGTTCCAGGTGTTCCCCGGCGCCGACCTGTCCTTGCCCTTGAGCTTTTCTCAGGGCTTGCACGGCAACTCCGTGGTGACCCTGGGCGGCAACGAAGGCACAGGCAGTTATTCGGTGGGCGTGGGGCTGGATTACCTGTCGCAGTACCGCTTCGACCTGAAATATGTCGACTTCTTCGGCGATGTCGACAAGGGCAGCAATGGCGCGGTGAGCGTCGCCAATGGCACCTCGGCGATTCTCAAGGACCGCGGGCTCATCACCTTCACCTTCAAGACCACTATCTAAGTGGCGAGGACGAACCTATGAATGCATCACATAAAGTGCTGGTTGCAGGATTGTTGTCGCTGTATGGCAGCGTGGTATTCGCAGGCCCTGACTTCAGCCAGCTGGGCAAGAGCCTCACGGCGATGGGCGCTGAGCAAAGCGGCAACCAGGACGGTAGCATTCCGCCCTATACCGGTGGCCTTACCACTGCGCCAGCCGGCTTCGACAAGAAAAGCTTCGTCCGGCCTGACCCGTTTGCCACTGAAAAGCCTCTGCTGTCGATCGACCAGAGTAATGTCGAGCAATACGCCGGCAAGCTCACCGCAGGCACGATTGCCCTGATCAAGCGCTACCCAAGCTTCCGCGTCGACGTGTACCCCACGCACCGCACTGCGGCCACGCCAAAATGGGTGCAGGACAACACCATCAACAACGCCGGCAAGGCCACGCTCGAAGCTGGCGGGACCTCTGTCGCCGGGGTGCACGCGAGTATTCCGTTCCCGATCCCGCAAAACGGCAATGAAGCCATGTGGAACCTGTTGATGCGCTTCAACGGCGATACCATGGATTTTCGCAAGTTCACGGCGTTCAACGTCACCTCCGCCGGGCAACTGACGATTTCTACTCAAGGGCGCTTCCTGGTCGAATCCGAGTACTACAACACCGGCAAACCGGACAGCAACCTCCTGCAGCGCAACCGTGCCGACTACGTAGGGCCGGCACGCCGGGCAGGGGAGTCGTTGATGGTCCTGGAGCCGGCCAACTATGAACGGGTCGAGCGCCGCGCTTACCAGTATCTGCCGGGACAACGCCGGGTGAAACTAGCGCCCGACGTAGCCTACGATACGCCGAATACCACCACTTCCGGGATGTCCACCATGGACGACGTCGGCCTGTTCAATGGCAAGCAGGACCGGTTCGATTTCAAGTTGGTGGGCAAGAAGGAACTGTACGTGCCCTACAACACCTACCGCATGGTGTATGCCGACAATCCGCAGGATGTGTTCAAGCCTAACCACATCAACCCCGACATGGTCCGCTGGGAGCTGCATCGCGTATGGGTGGTTGAGGCGACGCTCAAGCCCGGAGCCCGGCATATCTACAAGAAGCGTGAGTTCTATCTGGACGAGGACAGTTGGGCACCGCTGGCGGTCGACCAGTACGATGCCCGCGACACGCTCTGGCGCGTCGGTTTCAACTACCCGACACAGAGCTACGACGTGGACACCTTCAGCAGTTGGACTGCCGGACACTATGACCTGATCGGCGGGAATTACTACATCAACCTGTGGCCAGGAAAAAGCGGGCTGCGCATTGTCGCAGAACACCAGCCGGACAACTTCTGGTCGCCAGACTCGCTCGCCGGCAGCGGCATTCGCTAAGACCCGCCAGTGTCCCTGCGCCGGCGCGCTGGCGCGGGGGTTCTCGTTCATCCCAACAAGGACTTTCGCCATGTTCGAACAGTGGCTTCGCCCTGTATTAGCCGTGGCTGCGCTGAGTTGTCTGCCGGTGCTGGCCCAACCGGGATACCGTGACCCGCTCGACGTGCCGCCGTTGCACAGCACGATGGCAAGTGCAGCTGCGCTCAATGGTGTGGCCAGGGCAGGGGATAGGTTGGTCGCCGTAGGGTTGCGCGGCACCATCGTCTACAGTGATGACCTCGGCGCCAGCTGGCAGCAGGCTACAACGCCCAGCAGCCTCGACCTGACGGCGGTGTACTTTGCTACGCCGCAGTCGGGCTGGGCAGTGGGGCATCAGGGCGTGGTGTTGCACAGCAGTGATGGCGGCCGCAACTGGGAGCGCCAGCTCGACGGCGCGGCGATCGCGCAGCTGTTGCGACAACCGAAGGCGCAAGGCCAGGAAAACGCAACGCAGACTCAGCCGAACAGTGACTTCCCGTTGCTGGACGTGTGGTTCGAAGACGCTGACAAGGGCTTCGTGGTAGGTGCCTTCAACCTGATCCTGCGAACCGAGGACGGCGGCAAGAGCTGGCGTTCCTGGTCATCGCAAACACCCAACCCGCAAGGCTTGCACCTGTATGCCATCCGGCCGGCCGGAGCGGACCTGTTCATTACCGGGGAGCAAGGGCTTCTACTGCGGTTTGAGCCACGCAGCCAGGCGTTCCAGGCCCTCGATTCGCCCTACAAGGGAAGCTATTTCAATCTGGTCGGGACAGCGCAAATGGTCCTGGCGATCGGGCTGCGAGGCTCCGCCTACCGCAGTACGGATCGCGGCCGGACCTGGCAGAAAGTCGCGACGGGACTGAGCAGCAGTCTTTGCGCCGGTACGGTGCGTGCCGACGGCTCGATCGTGCTCGTCAGCCTGGCGGGTGACGTACTGGTCAGCCACGACCAGGCACGTACCTTCACGCGCTGGCCGCTTGCCCATCCTGCGCCCTATTTTGCGGTGGCCGATGCTACACCTGCCGGGCTCAGCCTGGTCGGCTTGCGTGGCGTGCGCCTGCTCAAATAACAAGAAAGCGGAGACAACCGTGGCTATTGGCCCCAGCAGCATCAACGAAATGCCTGTCGTCAAGACACTCGACGGGTTCGACGCCCGTTCCGGAAACCTGCTCGAGCGGCTGATATTCAATCACCGGCTGCTGGTCATCATGCTGTGTGCCGCGGTCAGTGTAGTGTTGGCCTATTCAGCGACCCGTCTGGTGCTCAACGCCAGTTTCGAAAAGACCATCCCGCAGAGCCAGTCGTATATCCGCAATTACCTGGATAACCGCAACGACCTGCGCGGGCTGGGTAACGCCGTACGCGTGGTGGTTGAGAACCCGCATGGCGATATCTTTGACCCGCACTACCTCGAAACCTTGCGCCGTATCAACGATGAGCTGTTCCTCACCCCCGGGGTGGACCGGGCCTGGGTGAAGTCGTTGTGGATGCCTGCGGTGCGCTGGAACGAGGTGACAGAAGAAGGTTACTCTGGCGGCCCGGTTATGCCTGACAACTACGATGGCTCCGCCGCCAGTATCGATAGTTTGCGGCAGAACATTGCCCGCGCGCAGTTGCAGGGCAACCTGGTGGCCGGCGACTTCAGGTCGAGCATGATCGTCCTGCCGCTGCTCGACCGTGATCCTGGGACGGGCCAGGCGCTGAACTATCAGCGGTTGTCCGGGGCGCTGGAATTGCTGCGCAGCAAATACGAGCAAGGCGCAGAGCCGGGCGCCGTGCCGGTGCGCCTGCACATCGTCGGTTTCGCCAAGGTCATGGGGGAACTGCTCGACGGTGTGCTGCAAGTCATGAGCTACTTCTTCGCTGCAGCACTGATCGCAGCGTTGATCATCTTTCGCTACACGCGATGCATGCGCAGTACGCTGCTGGTGCTAAGTTGTTCGCTGGTGGCGGTTATCTGGCAAATGGGCCTGATCCGTGCGCTGGGCTATGAGCTCGATCCGTATTCGATGTTGGTGCCGTTCCTGATTTTTGCGATTGGCGTGTCCCATGGGGCACAGAAGATGAACGGCATCATGCAGGATATCGGGCGGGGGACTCACAAACTGGTGGCCGCACGCTACACCTTCCGGCGACTGTTCATGGCTGGCCTGACTGCGCTGCTTGCCGATGCGGTGGGCTTTGCGGTACTGATTTTCATTGATATCCCGGTGATCCAGGATTTGGCCATCACTGCCAGTATCGGGGTCGCGGTACTGGTGTTCACCAACCTCATCCTGCTGCCGGTGATGCTGTCCTATTCCGGTGTGCGCCCGGCTGCAGCGCAGCGTGCCTTGCGCAGGGAGGGCAGGGAGTCGGCGATTTGGTCGTTGCTCGAGCGCTTCACTCTGCGACGTTGGGCGATCATTACCCTCGGTATGTGGTTCGCCCTGGCCGCGGCGGGCTTCATCATCAGCTTGCAACTGAAGGTCGGTGACCTCGACCCTGGGGCACCGGAGTTGCGCCGTGATGCACGCTACAACCTCGACAACGCCTACATCACCCGCCATTACGCACTGTCCAGCGACCAGTTCGCGGTCATCGTCAAGGCCGGTCCGGATGGTTGCCTGCATTACCCGACCCTGGTCGAGATCGACCGGCTGAGCTGGACGCTGCAGAACACCCCGGGTGTCCAGACCACCAGTTCCTTTGCCGATGCCGCACGACGGATCACTGCTGGCTCGTTCGAGGGCAACAATAAATGGCTGACCTTATCCCCCGACCAAGGGGTGCTCAACTATGCGGCGCGCTCGGCAGCGGCGAACAACCCCGAGTTGTTCAATGACGATTGCTCGGTGATTCCGGTGGTGGCTTACCTCAAGGACCACAAGGCGTCGACCCTCGATCGGGTGGTCGAGGCCAGCGAAGCGTTCGCCGCGGCGCACAACACCGATGAACGCCAGTTCCTCCTGGCAGCCGGCAGCGCCGGTATCGAAGCGGCCACCAACATCGTGGTCCGCGAGGCCAACCGCAGCATGCTGTTGTTCGTCTATGCGGCGGTTATGGTGCTGTGCTACGTCGCCTTCAGGAGTTGGCGCGCGGTCGTGGTGGCCGTGGTGCCTCTGGTCATCACTTCGATCCTCTGCGAGGCGCTGATGGTGACGCTGGGCATGGGGGTGAAGGTGGCGACCCTGCCTGTCATCGCGTTGGGCGTAGGCATCGGGGTCGACTATGCGCTGTACCTGGTCAGTGTGCAGCTGGTGCAGCAGCGCGCGGGTGCGAGCTTGCGTGAGGCCTACCGGCATTCGGTCGACTTCACAGGCAGGGTGGTGGCGTTGGTTGGCCTGACCCTGGCCGCCGGCGTGGTGACCTGGGCATGGTCGCCGATCAAGTTCCAGGCCGACATGGGCATCCTGCTGACCTTCATGTTCGTCCTCAACATGGTCGGCGCACTGGTACTGATTCCGGCGATGTCGCACTTTCTGCTGTCCGATGGCTATTTCCGGGGCAGCCGCTGTGGCTTGAGCGAAGCATCGGTCACGTTGCAACCCAAGGTGCAGGTCTGAATAACGGTCAGCGGTGCAGGGCGATGCCCCGGCCACACCCGGACGGGGCATCCTGAGCAGGTTCAGAACTTCACCTTGATCCCCAATATGCCTTCATAGCTGCGGCCTTTGCCATCAAAGGCCTTCTGGTAACCGAGCGAGCCGGTCACCGTGGTACGGCCGTTGACTTCATAGTCCACGCCGAGGTTGACCTCGCCCCAGGTGCCGCGCATGTCGTTGGTGAAGGGAATGTAACCATCGGCCGAGGAGAATTCGGTTTTCGGCTTGCTCTTGAACTCATGCCAGACGCTTGGCCGTACCCAGACGTTGGTCCGCTGCAGCTTGCCTTTGGCGTCTTCGCGGAACCAGTCCTTGTCGATACGTACGCCCAGACGCCCGGTCAGCGAGTCGATATCGTCGAAACGCACCTTGGCGGCGTCATCGTGGGCATCCTCGAAGCGCGACTTGCTGTAAACCACCTGTGCCTGCGGTTCGATGTACAACTCCTTGTCGTGATCGAGCACGAAGGGCCGGCCGACTTCCACCGATGCGGTAACACCATGGCCACGGGTTTTCAGCCGGTCCATGCCATCGGGCTGGGCCTGGGCCTTGAACCGGTGCAGCAGCAACACGCTGTCGATATAGCTGCCGCTCGGCGTGTAATGGGTCCAGTAACCCCCGAGGCTGAACGCCCGCAGGCCGTCATCGCCTGCCAGGCGGCCGTCGCTGTGGTGCAGGCTGCCATCGATGGTACCAATGCCCAGGCTGAGCCCCGCCTGGTTGGTGCGGCCCTGGGTGTCTTCGCTGCGGTACAGGTCGAGGCCGACCTGGAACGCGCGCATCTTGTAGTCGTAGTCAGCATTGCCCAGGGTGTCGTCGCCGTTGCGGTAGATCAGCCGACCCCAGCCCAGTGTTGGGCCATATTCCTGGGCGTTTTCCTCCAGCAGCGGGTCTACCGTGGCGCGGCGGCGTTCTTCGCCGACACGCTCATGCAGGGTATCGACCATGGCTCGGCTGTAGTGCAGGGCCAAGGCGGGGATGCCTTGGTACAACGAGGTTTCCGGCCGGTAGTTCGGTTCTTGTGGTGGCACTACCGGTGGTTTGACCGGTGGCTCGACGTCGGGGCCTGGATCAGGTTGAGGCACAGGTTTCGGGTTCGGGCCCGGGTCCGGGTCCGGCTTGGGATCAGGCTTGGGATCGGGGTCTGGGGCCGGGGCCGGGCCAGGTAGATCCTTGGTCGAACGCAGGTACCAGGCCTGATCATTGCTATCGTCCAGGCTGGCACGGTGCAGGGTGTACTCGTAAGGCCCGGCCTTGACCTGGTCGAGCAGGCGAAACGCCTGACTTTCGGTCATGCCGCCATTGACCGCGTCGACCACCATAATGCCGTTGCCGCTGGTCAGTGCACCGGCACCGCCGGCATTGTTGATCTGCAGGTTGGTACTGCCGCTGGCCAGGCCACCGTCCACCACCAGCCGGTCGGACGGCGAGGCGTCGTCGAACAGGTGGGTGTTCAGGGCGATGGTGCCGTTGTTGCCGGCATAGCTGTGCACATTCAGACGCTTGAACGCGTTGCCCACGGGCGCACTGAAGGCGATGAGGCTAGCGCTGTTGCTCAACTGTGTGAGGTTGGAGTCTGCGGTCATGCGCCAGATGCTGGTGTCGCGCAGCGCAACATCGGAGGTGCTGCCGGCGGCGGTGCTCGCCGAGCCGGTGACCACCGAGCCGGCCACATCTACCCGTGCCTGGCCCGCTACGTTGGCTGCGGCGCCGATATCCAGCCAGTGGCCACTGCCGCCGACGCTGCTGGCGGAAAGCGCCACGTCTGCCGGCCCATGCAGGCTCAGCGTGCCGCCGTCGACGTTGCGTAGCACGCTGTCGGCGATACGCGCCTGTGGCGTATGCAGCGAGTCCCCCTGCAATGCGAGCGCAGCGGCATCGGCGCCCGCTGCATAAAGCGTGACGCGCTCGGCATCGATGTGGCCGTCATTCTCAGCCATGGCCGCATGGGCCTGGGCGCCGCTGCTGGTGCTGCTAACGTTCTCCAGGCTGATCAAGCTTGGCACTCCAGCTCCGGACGCTTCGTTGCTCAAGCTGTATACCCCGTGAGCGGCGGTGCCGCTGGTACTGACCACCGAGTTGGTGGCGGCCAGCACACCACCGTTGACGCCCTGCAGGCCGGGGGCATTGGCACCCAAGGTCGTCACCGAGGTGTTGTCGAGGGTGAGAGTGGACTTGCGTTCGCCGACGGCGACGCTGTCCTGTTTGACCATCGCCCCCGCAGCGTTGTCGCCCAAGGTGCGCACATTCACATTGCTGGCCCACAGCCCGGCCACATACTGGTCGCCTGGCCACTCGACCAGCGAGTACAGGCCGTGGGCCGAGCGCCCTTCGGTGGTGACCGACAGGTTGTCCAGGTAGGCAACACTGCCGTCATCCACGCCCACCCCATGGGCGGAGCTGCCATAGGTGTGCACGTTGGTGCCAGTGGCCCACAGCGTGGTCGGCTTGCTAGCATCGAAACTGGGCTTGAGGGCGATACCGATAGAGCGGGTGCCGGCGCGCAGGTCGGCCTCGCCGTGGGTAGTCACCGAGCCCCCTTCGAGCCGGGCCTGGGCGCCTGTATTGAGTACCAGGCCTTCGGACTCGCCATTGCCGTGGGTGTCGATCCGCAGGTTGCGGGCGATCAGTGTGGAGGGTGCAGCATTGGCATCCTGCACGCCGCCATTGATGCGGATGCCCTGGGTGTTGTCCTTGTGGGTGGTGACCGACCCGCCGTCAACCTCCACCCGCGCCTGAGACTGGGCGTAAATACCGGTCGCTGCGGCTTTTTCAGAGATGATGTCGGTGTTGCGCAAGGTGATCTGGGAACCTGGGTCATAGGCATAGATGCCCTTGCTGGCGCTCCACACGTCTTCCTTGATGGTGAGGCGGCTGTCGGCCAGGTTGACCGCGCCGCCGCCATTGGCGACGACGCCGTGGGACAGGCCGTTGGCAGTGCCGCCGGCCAGGCCATGCATCGTGATATCGGTGTTCTCCAAGGCAATGGCGGCGCCTGCGCCTTTGGCGTAGAGGCCGTACATGCCGGCGCCGGTCACCTCGATCGAGTTGGTCGGGCCGAACAGGGCGATACTGGCGCCGGTCTCGGCATGCACCACACCTGTGCCGTTGCTTTTCACGTCGTTGAGGTTGCGGTAAACCAGCTGGCTGCTGCCCAGGGCTATCGCACCGCCAGCTTCTGCCCTGGCTGCGCTGGTGTTGCTGCCGGCTACTGAGACCTTCACGCCCTGGCCGTCGATGCGGCTGTCTGTGCCCTGTGCCAGCAGCCCGTGGGCGCTGCCGGCACTTGTGGTGATTTGCACGGTATCCAGGCTGATCTCCCCACCTTGGGTCGCCCGTGCGCCTTGGGCCACATTGCCGCTGGTGGTGATCTGCAGCTGCTGAGCGGCGATGGTGCTGCCCGGGCCGTTCGCGCTCAGTCCATGACTTCCGGTTGCCGAGCTGTTCCCGCCCTGGGTGTTGATGGCGGTGCCGTGCACCTGCGCCGTGCCGCCATTGTTAGCCAGCACCCCAACACCGCCGGTGCCCTTGGTGTCGATGCGACCGCCGCTGAGTTGCAACTTGCTGCCGGCACCGTCCACGGATACGGCGGCGGCATTGCTGGCCAAGGTTTCCAAGCTGCTATCCACGACCTGCGCCTGGCCTGTACTGTCGACCCTTATGGCGTTGGCGCCAATACCGGCAGTGTTGACCGAGATACGGTCGGCGCTGATCATGCTGCCCACACCTTCAGCGTGCAGGCCATGGCTGGCCGTCGTGGTGCTGCTGGCGCCGTTGGTCTGCACCTGGGTGCCAGCGCTCAGGTAAACCTGCCCGCCGTCAGTGGCCAGTACGCCACGAGAACCCTTGGAGACGGTACTGACGCTGCCGCCGCTGAAATCCACTCGGCTACCCGCATCGCGAGCGAGAAGGCCGGTATTGTTGCTGCCTGACGCCCCTCCGCCCAAGGTCACTGCCGCGTCGGTGAGGTCAAGCTTGCCGCCGCGCTCGGCGGCTGCGCCGGTCAGGTTGTTGGCCGTGATCGCGACATTGCTGGTGTTCAGCGGTACCAGGCTAACCCGTGCAGCGCGCGCCTCGATCACGCCACCATCGGCTGCATGCAGGCCGCGCTGGCCGCTAGCGGTAGCAGCAGTGGTCGAGGCGCTGTCCACCGTGCCACGGTCAAAACTGATCACGCTGCCTGCCAGGGCTTGCACGCCAGTGCTGTTGGCGGCGCGCAGGACGATCGATTCATCATCGTGGGTACCGCTGGTGCCCACACCGACACCGCCAGCAGTGCTCACCGTGGCGCCAAGGAGAAACGCCTGCGGTGCGGTCTGCACCGCCTGCAGGGCAATCTGCAGGTAATACGGCGGTGGATTGCTGACCGCGGGAAGCTGATCGATATCGAGCGCCACGCTCGAGAGGGGTTTCGAGCCTCTGGCCTGGGCCTCTGCCACGTTGGCCTGAAACAGGCCAGCAATGACCACGCTGATCGCATAGGCTAGCTTGTTGCGGCGCAGCCTGGCGAACAGGCCGGCCGCGTGGTTGTTGTGGGTGTTCATGGTAAAGACCCTGCTAGGAGGAGATAGGCAGAGTCTTCGCTTGCAGGGCCGCGCGGTCTGTCGTGGCGCCCTGAATGTCGTGTAGTGCGATCCCTACAGAGACCCGGCGCGATCCAGGTGCAGGCTGAGCCGCGCCAGTGGCTCGCCTTGATCGAGCAGGTCGAACCTGCCGCCCATCATGTGCGCCAGGCGTCGGCACAATGAGGCTTGCGCCGTTGCCGCGTCGGCGAGAGCAGGGGGAGGGCGCGACGCCTCGTTCGACGTAAGGGTCAGCGCCCATTCCAGCTTGCCTTGCGCCAGCCATTGCCCACGTGCGGTCAATGCTTGCGATGTCGCCCCGCATTGGCCGCCATGGCGCAACATTTCACGCAGCAATTGACGGTAGCGGGATACATCGACCCAGGCGTTGAAGTCCGGGCCGTCAGTGAAAACCTGTACATCGAAGCCCAATTCACCGGCCAGGGCCTGGCAAAGTTGCCGGGTGATGGCCTGCAGGGGCGTCGATCGGGGCGAGAGCAGGTGTTCGCCATTTTCCAGGCGCGCCAGGTCCAGCAGCGCCTGCAGGTCTTGCTGAAGGTGGGTGAGGGTGTGCCGGGCGCCGGCCAGTACCTCATCGCTTCCTTCCTGCGCCTGCTCCAACTGTTGCGACAGGGCTTCGAGCGTGCCCAAGCTCCGCTTGCCCACATCGACCAGAAACCGCCGGTGGCGATCCTGTACCGCGATCAGCTTGTGGTTGGCTTCCTTGAGCAACAGCAGCTGGTGCTCATGTTGGCTGATGTCCACGCCCGTGCAGATCATCCCCAGCAGTGCGCCGGCGTGATCATGGTAGGGCGCGCCCCAGTGCAGCAGCGAGCGCATCGGCGGGCCTTGGAGCACAAGGTGGCGAAAGTAGGGTTCCCCGTCCAGGTAGGCCCGGCGATAGGTGTGGTGCAGCTCCAGGGCTTGTTCAGGGCTCAAGCTGATGCTATCGGTGATGCGGCTGCCCAGCTGGGCCGTTTCGCTTATGGCATGGAAGCTGAAGAATGCACGGTTACCCGCCAGCAGCCGGCTCTCGGCATCGCGCAGGCTGACTGCCAGTTGCAGGTCATCGAATTTGGCATGGAACTGTTCGCTCAGTGGCTGCCGGGGGTCGCTGCTCAGTTGCGGCAGCACCTGCGGCACTTGGCCGAGCAAGTGGTTGCGCCACGCCAGTTCGAGCAGTTCGGCCAGTGAGCCGACGTTGAGCTTTTCGAGCAGCCGGGTCTTGTAGGTGCTGACGGTACGGTCGCTGAGCGCCAGCTCCGAGGCGATGCGCTTGATGCTGCTGCCGCTGGCCAGATAGCGTAGAACAGTCATCTCACGCGCCGAAAGGCTAGCCAACTGGACCTTTTCGTCCTGAGGGCCGCCCTTGGTCAAGCTGTCCAGGGCTTGGCTGGGGAAGTAGCTGTGGCCGCCCAGCACGCTGGCGACGGCGCTGAGCAGCTCATCGAGTGATTGCTGCTTGCCGATGAAGCCCGAACTGCCTGCTTGCAGGCTCAGCCCGGCGAAGTGTTCGGTGTCCTGCGCCGTGAGTACCAGCGTGCGACTCTTGCTGCCTGCCTGACGCAGGCGCCGCAGCAGCTCCAGGCCACCGAGGCGCGGCAGGGCCAGCTCGAGGATTAGCAGGTCCGGGCGCTGCAGCAGCGTTTCCTGCAACGCTGACGGGCCGTCGGCGCATTCTGCCGTTACCTGATGGCCCACGGACTCGAGCATCGCCCGTAACGCCTGGCGGGCCAGCGGCTGCTCGTCGGCGATGAGTATCCGTTTCATTCATCCCGCTCTTGTGCCGGCTAATGTGCGATGCAGTGTAGTGCGGCTGCGCAAGGAGTGACCGGTCAGGCCAGAAACTCCGAATCTGCAGGGCAAGCCGGCTGCTTGTCCTGCTGGATGTTGCTGTACACGGCAACCCCGCACACGCAAGCCAGGCCGACACTGGCAAGCAGGATATCGCCCAGCAACATGCCTGCGACCAACACCAGCACGCTGATGCGAAAGAGGGTTGTCATGACTGCCTCCGATGCAGTTCGATATCAGAACCCTGACCATACCGGCGCAGCCGAAATTGTGCAGCCCACTTGCGCGCCTGCGGCCGTGTTTACCTGTGAAATGGCAGAACGGACCTATTAGGCAGGGTATGGAATGCTGGTTGGCGGTATCCTGAAAGCCCCAGCCCCAGGTGCACCGATCATGCGCACAATGATGCTTTTATTGGCAATCACGGCAGTTACCGGTTGCCAGTCGCCGCTGCCAAGCGCCAATCCGCAGATGGCCTGGGTCGATTTCTCGGTGCCATTTCCCAATGACAGGTTACTGATGGCCGAGCGGCTGGATAAGCAACGGTTGAGCGACGGGCGCTTCTTTCAAGTGAGCCCGGGCAGCCATGAGCTGATCGTCAGGTTCGATTATGAAGTGGGCGGTGGCGGGGGGCTGAGCCTGATGGGCGGCACCACTGTGCGCGAATGCTACCTGACGGTCCCTTACGCCAACTTCCAGGCAGGCCAGCGCTATGTGCTGGAGGGGAGGTCGATGGCGCTCACACCCGAGGCGCGGTTGTACGATGCCAAGGGGGAGGTGGTTGCAGAGGTCAGCGAGTTCTATTGCCTGTAAGGGGCAGGGCTTCCTGCAACACGTGGTAGAGCGAGCAGGCGTTCGGCTGTGTGCTTAGTGGCAAGCACAAAGTTGCCCTTATATCAGCCCGGCTTGGTTTGTTTGAAGTAAACGGCCATGCCCGCAAGGCATAGCTGTTAGATCTGCGGCAGGTCTTCCGTCACACCATCGCTGTGCAAAGCTGTACCCGAGTTGGCAAAACAATAACAACAAGGGTAGCGATCATGAATGCAGATATGAGCACGGCTCGTCCGTTGACTCGCAAAGAGCGTACAACTGCAATTGTAGGTGTCTGTTCCGGCAACCTGGTGGAGTGGTACGACTTCTTCATCTATGCCTACACATCAATCTATTTCGCCTCACTGTTCTTTCCGGCGGGCGATCAGACCAGCCAGCTATTAGCCACCGCTGGTATTTTTGCGGTCGGTTTCTTCATGCGCCCGCTGGGTGGCTGGATATTCGGTTACATCGCCGATACGCGTGGTCGCAAGATATCGATGATCATCTCCGTGTTCATGATGTGCGGTGGGTCATTGATGATCGCTGTCATGCCAACTTACGCCACTGTCGGTGTCGCGGCGCCGGTCCTGTTGGTGGTCGCCCGCTTGATGCAAGGGCTATCGGTCGGTGCAGAGTATGGCACCGGCGCGACCTACATCAGTGAGGTCTCACGCGCTGGGCGCCGCTCGTTCTACGGCTCGTTCCAGTACATGACCATTATCGCAGGGCAACTGCTGGCGCTGTTGACGGTGGCAGTGCTGCAACTGGTGCTGTCCGAACAGGACCTGAAAGCCTGGGGTTGGCGAGTGCCGTTCCTGATCGGCGCGCTGGCCTCGATCGTGGTGGTGTACCTGCGCCGGACCATGCGCGAAACAGCCACTGCGCAAGGTATGAAGAGCAAGGAGGCGGGTTCGCTCAGGGGCCTCATGCAACACAAGCGCGCTGTACTGCTGACTTTCACCATTACCATCGGTTGTTCTCTGTACTTCTATACTTTCACGGCCTACATGCAGAAATTCCTGGTGGTCAGCGTCGGTATTCCGGCACCGACAGTGAGCATCATCATGGCTTCGGCGCTGGTGATCTTCATGTTTGCCCAGCCGGTTTTCGGCATGCTTGCGGACAAGATCGGCGTACGCCGCAACATGATTATTTTCGGTCTGCTGTCCACGTTCCTGGTCATACCCCTGTTGTCAGCGATCAAGTCTGTTCAGGACCCGCTGAGTGCATTCGCGCTGGTGGTCGCCGGGTTGCTCATTGCAGCCTTCTATACGCCGGTTACTGGCGTGCTGAAAGCAGACTTCTACCCGCCAACCGTTCGGGCCCTTGGTGTAGGGCTGCCTTATGCGGTAGGTGCTGCAATGTTCGGGGGTTCCGCTGAATACGTAGCACTGAGCTTCCGCTCGCTGGGCATGGAGCAGTACTTCTATCTGTATGTCGCTGCTATCGCTGCCATCACCCTCGTTTCCTCCCTGTTAATGCCAGACCTCTCCAGACATGGTTACCTGGATGGCGATGGCAAGGTCGAGGAGAACATTGGGGTGCGCAAGTTCATGGGACGCAAATCCACGCCATCCCACATCAGCCATTGAGATGAGGCGAGCATGAATAGCGAAGTGAAGAAGATCGTACGCTTCGACGTCTGGTACCACCCGGTGATGGCCCAGACGCTCGAAGCCTCAGCCGATGTGGTGTTGCAAACCGTACCTCGTGACCAGGCGCCCGGGCTGATCATGCAAGCGCTGCGCAGTTGCCAGGTCTACCAGGTGCCATCCGCACGCGATGAGCTGCCACCTGCATGGCATGTGACGGAACGTTTACTCAACCAACTGCCAAACCTGCTCTGTGTCTCAACCAATGGCGCCGGTTATGACACCGTCGACGTCGATGCCTGCACCCGTGCCGGAGTTCTGGTGGTGAACCAGTCCGGTGCCAATGCCCAATCGGTAGCGGAGGCAACCATCGGACTGATGCTCGACAGTGCGCGGCGCATCAGTGAATCGGATCGGCGGTTGCGCAGGGACCGAGGTTTCTCTCGCGAAGATTTGATGGGCTTCGAACTCTCAGGGAAAACGCTGGGTCTGGTCGGTATCGGTGAGATAGGTACACGGGTAGCGAGTATCGCCCAGGCCCTGGGCATGCGGGTCATCGCCCATGATCCGTTATTGACAAGCGACCAGATCAATCAACGGGGCGCAACAGGCTGCGAACTGGGGGCGCTTTTGCAGCAGAGTGATGTCGTGTCGTTACATTGCCCCCGCCTGGCTTCGACGCTGAACATGATGAACGCAACAACGTTTGCGTCGATGCGCAAGGGCGCCATTTTCATCAATACGGCGCGTGGCGGCCTGCATGACGAGGCCGCACTTTATGCGGCGCTGGCCTGTGACCACCTTGGGGGGGCGGGTATCGACGTCTGGGACGAAGAGCCGCCAGCCCTCGATCATCCATTGCTTGGGCTTGATAACGTGGTAGGCCTTTATCACACCGCAGGTGTAACCCGCGAGGCCCGTCTGCGCATGGGGCTATGGGCAGCGGAGCAAATACTGCAGGTGCTGCGCGGCGAGGAGGGGCCACGTATGGTCAATCCTCAAGTGTTTCCAGCCTATCGACAACGGCTGCAGGCCAGTAATCATTCGTCAGCCTAGGGTTCATCGGGACGCGCCCTGGCGGATCAACTGATTCGCCAGGCGTATTACGCCGATCAGGACGAAACCTGCCAACACCCCCTCCAAGCGGATGAACCCGGGCGCAGGGCTGACGTTGACGTAAGTATCAGGCACCATCACTACCAGATACACGAGGGAAAATTGGGTGCCGGCGTAAGCGTATGAGCGGTTGCTGTTCTCGATGTGCCGCCCGACCATCACGCCGATGCACATTGCCAGGGTCATGGCGATCCAGTTCGAGCCTACCAGCCATAAAGCCAGCCCCGCACAGGCAGCGCCCGCGCAGCAGCCTGCCAGGCGATGAACATTGCGCAGCGTGACTGCGCGGCTACCTGGCAAAAGCGCCCCTGGTGGCACCATCATCACGGCCATGACGGTGATAGCTGCCTGGCTCAACCCCCCCACGTCCAGCCAGATACCCAAGGAAGGGATCAACGCCAACGCCAGGCCTGCCTGCAGCACATGACCTAGCAGGCAACGGTCAAGGTCCGGTTCGCTCACGCGCGCGCCAGATCGGGAAGATAACGCGCCATCGGGAAACATCTTGCGTACAGTCCGGCCGGACAGCATGGCTACGAACCAGCAGGCAAGGGTGCCGCATGCCACTTCCTCCAGGCGGGTTCTGGCTATATCGATCACGGATGGGCCGCCCGTCGCGTCAAATCCGGAGATAGCCACCATGGCGAATGTCAGTCCGGCAAACAGCCAGGCGTAACCATGCTCATGGCGGATGGCGCACCACAGCGTGCCTGCGCCGACCAGCCCTATGACGGGACCAAGCCAATGCACGCTTATTTGCATTTGAGTCAGTAGCGCTGCTGCGGCCAAGCCGCCTGCGGCAGTGCCGATGATCCGGAGCCCGCCACGGTAAACGCAGTCGTGCAGACTTGAACGCATCACCATGTAGCCACTGAAAGCAGCCCAGCCGACATTATCGACAGCCAGATAATGCGCCATGCCGATAGCCAACAACACGGATAGCAGCGTCTCCGCTTCGTCCAGCAAGCGTTGGGGGAGGCGGTCCGGGCTGGAGAACTCTTTACGGATCCCCTGGGTGAACTGCGCGAAGCTCGACCACAGCGTGAATCTGAATGGCATGATCTAGGTCCTGATCCGTTCCGTCCGGGGGTGCTTGCAGACAGGATAGGTCAAGGATGATTGCGGTGGCCCGAGCACCAGAGCGCGTGTTGGTGAGGTCGCAGCAATGCATTGCACGCCTGCAGGATGTGCTCCTGGATCCAGGTTTCATCGAAAGGCGCCTTGCTGAGCCGCAGGCTGTTGGCGCTTTCGATAATCGCAATGATCGCCACCGATGCTTTGGAGGGGGCGTCCACGCGGTACTGGCCTGTCGCACAACCTTTCTGAATGATGCATTCCACTGGCTGGGCCAGCCGTGCACTCGCCCGGTCCAGCCAGCGCCGGTGGCTGGCTTCAAGGTGCCTGACCTCGTGTCGCAGGATCAAATCTTCCTGTGGGACGGTGACTTGCCGATCGAGTGAGAAACACACATAACCCTTCAGGTCGCGTGGGCATACGCTCTCATGCCACGCCTGAAGACGTTTTTCGACGATGTCCAGGACCACATTGAGCAGGAGATCCTGTTTGCAGTCGACGTGATGGTAAAGGCTGCCTGGGAGTATTCCGACACGTTGCGCCAGTTTTCGCATGGTCATGGCGGTATAGCCTATTTCAACCATCAGCTCTGACGCGGCCTGCATGACAGGTGGAGGGCATGTACGGGCGGCGTCAACCATACGCCGGCAACCTGGATAGGGCACGCAGCAGCCGGCAGATCAAGCGTTTGCAGCACTTGCGCGGTGGCAGGGCTGCGCCATTCATCAACCACATACGGCACCTCTTCGACGGGTGCCCCCGATACAGATTACCCCTGCGCGTCAGAACAGTGGTCGCGTGCTGAAACGGGAGCATGAACTGAACCCTTCAACCCGCCTGTAGCAAGATTGCCCGGGCACGCAGGATCACCGGAGCGTCGACCATCTGGCCATCAAGGGTGAATACGCCGGCGCCAGCTTCGGCCTGCTCGACCACCCGTCGAGCCCAATCCAGCTCGTGATGCGAGGGCTTCAGGGCATCGTGGATCACCTTGACCTGGCTTGGGTGGATGCACAAGGCGCCGCCAAAGCCCATGTCCCGTGCAAACCGGACTTGACGCTGCAAGCCGTCGATATCCTGGATGGCGGGGAACACACCGTCCAAGGGCGCTGCCAGTCCCGCGACACGGCTATGTAGCAGCACTGCGTAACGGGCATGCCCCAGCACGTGCTCGGCTGCTGCGCTACCCGAGCTGAGGCCAAGGTCCAGGCCCAGGTCCAGGCTGCCGAATGACAACCTGTCTACGCCAGCCGCTGCCGCCAGGGATGGTAGGGCAGCCAGGCCCTTGGCGCTTTCGATGATTGGCCACACCGCTTTGCCAGTGGCATGGGCGCGATCAATCTGGTCGACGCTTTCAGCCTTCGGCAGCAGAATGCCGATGACCCCGGCATGACGCCGGCAAAGCGACAGGTCAGCCTCGTGGGCCCAATGACCAGGCGCATTCACCCGTACCAGCACCTTGGCCTGCGGATGATCGTCGAGGAACTGGTCGAGATTGTTGCGCGCCTGCTCCTTCAGCGTCTCTTCCACAGCATCCTCAAGGTCGACAATGACCCGGTCCGCACCACTGGCCAATGCTTTCGGAATGCGTTCTGGGCGAGTCGCGGGAACGAAAAGCGCGCTACGGACTACGGGTTGTTGTGTCATTGGCGTGCCTCCTGGACGAATTCGATCTCGCCGACCTGGGCCTGACCTGCCTGATTGCCAGCCCAGACCTGGGCTTTACCCTCACCGATCAATCGGCCACCGACCTCGAACGCGTCAGGGCAGATCAAGGGACGAACACCACGGAAGCTGAATCGACGCACTGTCAATTGCGGGTTCGCCCGTACGAATGCTTGCACGTTCAGCGTTGCGATCAGGGGGCCGTGCACCACCAGGCCAGGGTAACCTTCGGTTTCGGTCACATAAGGCCAATCATAGTGAATGCGGTGGCCGTTGAACGTCACCGCCGAATAGCGGAACAGCAGCGTCGGGCTTGGCTGAACGTGAAGATGCCAGTCTCCCTGCGGCATCGGCTCGGTTCCGCCCAGTTTGGGTGGCGATGGCTCACGATAAACGATGTCCTGTTCCTCGATGAGCGCCCGCTGGCCGTCTTGCACGTACTCATGTTGTACCGTGACAAACAGCAAGGACCCCGTACGCCCATGCTTTTCCTGAACGTTGAGGATGGTCGAGCGGCGAGATACCTGGGCATCCACGCGCAGCGGGTGCAGGAACTCCAGGCGACCACCTGCCCACATGCGGTTGCGGTTATCCGCCGGGGGCAAGAAGCCGCCTCGCGCGGGATGGCCGTCCCCGCCGAGCCCGGAGTGCTCGACGGCGTCCTGGAAGAATGCCCAGTGCCAGAGTTCGGGCAGGGGGGCACCCGGAGCTGGCGCTGGCTCACTCAGGGTTGCGGCAATACGTTTTACCAGGTTATGGCTGATGCAATCGTGCACGGTCTCACTGCGACCGATCCAGGTTTCAGGTGCTGATGGGGTCATTGTTTTTGTCCTGTTACAGCGTGGAGGTGAGTGCTGGCACGATATCGAACAAGTCGCCGACCAGTCCGTAATCGGCCACCTGGAAGATCGGCGCTTCTTCATCCTTGTTGATCGCGACAATCACCTTGGATTCCTTCATGCCGGCCAAATGCTGGATCGCGCCGGAGATACCGACCGCGATGTACAGCTGCGGGGCCACGATCTTGCCGGTCTGGCCGACCTGCATGTCGTTGGGAACAAAGCCTGCGTCTACTGCCGCGCGTGATGCCCCAACTGCCGCGCCGAGCTTGTCGGCCAGGCGGTACAGGTGGCTGAAGTTGTCACCGTTGCCCATGCCGCGGCCACCGGAAACAACAATGTCTGCCGCAGTCAGCTCGGGGCGATCGGACGTGGCCAGTTCTTCGCCGACGAACGCCGATATGCCTGTATCACGGGCGCCAGCCAATGCCACGATCGGCGCACTACCGCCTTCTGCCGGCAGGGCCTCAAAGCCGGTGGATCGAACGGTGATGACTTTGACTGCGGCGTTCGACTGCACGGTGGCGATGGCGTTGCCCGCATAGATCGGGCGCTTGAAGGTATCGGCAGACTCGACCGAAATGATTTCGGAGATCTGATCGACATCCAGCAACGCTGCCACCCGTGGCAGGATGTTTTTGCCGTTGCTGGTGGCAGGGGCGAGTACATGGCTGAAGTCGCGACCCAGGTTGGCCACCAACGGCGCAACATTTTCCGGGAGCTGGCGCGCGTAGGCAGCGTCGTCTGCCATTAGCACCTTACTCACTCCAGCGATCTGCGCAGCCGCGAAAGCGACACCGGAAACGTCCAGCCCCGCGACCAGGACCACGACTTCCCCTCCGATCTGGCGGGCTGCAGCCAGAGTATTCAAGGTCGGCGCGGCGAGTGTGTGATTGTCGTGTTCAGCTACTACCAGGATAGACATCAGATTACCTTCGCTTCGTTCTTCAGCTTCTCGACCAGTTCGGCCACCGACTTGACCTTGATACCCGCGCTGCGCGCAGCTGGCGCTTCGACTTTCAGGGTCGTGTTGGTGGAGGCGAGGGAAACGCCGAGGTCGTCAGGCTTGACGGTCTCCAGCGGCTTCTTCTTGGCCTTCATGATGTTCGGCAGCGACGCATAGCGTGGCTCGTTCAGGCGCAGGTCGGTGGTGACGATGGCTGGCAGGTTCAGCGACACGGTCTGCAAGCCGCCATCGATTTCACGAGTGACGTTCAGCTTGTCGCCAGCAACGATGACCTTGGAGGCGAAGGTGCCCTGGGCGTAGCCGGTCAGCGCGGCCAGCATCTGGCCGGTCTGGTTGTTGTCGCTGTCGATGGCCTGCTTGCCAAGGATGACCAGCTGCGGCTGCTCCTTGTCGACAACGGCTTTCAGCGCCTTGGCCACAGCCAGGGAGTTCAGCTCGTCAGCGGCTTCTACCAGGAGGGCACGGTCGGCACCCAGTGCCAGGGCGGTACGCAGTTGCTCCTGGGCGGCGGGCGGGCCCACGGAGACGACCACGATCTCGCTTGCCACGCCTTTTTCCTTCAGGCGTACGGCTTCTTCCACGGCGATTTCGCAGAAGGGGTTCATGGACATCTTGACGTTTGCAAGGTCGACGCCGGCGTTGTCCGCCTTGACGCGGACTTTGACGTTGTAATCGACCACACGTTTGATAGCGACCAGCACTTTCATAAGCAGTAATACTCTGTTCTTGAGCTCTCACAACAGGCGGTAATAAGAGGGGTCAGATGACCCCTGAAGCGCGCAGCTGTTGAATTCGTTCATGCGTCAGGCCAAGTTCGGCAAGGATACTTTCGCTGTGCTCGCCAAGCGCGGGCACCGGGCCCATGCGGGGTGCAAAGGCATTGCTGGTGGCGGGCGGGAGCAGGCTGGGAACGCTGCCTGCGGCCGTGTCGATGCGCCGCCAGCGGTCTCGGGCTTTTAGTTGTGGGTGCTCCCAGACACCCTGCATATCGTTAACCTTGGCGTTGGCAATGCTGGCCTGGTCCAGCCGCTGAATAACGGTATCGAAGCTCAATGGGGCGAAAGCCTCGATGATCAACGCTCGCAGGGCGTCACGGTTGGCCACGCGTTTGAAGTTGGCAGAAAACCGATCATCATCCGCAAGCTCTGGCCGGATCAGCACACGCTCGCAGAACAGCTGCCACTCCCGTTCGTTCTGCAGGCCGAGCATCACGGTGCTGCCATCGCCAATAGGGAATGGGCCGTATGGATAGATCGTGGCGTGCGCTGCACCAGCGCGAGGCGGTGGCGGGGCACCCTCGTAGGCGTAATAGAGCGGGTAATTCATCCACTCCACCAGGCTCTCCAACATCGAAACTTCAACGTGGCTGCCGATGCCGGTTTTTTCCCGCAACAGTACGGCCGAGAGGACGCCCGTATAGGCATACATACCGGCAGCGATATCAGCTATCGAGTTGCCCGCCTTGGCCATCCCGTCTTCGCCGGGCCCACCGGTGACCGAAAGAAAACCGCCTTCGCTCTGGATCAGCAGGTCATAGGCTTTTTTCTGCTCGTAGGGGCCCCCAGCGCCATAGCCGGAGATGTCGCAGACGATGAGCCGCGGGAAGCGCTCGTGCAATTGCTCGAAGCTCAACCCAAGGCGGGCGGCCGCGCCTGGCGCCAGGTTCTGCACCAGCACATCGGCTTGCTCCAGTAGCTGGTCAAGGATGTCCCCGGCGATATCCTGCTTGAGGTCAAGGGCCAGGCTTTCTTTCGAGCGGTTGGTCCAGACGAAATGCGAGGCCAGGCCGTTGACCCGCTGATCGTAACCACGGGCGAAGTCGCCACTGCCCGGGCGTTCGACCTTGATCACCCGGGCGCCCAGGTCAGCCAGCTGACGGGTACAGAAGGGCGCTGCGATCGCATGTTCGAGGCTGATGACGGTAATGCCGTCAAGTGGGCGAATGGGCTGACTCATGATTGATGTCTCTCTTGTTATGGCAGGCCCCTCACGGTTGGCGAGGGGGACCCGGGTCAGAACGAACGCGGCAGTTCCAGCAGATGTTCGGCCACGTAGGACAAGATCAGGTTGGTTGAAATGGGCGCGACCTGATAAAGGCGGGTTTCGCGGAACTTGCGCTCGACGTCATATTCATTGGCAAAGCCGAACCCGCCGTGGGTCTGCAAGCATGCGTTGGCGGCCTCCCAACTGGCTTTGGCCGCCAGGTACTTGGCCATGTTCGCGGCGGCGCCAGCGTTGCGACCGCTGTCGTACTCGGCGCAAGCACGCCAGCGCATCAGGTCGGCGGCTTCGATCTCGATGTAGGCTTCAGCGATGGGGAACTGCACGCCCTGGTTCTGGCCGATCGGGCGGCCGAATACCACGCGATCACGGGCGTACTGGCTGGATTTCTCGATAAACCAGCGGCCATCGCCGATGCATTCGGCGGCGATCAAGGTACGCTCGGCATTGAGCCCGTCGAGGATGTAGCGAAAACCCTTGCCTTCTTCGCCAATCAGGCTGCTGGCAGGGATTTCCAGGTTGTCGAAGAACAGCTCGTTGGTTTCGTGGTTCACCAGGTTGGCAATCGGCTGTACGGTCAGGCCGTTACCGATGGCTTCACGCAGGTCGACCAGGAAAATCGACATGCCATCGACCTTCTTGGTGACCTCGGCGAGCGGGGTGGTACGCGCCAGGAGGATCATCAAGTCAGAATGCTGGACGCGAGAGATCCACACTTTCTGGCCATTAATCACGTACTTGTCGCCTTTGCGAACCGCCGTGGTCTTGATCTTGGTGGTATCGGTGCCGGTGGTCGGCTCTGTTACGCCCATCGACTGCAGGCGCAGCTCGCCACTGGCCAATTTGGGCAGGTAGTAGCGCTTTTGTTCTTCGCTGCCGTTACGCAGCAAGGTGAACATGTTGTACATCTGGCCATGGATGGTGCCGGAGTTGCCGCCGCAGGCGTTGACTTCTTCAAGGATAACCGACGCCTCGGCCAGACCCAGGCCGGAGCCGCCAAACTCCTCGGGTATCATCGCCGACAGCCAGCCGGCCTCAGTCATGGCTTTGACGAAGGCTTCAGGGAAGCCTTTTTCTTCGTCGATCTTACGCCAGTATTCGGCCGGGAAATCGCCACACAGGGCGCGTACGCCCTCACGAATGGCGTTGAGTTCTTCTTGATTGTTGTCGATCATCATCATTCTCCAGGGTGGGGCAGGCCGGCAGCGTCATCGTGGTCCGGCCGCCGGCCCGACCCTGTAACACGGTCAAATAGGCTGGAAGCCAAGGGCGGCGCGGAAACGGTTCTTGATGTATTGGCCATCACGCGGCGGCAGTACACGTGGCGGGTTTTCGGCTTTGATCTTCACCGTGGCCAGCTTGACCCCGTCCCGATTGGCGAAACGCTCACGCAGGGCATGGACCCCGTCCATTTCACGGATTTCCTGGGTCCAGGCAAAGCCACAGGTTTCAGCGACCCGGTCCAACTGGATGCCGAAGCCGGCGTGGCTGACTTGCATGCCGGTTTCACCAAAGTGGCCGTTGTCCAGCACCACGATGGTCAGGTTTTTCGGCTGCTGCAGCGCAACAGTGGCCAGTGCGCCGAACCCCATCAGCAGCTCACCGTCCCCGGTGACAACCACCACGCTTTTGTCCGGCTGCGCATTGGCGAGGCCCAAGCCCACGGTAATGGCACTGCCCATGGCCGCCCAAAGGTAGTAGTTGTTGTCGTGGTCACCCGCGGCCATCACATCATAGGAGGCAGAGCCCAGGCCGGTGACGACGAGCACATCATTGCGATCGGCGAGCAAGGTACGGACGACCTCTCGGCGGCAAAGCACGTGGTTGGCGCTTACTTGACCCATTTCTTTTCTCCGATCAGGCGCTGACCAAGCAGCAGGGCGGTGGCGGCATCGCCGTTGAAGGCCATGGTGGCGGCGCCATGGAGCAGGGGGGCCACATCCTCAGGTTTGTCAGCGCGCCAGGTCATCACTTTCATCAGGTTCAGGGAGGCTTCAGTGGCCTGACCCATCGGGTTTTGCCAGGCGTTGAATTCAGCCCAGTCCCCCCGCATGGTCACTACCATCAGCAGGGGGAAACCAGCGCAGTTCTGCAAGGCGAGGGTGTTGATGCAGTTGCCGACACCGCTCGACTGCATCAGCAGGGCGCCACGTTCACCACCCAGCCAGGCGCCGGCCAGGTAGCCAATGCCTTCTTCTTCCGTGGTGAGCACAACGGCCTTGATGTCGGGGTCTGCATAGGACATGCGAATGGACGCCGAGTGGCCAGCGTCCGGTACGAATACGACGTGCTTGACGTCGTGGGCCTTGAGAACACGGAACACGTCCTCTTGCCAGTTCTGTTCAGCTTCTTGCGATGACATGGGTATCTCCCGGCAGTGCTGCTTTTGTTTTTCCTCATCATGCGGCGAGATGCAGCGCAGGACGACTACCGTTTTTTTCTTTGAGATATGCCGTAGCGGCATAGGTACGCCCATGCCACAGGTCATCGACGTTGAGTGCGACTGACTGCCGCGTCGTGTGAAGCATGGCCGGGGCACGCCCGCAGTGGCTATATAAAGCGGGCATAGCTGATAGACGCGCTCAGCGCTTCTGGGCAGCAGGTGAAAACGTTAGGTTGCCTGCTCGGTCGCGGCTGCGTCGCTGTCGAATCAAAACAACAATAAGATCGAGGGTTGTCCATGTTGCTTCGTTACCTGCGCACGCTCGCCGGGTGGCTCACCACTGCAGAGTCGCCATTGGCCGATACACCATCCTCACCATCCTGTTTTCGGCATCTTGCACTGTCCTACTTCGTTCCGTAGTGCACCGCTCTGGCGGTGACGGTCCCTATTGGTTGAATAAAGGTGCTCAATGAAATTCAGACTACCGCTGGCGGGCTGGATACTGCTCGCAATGTTCCTTGGCGTGGTGATCGGCTATGTCATTTTCCTCACCAGCCCTGACAAGGCAGCTGCTACCGAGACTGCCGGGTACATTTCGGTGATATCGGACGTATTCCTGAGGCTGATCAAGATGCTGATCGGGCCGCTGGTGTTTTCCACCTTGGTGGTAGGGATTGCTCACATGGGCGACGCCGGTGCGGTGGGCAGAGTCTTTGGCAAGGCGATGATGTGGTTCCTGACGGCTTCGCTGCTCTCATTGGCGGTGGGCCTGATGATGGCCAACATCCTGCAGCCAGGGCATCATCTGGCACTGCCTTTGCCGGACGTGAGCGCAACCACGTCCCTCCAGACATCTGCCTTCACCCTCAAGGCGTTTGTCACGCATCTGGTGCCCAGGTCGTTCGTCGAGGCCCTGGCGAACAACGAGATCCTGCAGATTGTGGTGTTCTCACTATTCTTTGGTGTAGCCCTGGCGGCCCTGGGCGAAAAAGCCAAGGGCCTCGTGCGCCTTGCCGACGAATTGGCCCAGGCCATGCTTCTCATCACGAGCTACGTCATGAAGCTGGCACCGCTGGCTGTCATGGCTGCGATGGCCGCCACAGTCGCGGTTAACGGCCTGTCGATCCTCGCAACGTTCGCGGTGTTCATGCGCGACTTCTACCTGGGGCTGATCCTGCTTTGGCTGTTGCTGATAATGGCTGGGGCGCTGTTCCTGGGGCGGCGGGTTTTCGCACTTCTGGCGCTGATCAAGGAGGCCTTCCTGCTGGCGTTCGCTACGGCGAGTTCCGAGTCGGCCTATCCAAAACTGCTCTCGGCGCTGGACCGATTCGGAGTAAGCCGCAAAATTTCCAGTTTTGTCATGCCCATGGGCTACTCCTTCAACCTCGATGGCTCGATGACGTACTGCACCTTCGCTGTGCTGTTCATCGCCCAAGCGTACGGTATCGAGATGACCCTTGGTACGCAGATCCTGATGCTGTTGACGTTGATGCTTACATCCAAGGGGCTTGCCGGGGTGCCGCGTGCATCACTGGTGGTCATTGCGGCGACGCTGGTGCAGTTCGATATTCCCGAAGCGGGGCTGCTGCTGATTCTGGGCATCGATACATTCCTCGATATGGGGCGCTCGGCCACCAACGCCGTAGGCAACTCGATCGCCACGGCGGTGGTCGCCAAGTGGGAAGGGGAGCTGCAGGACCCGGATACACAGCCGGCAACCGCTCGTGGCACAACCCAGGGGGCTGCAGGCTCTTCAACAGTGTGAGGCATCGATAGCCAATTCGCGTCGTGGCGTATGCCTTTGGTGCTAGCTGCTATGCTCAAATTCTATAGCTGGTCCCTGAACCTGTCTTTAGACTGTGAAAAACGCCGTTCAGAGGCGCCCCTTTCTTTGCCAGTGGTTGACCGATGGACGTAGTGCAACTGAAAACCCTGATCCATGTGGCCGAGCTTGGCAGCCTGAGCAAGGCTTCGGACCGGCTCCATGTGGCGCAACCTGCATTGAGCCGGCAGATTCGGCAGTTGGAAAAGGAACTGGGCGTCTACCTGTTCGAGCGGCATGGCCGCGGTATGGAAATCACCGCTGCTGGCCTCGAGGTTCTTGAACGGGCCACCCGAATCATGAACGAGCTCGAGTCCATCCGTACCTCGGTAGCCGGCGGTCGTGCCGCGTTTCGCGGCATGGTCGCCATCGGTACCACGCCGACCATCGCCGAGATTGTCACTGTGCCGTTGGTACAACGCATCCGCGACACTCACCCGGACCTCTCGATCCGCTTTTCATCGGCGTTCAGCGGCTATTTGCTGGACTGGTTGCAGCGGGGCGAGCTGGAGCTGGCCATCTCATACGATCCGCAGCCACTGCATACGTTGCGAATCGAACCGGTAATGATGGAGAACCTGGTCCTGGTTGGCCCTCCCGAGGCCAGGTTGAACCTGGACACGGCCGTGTCGTTCGCAGAGTTGGCCAATGAACAGATGGTGCTGCCCAGCCCCCGCCATGGGCTGCGCAAGATCATGGACCAGTGCGCCCTTGAGCGAGGCTTCAAGATCACCACCAGTGTCGAGGCGGACTCCTTTGGCGCGATGATCGACCTGGTGCGCAATGGATTTGGCTATACGGCATTGCCACTGGCCTCCATCTACTCCCGCCTGAATGACGGCACGCTATGCGCCGCGCCGCTGGTTGACCCGACGCCAATGCGCAAGCTGGTGCTCGTGCTGCCCGCCGATCGGCAGGTAAGCCCTGCAACGCGCTACGTCGGCCAGACCTTTGTGGACATTGCCAGCGAGCTGGTGGCCCAAGGCATCTGGGCGGGGCACATGCTCTGAAACGGCTGCGCCAAGCTATTCAATCGCGGCATAACTGCTAGAGGGCAGCGGGTCTGGCCGCTACTCAGGTGAGGGCGTAGCTTTGCCCGGGATAAAAGTCAGTGCGCTTTCGCTGGCTTGTAAAATAATAGATCCCAGAAGGTGCCCCCAATGATGTGCGTTCCATCGCCCCGCGTACTGCCGCCTGCTTTTCCTGTGATGACTCCAAGCCAGTAGCTCGACGCAGACCAACGCTGTTGTTCTTGCCTCGCGTTTGCCTCAGATCTGGAGTTCCCCATGCACGCCAACAATCACAATCCTGCTGCGCCTGATATCCGTAACCTGACCAATCGCCAACGGATCCGCGCCATTCTCGGCGCCTGTTCCGGAAACCTGGTGGAGTGGTACGACTTCTTCATCTACGCCTACACCTCAATCTACTTTGCCGCGCTTTTTTTCCCTCAGGGCGACCAGACCACACAACTTTTGGCAACGGCCGGCATTTTTGCTGTCGGCTTCTTCATGCGCCCCCTGGGCGGGTGGATTTTCGGTTACCTCGCTGACACGCGTGGCCGCAAGTTTTCCATGATCATCTCCGTCTTTCTGATGTGTGGGGGCTCGCTGATGATCGCGGTGGTGCCCACCTACGAAACCATTGGCATGGCCGCGCCGGTTCTGTTGCTGATTGCCCGCTTGATGCAGGGCCTTTCGGTAGGGGCTGAATACGGTACCGGTGCTACCTACATCAGCGAGATTTCCAGTACGGGCAAGCGCTGCTTCTTTGGCTCGTTCCAGTACTTCACGATCATTGCCGGGCAACTGCTGGCATTGCTGACTGTGGTTGTGCTGCAGAACCTGCTGCCCATCGAAGAACTCAAGGCCTGGGGCTGGAGGATTCCATTCTTCATTGGTGCAGTGAGTGCACTGGTAGTGGTCTACCTTCGCCGCTCGATGCTTGAAACGGCAAGCCACCAAGGTGCCAAACACAAGGAAGCGGGCTCCATAAAAGCGCTGATGAAGCACAAGAAAGCAGTGCTGCTGACGATTGCCATCACTGCGGGTTGCTCGCTGCACTTTTATACATTCTCCACCTACATGCAGAAATACCTGGTGGTTTCGGCGGGCTTCGATCCGTCGACCGTGAGCTTCATCATGACAGCCGCGCTGGTGGTGTTCATGTGCCTTCAGCCGGTGTTTGGAATGATGGCTGACAGGATTGGTTCGCGAAACAGCATGATTGCCTTCGGCCTGCTGTCGAGCCTGTTGATCGTACCGTTGCTCACGGGGCTCAAGAGCGTCAACAACCCGTACGAAGCCTTCGCGCTGGTCATGCTGGGCCTCCTGATTGCTGCGTTCTATACGCCGGTCACCGGCGTGCTGAAGGCGGACCTGTACCCCGCCACGGTCCGCGCGCTGGGCGTAGGGCTGCCCTATGCCTTGGGCAACGCGCTGTGTGGCGGTACTGCCGAGTACGTGGCGCTGTCCCTGCGCGGCGCGGGCGTGGAGTCGTACTTCTACTACTACGTGGCGGCGATGAGCGTCATCACCCTGATTGCCGCAGTGCTCATGCCCGATCTACGCAAGCACGGTTACCTCGACGGCACGGGGGCTGTGGAAGAAAACACCGGCTTGCGTCCTGGGGCTCATTATTCGAATGCACGAAGCTGAAACCAAGCCCAGGCAACCACTACGGTTGCCTGGGAATCCTGCTCATCAAGATATTTTTGGTGGCTCAGGTTCGAGTACACCCAGCCCCTGATCTTTTTCGACCTGCTCTGGAGCATTGCTCCAGATGGTCCTGTCTATGTTGAGGTCGTGGAAGGCACTGGCGGTGAGAACCGGCTCGGCAACGCCGGCTTTGCGCTGTGCGTCATAATCTGCGAGCAGTCGCAGGCCAACTCGGCATAGCAGGACCAGGGCGATGAGGTTCACCAGCGCAGAAAGGGTCATGGTGATGTCGGCGAAGGCAAACACCGTGGACAGATCCTGAACCGAGCCCCAGAGAATCAAGGCCAGCACCAGGGCGCGATAGCTCAGCAGTGCCTTGCGGTTCTTGCCCAGAATAAACCTCAGGTTGTTTTCGCCCAGGTAGTAGTTGTAGAGAATCGAGGTGAACACGAACAACGCAAGTGCAACGCTGATGAAGATGCGGCCCCAGTCACCGACCACTGCGGCAAGCGAGTTCTGGGTCAGCACGATGCCGTCACCCGCGAAACCAGCGGTATAAAAGCCCGACAGCAAGATCAGCAAAGCGGTGCAGGTGCAGATGATGAACGTATCGAAAAACACGCTGAACGCCTGCACGACACCTTGTGAGACAGGGTGCCGAACTTCGGCCACCGCTGCGACGTTTGGTGCACTGCCCAGGCCAGCTTCGTTGGCGAATACGCCACGCTTCACACCCATCACGATTGCGCTGCCGATCAGGCCACCGAAGGCTTGATCGAGCCCGAACGCGCTTTTCACGATGGTCAACAGCATCAAGGGCACGTGATCAAATTGCAGCACAATGACGTACAGGGTAACCGCTATGTAGGCCAGCGTTTTCACCGGTACCAGCAGGTCTGCCACCCTGGCGATGCGTTTGATGCCACCCATGAACACCAGCGCTAGCACGGCGGCCAGGGCGATGCCGGAATAGGCGGGGTCAAAGCCAAAGGCATTTTGCAGTGAATGGGTTACCGCGTGTGACTGCAGGCCATTGAAGGAAAAACCGAACGTGACGATCAGCAGTACCGCCATAACAACGCCCAGCCAACGCTTGTTCAGCCCGTATTCGATGTAGAACGACGGGCCCCCATGAAACTGGCCGCTACCGTTGTGGCGCTTGTACAACTGCGCCAGGCTGCATTCGAACAATGTGGTGGCCATCCCGACCAGTGCGGTAACCCACATCCAGAACACCGCACCAGGACCGCCCAAGGTTACAGCCACGCCGACGCCGGCGATGTTGCCCGCCCCGACACGGCCGGCCAGGCTGAGCATGAGGGCCTGGAAGGAACTGATTTGAGTCGAACTGCTGGTAAGGCTGTCCTTGAACACCTTGAACATGTGCAGGAAATAGCGAAGCTGCACAAACCGTGTCTTGACGGTGAAATAAGCGCCCAGGCCGACGACCAGGACGATAAGCAGCTTTCCCGAGAGAAAGCCATTGATGGCTTCGAGCATGACGCAACCTCATTGTTATTATGACTGGGTGTGCGGGTACACACGGCCGCAAGCAGCCGTGTAGGGGTTGGAGCCGGTGAACGGGGTCAGGCGCGGTCTTGCAGTGCCTTGATGTGCTGCCACATCAGCGCCGGGTTGGAGTACATCGGGAAGTGGCCACAATCAGGGATGCAAGCCAGTTGCACCCCTTGGGCAGCGATGTCGTCCAGATAGGAAAGGTGGGCGTTGGTTGCGCCGTACATGTACTGGCGCGGGAAGGGTAGCGCCAGGAACTTCTCCATCAGACCGCCGTTATCTGACAGCTCAACCATGGACTCGAAGATGCCGCGCACCGCCCCGGTACGTACCTTGTGCGCCAGGCTGGCCGCATAGAGTGCGCTGGCAGGGTCGGCGGCAAGCCGGGTGCGCTCGATGAAGTCGCGGAAAAAGCGCAAATCGTCTTCGCGCGGGTGATCGTGGATCTGCCGGCTGAGGAAGCAATCTTCGGGCGCAATATTGCCCTCGATGTCGACGAAACTCAGCACTCGATCCGGGGCGGCATCAGCGAGCATCAGCCCGGTCAGGCCACCCATGGAGTGGCCGACCAGGTGAAATTGGTCGACGCCAAAATGTGCAAGTACGGCCTGGGCAGTCTTCACCAGCAAGGGGATGTTGATGCGGGCGAGGTCGGCGCATTCGGTTTCGCCGCAACCAGGCGCATCGTAGGCAATGAAGGGATGACCTTCGAATGCGGGCTGCAGCGTGATGTCGGCATAGTCTTCTTTGGTAGAACCGAACCCATGCAGGAAGAGGATAGGTGCCTTGGGGCCGGAACGATGGATCACCGCCAGATCCAGCAGCACGCCGTCGATGTTCAACGGCAGTTTCTCGTGAGTGAAGCGAGCAGGGTTTGCCACGGTGGGAACTCCTTTTACAGAGGCCCCAATGTCGGGCCCACCCAGAATTTTGTAAAATACGAAGCCGCGAACCTTGTCATATGCCCAGCCTATGACGCAAAAACCTGCTTGGCCTGGTCAATCATCGCATCCACCAAGGGATTACCGTTTACGCCGTGCCATGCCATGGCGGTGGTGACAACCTTCACTTCTGGCTGCAACGGCCGCACCAAAACATTTTCAGGAGCAAGCTTGTCCATGGAGGTGGGCACCAAAGCGATGCCCTGGCCACAACTGACGAACGCTACCTGCGCCGTGACAGAACGGACCTGATGCACGATACGCGGCGCGAAGCCGCTGGCCTTGCATAGCCCCACCAGATAGTCGAAATACACCGGGCTGACGTCTCGTGAGGCCATCACCAGGGTTTCATCGGCAAGTGCCTTGAGCTCAATGGCTGCACTGGCGGCCAGTGGGTGATCCTTGGGCATCGCGACTGCCAGGCGATCCTCTGACAGCGGCATGGACTGCAGATGCCGGCCGAGGTTGCCTTCAAGGCGTGCAAAGGCGATGTCGATATCGCCGGCCTCAAGCGCGGGTATCGCCTCTGCGCTATCGATCTCTCGAACCGAAACCGTGACCAACGGGTGGTCTTGCTTGAACCGCTCGATCAACTGGGGCAGCACATCGATCATGGCCGAGGTGATGGCCCCGATGGTCACCACGCCGGCGTGGCCGGCCACTGCCTCGTGAACCGCCAACTCCAGCCGCTCCAGCTGATCAGCAAACTTGCGCACAGCGGGGAGAATTGCAGCCCCGGCGGCAGTGAGCTGAGCGCCACGGCGGGAGCGGGTGAACAGTTGAATACGAAGGGACTGTTCAAGCGCCTGGATCTGCTCAGTCAACGGCGGCTGTGACATGCCCAGCCGCTTGGCCGCGCGGCTGAAGTTCTGGTCCTCGGCAACGGCCAGGAACAGCCACAGGTGACGTATCAAGCGAAAGTTGATCACGGCATTCTTCCATAGGTTTGGGATATGACAAGCTTAGCTTCTTCGTAATATACGTATCAAATGCTCGCGCAGATACTCAAGCCTCACTTACAAGAGGCCTGCAACCGATGAGCTTGAAAGCCCCGCTTGAGCGCCTGGCTGTGCTCGATACCAATACGGTGTCGGACGCGCTGGACTTCCTCCAACTGCCTGGAGCCACCAACGGCCTGATGCCGCTCTGGAACTGCCCGAAGATTGTTGGCCGAGCCAGCACGGTGCAGCTAGGGCCAAAGCAGGACGTGGCACCCACCGTTCACCTGATTACCCCAGTCATCGAGCAGGTCACCACCGATGACCGCGTGCTGGTGATTGCGGGTGGCGTTGACGGTATTTCCAGCTGGGGCGACATCTTGGCCAACGCCGCGCGGCGCAAAGGCATCCGTGGCTCGATCATCGATGGCTTCAGCCGCGACATCTGCGGCAGTGCCGACATCGGCTACCCGGTCTACGGCCGTGGCGTGACCATGATCAGCGCGCGCAACAGGCTCATCCAGATCGACGCGGCTGTCACCGTTCGCATGGCTGGCGTTGACGTGGATGAAGGCGACTACGTGATTGCCGACGCATGCGGCACCGTTTTCGTCGCGGCCGGTGCCATCGAGAAGGTGCTTGACCTGGCCGAGCGTATCGACCGTCGCCAGGCCGGCATGGTGGACGCCGTCCGCGCAGGCCGTTCGGTCGAGGAAGTGATGCACGACACCCAATTCGAAGCCATCAAGGTGGAGCACTGATATGAGCCTTTCTGATAAAGACCTGGTCGCCTTGTTCCAAGGCCTGGATACCCCGGGGGTGTCCGACGCGATGGACAAGCTGGGCCTTCCCGGTCAGGCCTTTGGTATCGCGCCGCTGGCCAACTACAGCCAGGTCGTGGTCGGCCCGGCCTTCACTGTCCAGTACGTCAGTGCAAGTACACCGCCAGGCACCGTGGGTGACTTCATTGATGAAGTAGCACCCGGCGACGTTGTGGTCATCGCCAACGAAGGCCGTACCGATTGCACGGTGTGGGGCGACATCATGACCCAGTACGCCCTGGCCCGCGGTATTGCCGGCACGGTCATTGATGGTGTCTGCCGCGATGTGAACAAGGCGCTGGGCGAAGGCTACCCGCTGTTCAGCAAAGGCCGCTTCATGCGTACCGGCAAGGACCGCGTCGAGGTCGTGGCCGTCAACCAGCCGGTGTCGGTTGGCCATGCCCGGGTTTGTGCCCGCGACATCGTCATCGCTGACGCCAATGGTGTCGTCATTGTCCCGCGTGACCGTGCCCAGGAAGTTGCTGAAACGGCACGTCGCATCGAACACGTCGAAGCGCAAATCCGCGAACAGATTGCCACTGGCAAAAGCCTCAAAGAGGCTCGTGCCGCCCTCGGTTACCACTCCCTGCAGAGCAAGCAATCATGAGCCTTCCACACGATTACCAGAACATTGCAAAGGTCCTGGGCACCTCCACCCTGTACGAGGCGTCCGGGCTGCCGTGCGCTGTCGACCGCGAGATCCGCGCTGTCTGGAAAGGCGCATTCATCGCCGCGCCGGCTTACCCGCTGCAGTGTTCACCAGGTGACAACCTGGGCCTGCACCTGGCCGTGGCCAAAGCGCCACGCGGCAGCGTGCTGGTGTGTGATACCGCCGACTTCGTCGCCGGCTATTGGGGTGAGGTGCTCACGGTGGCGGCGGAAACGGCAGGCATCGTTGGCCTGGTGATCAACGGTGGTGTGCGCGACATCGCCGCGCTCGAAGCACATGGTTTCCCTGTATTTGCGCGTGGCATCTCGGTCAAAGGCACCGTCAAGGCCACCACGCCTTCGGTCGGCAAGCCGTTCGATTTCAGCGGTGCGCAGGTCAGCGCCGGCGATCTTGTCGTCGCGGACGAGGATGGTGTGATCATCATCCCGGCCAATGCCGTTGAACATACCCTGCGGGAGGGGCAGAAGCGCGCGGACAAAGAGGCCGTTTTCATGGGCA
This sequence comes from Pseudomonas sp. TSO6, assembly GCF_056098905.1. Taxonomy (NCBI): domain Bacteria; kingdom Pseudomonadati; phylum Pseudomonadota; class Gammaproteobacteria; order Pseudomonadales; family Pseudomonadaceae; genus Pseudomonas; species Pseudomonas sp. TSO6. Next base: position 309,707 of record NZ_JBLZWV010000033.1, on the reverse strand, counting down.
AGCTGCGCGAAGGCAAAACCACCATGGACCTGATGGGCCTCTCCCACCCGGAGGAGCACGTGTGAGCCTGGCAACGCTGAACCGTCGCCTGGAGGCTGCCAAGCCTTCGGCGACCTACAAGATCATCGACCGCGTCGCTGCGCGCCGCGCGGACGGGGCGAAGATCATTTCGCTCTGTGCGGGTGAGCCTGACTTCGATACACCGGAGCACATCCGGGCCGCGGCCATCAGTGCGATCGACAACGGCCATACCCGCTATACCCAGGTAGCCGGCCTTCGCACGCTGCGTGAGGCCATCGCACGCAAATACCAGCGTGAGAATGGTCTTGATGTCAGCTGGCAGGACACGCTGGTGTGCAGTGGCGGCAAGCAGGTCATCTTCAATGCCCTGGCCGCAACCCTGAACGAAGGAGACGAGGTAGTGATCCCCGCGCCATACTGGGTCAGCTATCCAGAAATGGTTGAGCTGTGCGGTGGCGAGTCGCGGATCGTCGCTTGTGGCGCCGAGTCTGGCTTCAAGCTGACCCCGCAAGCGCTGGCCGAAGCCATCGGGCCGAAAACCCGCTGGCTGATCCTGAACTCGCCGTCCAACCCCACGGGCGCCGTGTACGACCGCGACGAATTGCAGGCACTTGCAAAGGTGTTGCTGGCCCATCCGCAAGTACTGATTCTGGCGGACGATATCTACGAGCACCTGATATTCGACGGCCGTGACTTCCTCACGCTTGCCCAGGTTGAACCACGCCTGGCTGCGCGGACATTGACCATGAACGGCGTGTCGAAGGCCTACGCCATGACGGGTTGGCGCATCGGGTTCGCTACCGGTCCTCGCTGGCTGCTTGAGGCGATGGAGAAGCTTCAGGGTCAGCAGACCTCGGGCGCGTGTTCCATCTCCCAGCATGCCGCCATCGCTGCCCTGGACGGTCCGAAAGACTTCATCGTCCACAGCCGCGAAGTATTCCAGCGGCGCCGTGATTTCATGGTCGAGTTGCTCAACCAGGCGCCGGGCATCAGTTGCGAGGTGCCAGGCGGGGCTTTCTACGCTTTTGCCGACTGCTCTGGGCTGATCGGCAAGCGCTCACCTGCTGGGCGCGAATTGGTCAATGACGAGGCTGTGGCCCTGGCGTTGCTGGAGGAGGCCAATGTTGCAGTCGTTCAGGGCAGTGCTTTTGGTCTACCGGGCTATTTGCGCATTGCTTACGCGCTGGATGACGAGTCGCTGCGTGCGGCTTGCCAGGCCATTCACCGCTTCTGCGAGGACGCACGGTAGATATAATCCCTGTATCAGTGGCTCATCATGGCTCTGTGCTCTCTTGGCAATCTCAGGCAGCGTTATCTGAGCGTTGATGAAAGCGCTCTGTAAGGTACTTTACCCAGACGGGGCTGGCGCAATGGCCGCTTCGCGGAAAATGCGACGTTCTGAATTGATTGAGCGTGATGAGCCTGCCATCGATGAGGTTTGAGAGAGACGGCGGCACCGAGCCGCTGCGCTTCTCAACTGAATTTTTCTCACATTCGATACCTCCATAAGACATGCACTATAGGGAGGGATTCTTGTGTCAGCACTTCAACTGTACGTGATCGAGTATGAACTGCACGGCGATCATCGGACATTCATCATCCGCCTCGAGAAGATGGATAACGCTAATGCTTGGCACTGGGCGAGCTGCGATGCCGGTGTCGGCATCATTCCGAGGTTTGGTCAGCACAATATCAAGCTGGTGAGCCGGCCTATGGCGGAGCGCTATGGCATTTCCGAGGTGAGATGGAGGTTAGCGGGGCAGGGGCCGGAGTTCATACCTACCCCTGTTGATTTTAAGAAGTTTTCGGAAGGGGCAGGTGGCGCGTAGCGCCAGGCAGATCACACTGGAGGTAGCTATGCAACCTAAGACTGAGGGCCCGGAAGAGATCCACAAGGCGGATGGCACCCTCGAAGAAGAACGCACCTCCCCGCGGTCTGCTGATCCGAGGCGTTCAAAGGGGTGATCCCAGTAAACGCTAGGGACCTTGGGATTGAGCTCAGCGAAACGAGCAGTCACGGTTTGTACAAGTGGCTGCTCGCAAGCTTTCTCATCGGTAAAAGGATTCGCTCAACTGTCGCGGTGGAGACCTATCGGAGCTTGGTTGATCGGCATGGCCTGGACACACCCGCCAAGCTTGCCCGATGCTCTCACCAACAGCTGGTCGAATGGCTTGGCCAGGCTGGTTATGCCAGATATGACCAGTCCACTGCGAGACGGCTGCATACGTTGGGGGCTGGGCTGTCCAGTCATCTGGATGCTCAGCTTATCGGCTTACGCCAAGGTCTCATTGACCTGCCCACATTCGAGCGCTGGCTTTTAAGTTTTGAGGGAATTGGCAGTAAAACTTTGGAGATTTTCATGCGAGAAGCGGCCGCACTGCTCGATAACGAGAGGCAGTAAGGACTCCTGAGCTGACTGCGACAATCGGCGAGGCTTTGCGTCGCAAGCCCGATTTTATGCAGCGATCGCGCTCGAAGTAGGGCCGGTGAGTACGACACGCGGCTAAGCGCAGACTCGATTATCAATACCGCCGATAAGAAGGGGTATTACAGCCGGACGGTCATGACCGCAGCTCGGCTGCTGTGTTCTTCTTCCAACCCCTAAAATTCATAAGACACAGCACTACTTGAAGCACAATCAATGCCCAAGCTTGGGCATGCCATCCCCAGACCGTCCATAAAATGTTGCTTGCGATAAAGCAACAGAAGCCCAATTTGCGCCGCCCAGGGCGGTGCGATCCAATACACCAGGCTGCCAGTACTGTGACCGCCATCGCTGGCCATTTCAGCAGCTCAATCCAATGTTCCATCAAACCATTCCAGACCGTTTCCATAAACCTAGAGCCATTTTCCGTCAGTCAATGCGCTTGCGAGTAACCCGGATCCCTTTGGATTTGGAGTTCATCCTGGAGGACTGGGTTCCGCATACGATAACGAGGAATGTGCGACGGGGTGGGAAGAGCGGCATTGTTCGGAGTGCGGAGGCTATCGCATGTCCCAATCACTCATTTTGCCGATGATGGAGCAGGGGCAGATCTTCGACACCAGCAAAATGCGAGAATGGCTGACCACCCAGCGGAGTCTGATGCCTACTCCAAAATTGAGCCTCACCACGCCATTCTCCTTAGTTAAATAGGCGGGGCGCCGTGGCCGGCCCGAGGCTCCTAGAGGATGTCACTCGTTGGGAATGATCGAGATCTTGCCGTTGCGCTCGACAATGGCAAATTTGATCTGCTCCACTTTTTCGATTCCTTGGCTATCGCGCGCAGATTCAAGAATATCGTCTTCAGTGAGCCGCGCTCGGTGCATACGGTGGTGCAGAAAACGGCCATGCTCAACGACCAGCGTAGCGTGGCCGTCCAGCAGTCGCGCCAAAGGCTTGGAATTGAGTTTCGCGAGCGACAGTCCGACATCCAGGACGATCAGCGTCGCGATGACCAACATGGCATTGGTGAAGGAAAAATCATCGCCCAGCAAAGCCTGTTGGGTCGCTTCGCCGATGATTAACAGCAGCACAAAATCAAAGGTCGTCAAGTCAGCTAAGGAACGTCTGCCTGCAACGCGAAACAACAGCATGAGGGCGATGTACATGCCTGCTGCGCGAAGGATTGAATCCATTACTCGCTCCTAAGGGAATAGGAAGGTAGAGAAGTGGACTGCACTGGATGGGCCTGCGCGCACCGCGCATTCCAGTGTTCCAACATACTCGCTGCGTAAGGTCAGATAGAGCGTGGCAATGCCATCCTCGCTGGTTCCCAGTTGCAGCAAGATGGCCTGGCCCTGTGAGAGCGAGGCTTGTGGTTGAGGTTGTAAGGTTTCGATGCTGGCTTCGCGCAGTAGTGAACCATCTAGCTGCACCATGATGGGTTCTCGGGCGCTGCCGCGTACAGTGATGCGCAAGCTGTCAGTTGTGCCACTGCGGCTCAGGCGTTGATACTCAACATGCAGACGGCCATCAGCGCTCGTGACCTGAGCATTGCTGAGTGGGCCATTACCGAATACGCCGGCCAATCCAAGTAAGACAATGACGACCAACAGGTACCAACCCACGCGTTCGAAGCGCCAGACGCGCTGCTGCATGGTCATGTCTTCCTGGACAGGCTGCTGTCTCGACACCAGTTCATCATCCGCCATAGCCCTAAACCTCAGGCGCGCTCCCCACGAAGCCAGCGCTCGTGATAATGGATCAGGCGGGTCAGTCCGTAGACAGCCCCGTCATGCATGACCTGCGCTCGCTCTCCAAAAAAACGCTGGGTACCGGTAAATACGGCAATTGGTTCCCCGGCAAATGCCCACGCAAAGCACAGCGTGCCGGGTAGAACTCCAGATGCTGGGCTAGGCCCGGCTACACCGGTAGTTGCAATAACGACATTGGCATCGCTGTCCTTCAAAGCCCCTAGAGCCATCTCCCAGGCGACTGGTTCGCTAGTCAGCCCGTATCGTTCGATGGTCTCCGCGCTTACACCTAGCAGACGCTTCTTGGCGGAGGGGGAATACACTACGTAGCCGCTTTCGAGCACCTCGCCTGTACCTGGGAATGCCGCTAGCAGAGCGACCATGCAGCCTGCTGTGCAGGACTCGGCAGTGGTAAGTACCAGATGGTGGTCTTTGAGGTATCCAAGCACGGCCAGTACGGGATCACTTGCCATTTTGATGTCGACTCGTTGTTCTTTTGTGGTGGACGTGTCAGCTATGTAAATGGTTCACCGGTTCAGCGTAGGTTCGCTTGGGTTCTTGACTTGAACTTCATTGCCCGCGTCAGCATCAATTTAGGTAGCACGCCGGGCTCCGAAGTGTTATTTGAATGACAGAGATAAGGGTAGGGTAGCCATGAAAAAGCACACCGACACCGGGCATAGGCCACAGGCCCCATCAAAATCCCAAGGTGAAGAAGAACGCGACAACGATGCACATAGACCGGATGGCTCATCAGGCACCGATCATGATTCGACCGCGCAGAAAACAGCGCGTAATGAAGGGGAGAAGAAGCACTGAGGCCAGCAACGTTGACGCCTGCCAGCTTCTTTGTCAGACCAGCACGCCGATGCATGGATCTTGAGTTAGATCGTGTCCCGGGAAGTGGTGTAGCTGAACCAGCCGAAGGCGCCCTGCGGGCGAAAGAGGATGGTCATCGTGGTTCTTGGCTAACGTTGAGTTTGCGGACTTAACCTTCACCAGAGAAACCACGATGACCAAGCCCACTATCGCATTGACCGAGTTGGTTGAGAAAGGGGCAGATGCTGATCTGCTCAAGCAAATGATCCAGTTCGTTGCCCAGCGCATGATGGAGTTCGACGTCGAAGGCCTGTGCGGTGCTGGCTTCGGCTACCGTGACCGCCTTTGGCAAACCCGCGCCGGCGACGTCGACCTGAAGATCCCCAAGCTGCGCCAAGGCAGCAACTTTCCTGGCTTCCTCGAACCTCGACGCACCGCCGAAAAGGCCATGGCGGCGGTCATTCAGGAGGCTTACATCCAAGGCGTGTCAACACGCTCGGTGGACGAGCTGGTGAAGGCCATGGGCATGACCGGCATTTCCAAAAGCCAGGTGTCACGGCTGGCATGCGAGATTGACGAACGCGTTCACGCGTTCCTTGATCGCCCGCTTGAAGGTGACTGGCCCTATCTCTGGATTGATGCCACCTACGTCAAGGTGCGGGAGGCCGGGCGGATCGTCTCGGTCGCCGTAATAATTGCCGTGGCCGTAAACACTGACGGTGGTCGCGAAGTGCTGGGCATGCGGGTCGGCCCGTCTGAGGCCGAGCCGTTCTGGACAGACTTCCTGCGCAGCCTCATGCGCCGAGGTCTGAGGGGCGTGAAGCTGGTCATTTCCGATGCTCACGAAGGCCTGAAGGCAGCTGTTTCTAAGGTCTTCAACGCGACTTGGCAGCGCTGCCGTGTGCACTTCATGCGCAACGCCATGGCCCATGTCGGCAAGGGCCAGCGCACCATGGTAGCGGCGCTGCTGCGCACGGTCTTCGCCCAGGACAGCCGTGCCGAATGCCATCAGCAATGGCGCTTGGTCGCTGATCAACTGCGCGAAAAATACCCCAAGATCGCGACACTCATGGACGGCTGCGAGGATGAAGTGCTGGCTCACATGGCGTTTCCAAAAGCCCACCGACAGCAGTTACACAGCACCAACCCGCTTGAACGGCTCAACGCTGAAATCAAACGCCGCACCGATGTCGTGGGGATTTTTCCCAACGATCCGGCCATCACACGGCTGGTAGGCGCGATGCTGCTGGAGCAGAACGACGAGTGGTGCCTGCAAAGACGCTACTTGCAGTTGGAGGCCTTCGAAGCGGTCAGCGATAATCCACAGGCCAAGCTGTCGGCCGTGATCAACTAAACGACAAACTCAGTGGCCAGAGCCATGATGAGTTACACCACTTCCTGGGACACAATCCTTTCGGCAGTGTTCAGATTCTGAACATGCCAGGTGCTGAATGCGCACATGGACATGTGGGGGCTTGGGCGTTGAAATGTGCACGTAGACCGATCAGTGCCAAATGCACTCGTCAGAGTGCTCCCCCTGAGCGAAAGCTTGGGGGAGCATCCGTGACAGATCAGCTCAGGTACCCTTGCACAATCTTGACCCAACAATCCGACCCCAAACGAATCAGTTCATCATTGAAGTCATAATGCGGGTTATGGACTGAGCAGCCGTGAAACTCACCCTCGCCATTGCCCAGGAAAAAATAGCAACCCGGAACTCGGGCCAACATCCACGCGAAATCCTCCGTGGCCATGATTTTTTTACCTTGCGAGAGCAGGGTGCCTGGGGCGAATAGAGGCTCAAGGCACTGGCGGACCTTGTGCGTTTCGAGCGTACTATTAACCAGCGCCGGCGCCAGTTGGACGGTTCGCAGATTGATGGTCACGCCGTACAGCTGCTCGTGTCCACGCACAATTTCTTCCAGCCTGCGATTGATCTTCTGCTCTGTTTCCGGTGTGTCGGTTCGCACGCTTAACAACATCGAAGCTGTATCCGGGATGATGTTGTAAACAGTGCCCGCCTTTACCATCCCGATACTGATGACGGCATGTTCATCGACCGCCAGGTTGCGCGACTTGATGGTTTGTATGGCATTGATGAGGCTGGCGATGACCGGGAAGGGATCGACGCTGCGTTCAGGCATGGCACCATGGCCACCACGCCCTTGAATTTCAATGCTTACCTGCTGCGAGGCCGCCATGGTAGGCCCTGTTTGCACAACCGCTGTACCGACAGGAATACCGGGTAGGTTATGAAGGGCGAAGATGGCATCACATGGAAAACGTGTGAACAATCCGTCTTCCATCATCTTTTTCGCGCCGCATAGTCCTTCTTCATCTGGCTGGAAAATCAGATTGAGGGTGCCATCAAAATCCACAGAGTCGGCGAGCCGCCAAGCTGCCGCAAGCAGAATGGCGGTGTGGCCATCATGGCCACAGGCATGCATGCGACCCGCTATCTGGCTTGCGTGTGCAAAGCGGTTTTCTTCCTGCATGGGGAGCGCATCCATGTCGGCACGCAAGCCGATGCTGCGTGGGCTGCTTCCCTTACGCAGCACCCCGACCAGCCCATGCCCGCCGATGCCGCGATGAACTTCGTAACCCCAAGAGGCCAGTTTTTCGGCGACCAGCGCTGCCGTGGCAGGCGTCTCGCCACCCAGCTCTGGCATCATATGAATCTGACGACGAAGGTTTACGAAGGCTTGTACCTCGGAGGTTGGATTGATTTCTGTAACCGCGTTCATGGGTTAGTCCCTTCCAGGGTTTTCAGGATAAAGCGCCAGACACAGCAGGCTTATGACGCCGCCTGCGAGTAGATAGAGCGCTGGCGCCAGCGGGCTTTCCAGTGCGCCGGTAAGCCATGTAGCGATCAAAGGGGAGAAGCCACCGAATAGGGTCACACCGAAGCTGTAGCTAACGGCCGTACCGAGGACGCGCGATGGTTTGGGAAAACCTTCCATGATCAAGGCGAAGAACGCCCCTGAGCCGATGCAGCCAGGCAAAACCAGAATTGCGATCACCAACATCGCCAGGAACAGGTTGGTACTCAGGCTCAGTACGTACAGGGCCGGACCCGCGAGCACTACTGGCAACGCAATGGTCCAGAACAGCAGCTTTTTGCGCAGAACGTGGCGGTCGGCAAATCGTCCTGCCAAGGGGGTGATCACCGCCAAGCATGCGCTGGCAACACAGGCAACAGCGAGGGCACTGCGCTGTGGGTAGCCGAGCGCAGAGGTCAGATAGGCCGGCATGTAGAAAATGAACAGGTAAATGCTGATGGTCGCGCTGGCCATGAGGCCAATGGCGAGCAGCGTGTGACGCAGGTCGAAATGATCACGCCAGAGTCCTTCGCTGGCCGCGGGTTGCGATTCATGCGTTTCAGGCAAGCAGCGGCGGATATACCAACCAACCGGTCCGATAAGCAGACCCAGCATGAACGGGATACGCCAGCCCCATTGCTCGAGATCTTCTGCGGTCAAGAGCGTGCTCAATAGAAGCCCGGCGCCAGCCCCAACCAATGCGGCATAGCCTTGGCTTGCAGCCTGCCAACTGACATTCTGACAGCGATTGGCGGTGCTGCTGGATTCCATGAGGAATACTGATGCGGTACCAATTTCTCCACCCGCTGAGAACCCTTGCGTCAACCGGCCTACGATGAGTATCAACGTACCCGCCACGCCAATCTGGTGGTACGTCGGGGCAAACGCGATCATCGCTGTGCCCAGAGTCATCAGTCCGATGGTCAAGCTAAGCGCTGCTTTGCGGCCATGCCGATCGGCGAACCGGCCGATCACCACCGCCCCGACGGGCCGCATCAGGAAGCCCACGCCAAAGGTTGTCAGCGACAACAGTAACGAGGCCATTTCTGATTGCGCGGGGAAGAAGTTTCTAGCGATCACCACAGCAAAAAAACTGTAAATGGTGAAGTCATACATTTCCAACGCGTTGCCCAGGGCGCACGCAACGGTGGCCTTTTTCGACGCTGAGCGGGCGGTAGCGGGGTCGCAAGTGAAAGCGGGTGCAGGGAGAGTGGACATCAGGGTGGTCCCGTCTTGTTCTGGTGTACCCCGACTATCATTTAATTTTTACTGCCTGGCACTTACGCTTTTAGGCGCGACTTAACCGATGGTTAATCCCTGTAGTGTTTGCCGGAGCCAAGCGCACTGAAACTGAGCCCAATGGTTCGATAACCGCACAGACGCACTTTTTGCGCCCGCCTCAAGCGGCTAATACGGAAAAATCTGACGCAACGATGCTGTAAGAGCCCCTACACGTACACCTTTCAGATGACTTTCAAGGGCCCTTAACCAAATCGCAAGCCCTTGCGATATTTCTATGGCTGATCTTGTGTTCTATCCACCAACGGTATGAATACTCAGGTGCGCAGAGGCTCACTCGTGCTTAACGATGCACGGACCTCGTAGTACAGGTCGCGGGCTGAGGTGGTCAGCGAGTGGCGGTCAGTACAGACCAGATAAATGGGGTATTCAGGAATGCTTTCCTCTACCCGAACCTGAACCAGTTCATTGCTCAACCCCTGAGTGAGCATGTTGTCCAGACCCGCTTCGCTCAATGTCATGAACGCGTCGGAGTGATGGAGTAGATGAAGCGCCAGCAGCACCGACGAGCACTCGGTTATGCGCGCAGGCGGTTGAATGTGGTTGTCTTCGAACATCTGGTAGAACTGCGAAGAGTGATCGTGGATCGCATCGAGGCTGACCCAACTGGCCTGAAGCAGGTGGCGAAGCGAGCGTGCAGCCCTGAGTGGATGGGTTTTTCGGCAGACGACCAAACCGGGCATCCGGCTCAGCGATTCCCAATCCAGGTTGAGCCGCTGCGTGTGCTGTTGCGAAGTGATGGCGAAATCCAGCGTGCCGTCGCGTATCTGCTGGATGATCTGGTAGGGGCGTAGTTCTATCAGCCTTATGCGCACTCTCGGGTTACGTATCTGGAAGGCAGTGATACTTTCACCCATCCCTTTCAACACGGCCGTCAAGGAAGTTACGCCAACGGTGACTTCACCGACCTGCATATCCTTGATGTTCTCAGCTTCCAATTGCAGCCGACGCAAGCTCTCCATGGAGGACTGCGCATGGCGAATCAGGCGCCTTCCCTCATCGGTAAGGGTCATGCCTTTGTGCGACCGTTGCATGAGCGATAGACCGAGCTCGCCCTCCAGTTCCTTGATCGAACGGCTCAATGCAGGCTGCGTGACATGCAGCGCTTGAGATGCCTCGCTAAGGCTGCCGGTTTGGTGAACAGCTACCAATGCTTTTATTTGATGAAATTTCACGGGCAGTCGGGTCCTTACTCATGCGTGGTTAGCGAGCCTGAGTCAGTGGCCCCAGGCGCCGACATGCTCAAGGATTTATCTACCGCTATCAAGAGCATCGATGCTCAGGTGCTTGTTCCTAACCTGTCCGGTAATGGGCCATCAACGGAGTGACGCTGGGTTGGGCGATGCTGCAAAAAGGCCCAGTAGCTCATCGACCAAACAACGAATCTTAGGTCGTAGATGATTGCTTCTGGACCATAGTGCATGAACCTCGACAGGCTCCGGCTCATAGTCCTGCAGCACCGGCACGAGTGCGCCCTTCGCGATCGATTGTTCCAGCAGGCAGATGGGCATCTGGCAAATCCCCAAGCCAGCCACGGCTGCCGCGATCATGGCCTCTGCGTCATCGAACTGGTATGTCGCAGGCGGCGAATACTTCATAGGCTGGCCCGCCTTGGTCATCTTCCACGGCAACAAGCCGCCACGACGATAGCCAACGATGGCGCGGTGGCCGGCCATGTCTTCGAGTGTCTTGGGACAACCGAATTCGGCGAGATATTCCGGGGACGCGCAGGTTACCCAGCGGTGTGAGGTCAAGCGCCGCGCGACCAAACCTGGCACGCTGTCGACGCTGCCGAATCGGATGGCCAGGTCGATTCCCTCGTCCGTCAGGTTCACCAACTGATCGCTGAAGGTCAAGGTCAACTGCAACTGCGGGAAGCGGCGACTCATGCTCAGCAATACGGGCAGCACCACTTGTTTGCCGAACGCCACGGGCATGTCCACCCTAAGCCGACCTGCTGGAACACCCAGCTGACTGCCAAAGCTGCTCTCGGTTGAACGTATCTCCTCCAGCGCCGATGACCAGACGGCAAAGTAGGCTTCGCCATCAGGCGAGAGGGACAGTTTCCGCGTGGATCGATAGAACAGACTCGTCCCTAGCCGCTCTTCCAGCCTGGCAATGGCTTTGCCAACTGCAGATTTCGAGAGCCCCAAGCGCTCAGCGGCTTCGGTGAAGGTAGCTGAGCGTGCTGTTACCAGGAATATATTGATTCCGCTGAACGTGTCGTCAGTCATGCAGACTTACCAGGTAGACGAAAGTGCTACCCAAGAGGATACCTGAGTGCTCAACGCCCAGGGGGGAGTGCAAAGGTTTTGTCCAGCCATTGCGAGAAGTCAGCCAGCTCTGGCGCAACGATTTCGTGACCCATGTTGTAGTAGTGCGTTTCGTGGGCGACCCCAAGCGTGCTCAGCCAGGCGTCAGCTTCTTTCGCCCAGCGCTCGGGCAGCACGTTGTCGTCGTGGCCGTGGGCAATGAATGCGCGCAGATGTGTGCGACGATACGGTTCGGCGATGAGGGGAGCCAGCTCACGCAGCATACGGCCGCTGAGGATCGCAAAGCCTGCCACCCGCTCAGGCTCGGTGAGGGCAACGCTGGCACTCATGATGCCGCCCTGGCTGAAGCCGGCAATCACAGTCGGCAACGCGGGGAGGGCATCAATGAAGCGCAGGAGAAGTTGACGGCTCGTCTCAGCCTGCACTTCATTGTACGAGGGGCCGTCGTTGGTAAACGTTACCTGGAACCAGGCAAATCCTTGGGGGCTGAGCTGCAAAGGACCACGAAGCAGAATCACTTCGAGCTCTTCGGGCAGCGAGGCAGCCAGGCTCGCCAGATTGGCTTCGTTGGAACCAACGCCGTGCAGCAGGATAAGGCGTCCTTTAGGCGCCGAAGCGGTGCACGCCTTACGGAAAATCAGACCCGTACCTGGTTCGCGAGCGGGGTCGGAGAACGTAGTGTCACGCATTGTTGGCATTGCCTCTGTTGAACTGAGTCGGCTCGGTGCGCGCTTGTGCCACCGAGTTGAAAAGATAACTGTCCATCGCCAGTACACCGTAGGTGATGCCACCCTCTAGAACCCGTGTCTGGTAGGTTTCCCCCGCAGCGCCTAAGGCAATGAGCAATGGCAGGAAGTGCTCGTCGGTGGGATGTGCCCGCTCGGCGGCAGGTGCCAAGCGCCGATAATCCAGAACTTGTGCGGTATCTCCAGCCGTAAGTGCCTGCGCTGTCCAGGCTGCAAATTGCTTGACGTACGCCTCGCCTTGAGTACTTGCACCCCTGAATTCGTAAAGGTTATGGGTCAGGCTGCCCGACGCGACGATCAACACGTTCATGTCGCGCAGGGGCTTCAATGCCTGGCCCAGCCTCAACGCGCTATGTGTATCAATTGGCATCGGCATGGAGACTTGGATCACGGGCGTGGACGCTTCGGGCGCAAGGTATAGAAGTGGTACCCATGCGCCGTGATCAAGCCCGCGGCGGGCATCCAACCGTGCCTTCCAGCCGGCATCGTTCAAAAGGTCCGCGATCTCCTGTGCCAGAGGCGGTGCACCGGGTGCTGGATATTGCAGCTCGTACAGCGCGTCTGGGAAACCACCGAAATCATGGATGGTTTCCGGATGAGTGCTCGCCGTGACGCAGACTTCGCCGCGGGTCATCCAGTGCGGCGAGATGACCACAATGGCCCGAGGTTGCGTCAGCTCGCGACCGAGCTTGGCCAGTTGTTCGCCAGCTTGGCCGGGCTCGATTGCGAACATGGGAGCACCATGAGACACAAAGAGAACAGGTAAAGACGTGTTCATGGCATATCCTCAATAAACGATTACTTGCTCAACCACACTGGGGCAATCGACGTCCCCATGCCGGCGCCATAGCCGAGATAGATGTTGAACCCGGCCAAAGGCTCCAGGTACCGCGCATTGATCAGCCCACCGGCGTCAGTGGTGTTCCAGCCCATGCTTTGGGCCAGTGCCATGGTGGTTTGTTTGGCGCGCTCATGGTCGGCGGCAACAAACACAGTGCCGCGTTGGTTGTCGGCGAATTCTGGGCCGTCGGCGAGCACCTGGGCGAACAGGGTGTTGAAGGCTTTTACGATGTGCGCTTGTGGCACCGCCTTGGCAATTTCCTCAGCAGCGCTGGATGAATGGCCAATGGTCAGCGACATGTAGCTAGCGCTGAGAGGGTTGGTGATATCGATCACCACCTTACCGTTCAGGTCGCCCAGACCGTGCAACGCAGGGACTGCATCTTCGTAGGCGGTCGCAATAATCACGGCATCGCTGTCGCCCAAGGCTTCGGATGCGGCGTACGCGGTGACATTCGGATACTGCTCTGCCAGCGCTTTGGCCTTGGCGAGATCGCGGCCGGCTATGCGCACGGTATGACCTGCCTTGGAGAGTTGTTTGGCAAAACCCGAACCCATGTTGCCGGTGCCAATTACTGTGATTTTCATAGCTACCTCTCATCGTTGGTTTGCGTTTTCGATGAGCCCATTCTATAGGCTAGAAAAATGAGATAAATAAGCCAAATTGTGATTAATAATCTCGTTTGGTGAGATTATTGGTAGCGGCCGAAATAGAAAAGCCAAGACTTCAGGTCTTGGCTTTTCGCGGCAATCAGGCAGTCGATCGCGGAGACTCAGTTCTCGTTTAAGCTGGCAAGATAGTAAGGTTGCGAACCTCATCCATCAGGATGCGCCTGCTATGAAAGCGTGCAGATCCGCGCTGAATTTCTCAGGGTTCTTGAAGGCCAGAAAATGGTCGCCGTGCTCGGCTTTGGTATAGACATGCAGTACTGAATCCGGGATTACGCTGCACATCCATCGCTGGCTTTCCAGCCAATCACTGTACTCACCTGAGAATACTGCAGTCGGTACATCTATTTTTGTACGAATGACGTCGCGCCAATCATTGGTGGCATGGTCGAAGAGTACGCGTCCGGTGAATGCCATGTCGTCTTCGACGACCGCCTCTACCAGGCTCATTGCATTGTGATAATAGGGCGAATCAAGTGCCATGGCGCGCTCGAACACATGATTGGCCGAAACCAGCTGGTTGGTTGGGGTCATGCTCGTATACGACGCGATCATGCGTTCAACGGAGCTGGTGAATGCGCCAGCCTCAAGACGCTCCTGCTCCGACCAGTCCGCATGGCAGTAGATCGAAGGCGCCTGGTCAATGATGCTCAGTGTACGGATGCCTTGGGTGCCAAACAGGTCGATGTAGGCCCACATCACGGAGGCGCCCATGGACCAGCCGCAGTAATCTGCCTGGGCGATGTTCAAATGCTCGGCAAGTTCTTTCACATCCATGGCGAAGCGGGAGATGCGAGTCCCGTAGTTGACACGTTGCGAAAGACCCTGGTTACGAACGTCCAGCACATACACGTGATAATGCTTGCTTAGGATGTGCATGAGGTGGAAATACAGCGCGCCGTTCGCCGACCATCCCGGTATGAAGATCAAGGGGCGGCCGCTACCTGCTTCCCAGTAGCTCAAATGCACATCGTCACTGGTACGAAAGCTGCTGATCGTCAGCGCTTGGAAGTCAGCAGGACGCAGAGGCTGACCAACGATTTCGTGGGGTAAATAGAAGCCGTCTCCTACGAGTGATCGAAGGGACAGTTTATTGATCGGGAAAGTCAAGATTCAGTCCTCAGGGGAAGGTTGAAAGCTCGCTTCAGCAAACACCCGGACGTGTGGGTACATGCAATTACGCGTTGCTGAAGGTTCCTGAGGGGTCATGTCCCATGGCCCAGTTCCTGCGTAGCTTGTGTCGGGCGATCTTCCAGCCCGCGTTAGTTCTGCGCAGGGTGAACTCATAGGGGCCGCCACAGGCGTAGCACTCGAAAGGCTTTGAGGTATCTGGCGCGGCGAAGAAGATCAACGAGGCGTTTGCAATTGCGGTATCTGTCCCTGTGATCTCGATTTGGAGGTTGGTGATCGAGTGCTGCAGGCCTTGGATATTGCCCTCGACGCTGGCGGCTTTGGCAATTTCTGCAGGGCCGTGAATTTCCCCCCACTCCTCATAATGCAATACGCCATCTTCGGTAAACGTATTACCAAAACTTTCAAAGTCATGCGTGTCGCAGACACGGCAATAGTGATTGAGTAGGGTGGTGATTGCTTCTTTGTCTTCAAGCCGCTGAAGACGCTGCTGCAGCGATTCCAAGACGGAGATCAGATTAGTGTCGTTCATGAATGGGTATCCTTCTTGAAAACGTACCGAGGTCGCCATACCGGTTCATCCAGGCCCAAAGCGGCTGTCCATCGATAATCAAACGGGCAGCCTTGGTCGGATGGGGAGCCGGGCATCAAACCAGCTGCAGAACCTCTTGCACCGCCTTGCGGGGTTTCTGAGGCCAGTTCGAGGCGCCCGGATAACCCACGGTGACCAGCATCACGGGGACATCATTCGCGGTGAGGCCGAATGCTTTGGCAACCTCGGTGGCGTCGAAGCCAATCATCGGGGTCGACGCCAGCCCTTGACCCTGAGCTGCCAGCATCAACGTCATAGCGGCGAGCGAACCCGAGCGAATCGCCTCGTCACGTTGCAGTTGCAGGTTGTCCTGGTACATGCCAGTAGCAGCCTGTACCCACATGTCATAGACCGACTGGTCGATGATGCCAGCAGTGCGCGCGGGCTCCAGGGCATGCGGCAACGACTTGTGGGGCGCGAGCGTGCCGCACACGATGAACGTTACAGCCGCGTCCACTACTTTTTGCTGACCAAAGGCCAACGGCAGCAGTCGGGCTTTTTCTTCTGGGCTTCGCACCGCCAGGAATCGCCAGTTCTGCGAATTGAACGCCGAGGGGGCGAGTGTCGCCAGTTCAACCAGGTTGGCGATCTCTTGGTCAGTCAGGCGACGCTCGGTGTCGTACTGATTGACGGACGTGCGCGACCTGATGGCTTGAACAATCGTCGACATGAAGAACTCCTTGAATAAATCGATTAACGGCTGAAACCGTCGAATGGTGTCATGTACACGGCGCCGAACGGGTCGAGGCGCTTGCGGATTTCAGCATCTGGCGTGCCGTAGACGACCAGCCCTTTCACCGTGCACAACTCCAGGAAACGCGCGCCGAAAGGAGCGAAGGTGGTGTCTACATGACTAACGACTGCGTCGGCGTTGTAACGCTCGAGAATATGGACGGTGCTGGCGTCTTCATTCACGCTGTACTCATAAACCAGCGTGCCAGGCTCTTGTTGAGTGACCGCTACGATCTGGCTGATCAGCGCTTTGAATTCTGCAAAGTCGTGCGGTTTGACAGCGAGTGTAAACAGGCAGGAAATGTAGGGATGCATAGGATGTACCCGAGGTGATCTGACATTGAAAGAAGCGCGCCGCGACGGGGCAACGGCGCGAGGCTGGTCCCAGGGCTCAAGTGTTTTCGGGATTTTCCCCAAACAACTTGCCGGCACCCGCCCAATCGGAAGGTTTGACATCTTCGAAGATGACATAGATGTACTCGGCGGGAGTGCCGGTGTTTTTTACGATCGTCTCGGTAATATCTGCGGCAACTGTGGCTTTTTGCGCATGATCTTTACCTTCGAACCAGCTGACACGTACTACAGGCATGTGAACGACCCTCTTTGAGTAATGATTAGGCGAATGCCTCAAAGCATGGGCTGACGGCAAGAGAGCAGGCGCTACGTCAGCAGAAGAGGCAAGTGATGTCTGCTCTCGAATCAAGCGATGCATTTATCGTAATGTAGAAATTGAAAGCGATAAATGGCTTAAATATCCGAGATTTGTAGAAATGGATTCTACCTAGGCCGAGGCGGGGAGCGGGGCATGAAAATCCCGGCCAGCGAAACGGGAGCGAGCATCTGGCCGGGCAAAAAGGGCTAATTGAGGGAGCTTTGAGCTAGCAGTAAGCTCACACTTTGACGCCAGGTTTGGCTGCGAAGGGGCCTTCACCCAGAAGCGCCACGACCAACGCACTGATGGTCAGGAACACCGGGTATTCCCAGCCGCCGTTAGCATTGGTGAAGCTCCAGCCATTACCAAAATGGACGGTCGCGGCGACGAACAGCTGAATCACGGCAATCGCAGCCACCCAACGAGCATACACACCCAGCACCAGCATCAAACCGCCAATGACTTCGAATGCCATGACCGGGTAAGCCAGAAAGCCCGGGAAGCCAATTGACTCGAAGAAGCCAGCAGTACCGGCAGGTGTGAAAACGAAGACCTTGGTAAGGCCATGTGCAATGAACATGATGCCCAGGGCCAGTCGCATGGCAAGGGCGGCGTAGGGGGCGGTACGAGTATCGATCATGATGGTTATCCGCTTTCTAAATTAAGTTGTTGGTGCGTTCGATCTGCCTGGACAAGGCCGATGAGCACAGTCTATAGATTTGATTTTTGGGATAAACTCACTTAAATGTGACTTACCGTTCCACTTAGTGAGATAAAAATGGATCGCGCACTTGAGATGCAGGTGTTCTGCACTGTCGTGGACAAAAGCAGTTTCATTGGCGCTGCAGAACCGCTGGATATGTCCAAGGCGGCAGTGTCGCGTCATGTCAATGCGTTGGAAGAGCGCCTCGGGGTGCGGCTGATTCAGCGCACGACCCGGCGGCTGTCGTTGACGGACGAAGGGCGACAGTTCTATCACCAGGCCCGGGAAGTGCTGGCATTGATGGACCAGGCAGAAGAGGCAGTGACCTCAGCCTCGCCTGAACCCGCAGGGGTACTGCGTGTCAATGCGCCCGTGAGCTTTGGGGTGCTTCACCTTGCGCCGGTCTGGGCTGACTTCATGCGGCTGTATCCAAAGATCGAGTTGGATATCAGCCTCAACGACAGGCAAGTCGACTTGGTTGACGAGGGCTTCGATGCCGCTGTCCGCATTGCCCGCATGGAAAGCTCATCGCTTGTTGGCCGGCGGCTTGCCAGTACACGGATGCGACTGTGCGCTTCCCCCGATTACCTGTCTGCCAACCCGCCAATAACCACGCTGTCGGACCTGGAACAACACGGTGCAGTCGCCTACACGAATTTCTCGAGCGGCAATGAGTGGCATTTTACAGGGCCCTCTGGCCCTGAGAGCGTTCGCACCCGCTCGACGGTGCGTTGCAACAATGGTGATACCTGCCGCAGCATCACAGTGGGCGGGGGCGGTATCTCGCTGCAGCCGAGCTTCATGGTCAGTGAAGACTTGCGCACGGGCCTGCTGGTGGAGCTGTTACCTGAGTACCAGTCCATTGAACTGGGTGTCTACATTGTTTACCCCACACGCAAACATCTGGCCCCCAAAGTTCGAGCGCTTATCAATTTTCTGGCAGACCGCTTTGCTACGCCGCCGTGGGCCGACTGAACGCTTAGGAAGGTAGAGTCCAGGGCTACCAATTTTGGATTTATAGCTAGTTTAAAGTCGTCAAGCTCTACATTAGGATGGATTCCTCTCTGCGCGACTGTCCATCTCTCAAAATTGGGCGGCGTGTCATCGTCAATCTGGAGTAAGAACGCGTTATGCATATTCGACTCGACGGTAAGACTGCACTGGTGACTGCATCGACCGGTGGAATCGGTCTGGCTATTGCCAGAGGCCTGGCTGGCACTGGCGCTCAAGTGGTCATCAATGGTCGCAGTGAGGCATCAGTGGCCAAGGCGAAGGCCCAGTTGCTGGCGGAAGCGCCAAGCGCAAGTATTGTTTCGGTGGTGGCTGATCTTAGTACTGCCGACGGGGTTGAGCAGCTCATTGACGCCCTGCCTCACATCGATATCTTGGTAAACAATGCCGGCATCTATGGTGTTCGGGACTTTTTTGAAACCGACGACGCCTGCTGGGATGAATACTGGCAAACCAATGTGATGTCGGGGGTTCGCTTGAGCCGCGCACTGGTGCCGGCAATGCAGGCACGCGGCTGGGGGAGGGTGGTGTTCATCGCTTCGGAGTCCGCGCGCAATATTCCGGCAGATATGGTCCATTACGGGGTCTCGAAAACGGCCCAATTGGCACTTTCCCGCGGGCTGGCAAAGCGATTGGCGGGTAGCGGCGTTACGGTAAACAGTGTGTTGCCTGGCCCGACGCTTTCCGATGGGCTGGCGCAGATGCTGGAAGAAGAGCGCGCGCGCACAGGTAAAACTGTCGAGGCGCTGGCGGCCGAATTCGTCATGGCGCATCGGCCCACCTCTTTGATTCAGCGTGCAGCAACGGTGGACGAGGTTGCCAACATGGTGGTCTACGTCTGTTCGACACTGGCTTCAGCGACCAGCGGCGCTGCACTTCGTGTGGATGGCGGGGTGGTTGACGACATTGTCTGAATGCACGTCGGAGCGGGATCACTCTCGCTCCGGACCTGGGTTATCAATCGTTGAGCAGGTCTGCAATGGACTCTGCAGCTAACTGATAGGATCGGCAGCGTGCGACAGGGTCATGGATTCGCGCATCAATCATCAGCTCATCGACTTGCGTGGTGGCGATGAACTGACGAAGCCAGGTGCCGACGTCGGCAATATCCCCTATCGCGGAACAGGCCATGGCCTGGTTCAAACCTTCGCGGTCGAAGTTGGAAATCTTGTCCAAGTATCCTTCTTCGGGCAGTGGCAGCAATCCGGCCCGCCCAGCGTGCAGCTTCACGACCCATTGCTGGTGCGAGCTCGCCAGCCAATGCGCTTCGGCCCGTGTGGGGGCTGCAATCACGTTCACGCCTGCCATTACGTAGGGTTTGGCAAGGAACTCCGAGGGGCGGAAGCTCGAACGGTAATGCTCGATTGCCTGCATCAGCATTTGCGGTGCGAAGTGTGAAGCGAATGCGTAAGGAAGCCCCATTCTGGCAGCCAGATCTGCGCCCTGCAGGCCAGAACCCAGCACCCATACCGGTACGTCGTGGCGCCCTGGAAGGGCCCGGACCGGCTCGCGTCCGTTGTTTTGCAGGTAATTGATCAGCCGGGAAACATCCTGGGCAAAGTCGCGTTCTTGCGCCACGCCGCGAATGGCGCGAATGGTCGGTCCGCCACTGCCAGGAGCACGACCCACGCCCAAGTCGATGCGGCCAGGGAACAGCGTATGCAGCGTGCCGAACTGCTCGGCGACGATCAGTGGCGAATGATTGGGCAACATGATGCCCCCGGCGCCGACGCGCAGTGTCGATGTCGATGCAGCCAGGTGCTGGATGATCAACGGCGTGGCCATTGAGCCGATGCCGGGGAGATCGTGATGCTCAGCGATCCAGTAACGGCGATAGCCGTGCTGCTCGACATGCCGGGCCAGCAACCGGGCGCCTTCGAGCGTATCGGAAAAGGTGTTGCCTTCCCCGATCATCATCAAATCAAGTACTGAAAGTGCAGTCATGTGAGCTCCTGGTAGAAGGAGGAGGGCGCCGGCTTCGCTGCGCAGCACCCAGAGTGTTAGCGAGCAAGCGGAATGTCTGCCCAGGTTGGGTGTTCTGCCAGGCGCTGCTGGATGCCGCGCATGGCGTTGAGCGATCGCTGAAGCTTGAGATAGACATCACCGCAGTAATCCCAGCCCAGCAGGCCGATCCGGCCGTCGTAGCCCATGCGCTGAAGGGCGCCGAGCAACGCGAAATTGTCCAGCTCGCCTCGGTCTGGCGGCTCCATGGTCGCAACGCCACCCCAACCCAGCTGTGAAAGGGTCGAGCCTGAAGTGGTGACTTGCATCAGCCACGGCTTCATGGCGTCCAGACGCCCTTGCAGGTCACCTTCCTGGCTGGCATACCAGTGGTAGCCGTTGAACACCGCACCGAGTCGAGGGTGATCGAAAAATCGACAAATCTCCACGACATGGGATGTGGTTTCGGTGACATGGTTGCGATGTGGGTAAAGCGCAAGCTTCAGCCCTCGGCGCTCGACAACGGGTAGCAACCGCTCGATGGACTGCAGGATTGCCTTGACGCCGTTGACAGAGGTTTGAACCGCCAGTTCGATGAGTTCCACGCCCTCGACCGACTCGATGATCTGCCGGACCAGATGATCATTGCGTCCTTCATGCAGTACCAGGTACAGGGCTGCTACATCCAGCCCATGCTTATCCTTCACCTGCGGCAGTAGTTTCAAATCCGTGAGGGGATGTCCGCTCCAGGCCGCCACGGTTATGGCGTCATAGCCGACTTCAGCGACCATCTCGCATTGCGACTGGAAACTGTAGACCCCCATTGAGGTGTAGAAAAACGAGTCCAGCGCGTGGATGGGGTTGTTCATAGGGTTCATCGGTTACCGCCGAATCATCGTGGAAGATCGGTCATGAGTGCCCAGTGCGGGTTACGTGCCAGGCGCCCCTCCATTGAGCGGAAGGCCGTAAGCGAACGCTGCAGGTTGCCGTGTACGTCGCCGCCCATGCTTTCCCACCCGAGGAACCCATAGCGCCCTTCGTATCCACGGCGCTCCAGCGCGCCGAGCAACACGAAGTTGTCCATTTCCCCTTCGTCCAGCGGCTCGATGGTTGCCGCGCCACCCCAGCCAAGCGGGGACAGGCGGCAACCCGCGATGTTCACTTGGCGCAGCCAGGGCATCACCGCATCCAGCCGCTGCTCCAGCGCCCCTTCCTGGCAGGCATACCAGTGGTATCCGTTGAAGACGATACCCAGGTTGGGATGATCGAAACGCTCACAGAGGTCCACGGCCTCCTGAGTGGTCTGCATGCCATAGCGAATATGCGGATACAGCGCGATCTGGATGCCGCGTCGCTCGCAGATAGGCAGCAGCTGGTCGAGCATGCGCAGGTCCTGGTCCTGCACGCGGTCACCGGAGTGCAGCGCCAGTTCTACCGAGCTACAACCCTCCAGTGTCTCGAACAGGTTGATCAAACGTGCCTCCAAGCCTTGGCGGTAGATCGCATAGATGGCGCCTACATCAAGACCCCACTCGCGCTTCACCTTTGGCAAGTCCCTGAGTTCAGAACTCCAGGAAGACACGGTGATACCTTGGTAACCCAGTGAGGCGAGCATTTCGCATTGCACCGCCAGCGGGTAGGTCCCCAGCTTGGTCTGAAAGATGAAATCCATCGCATGGACAGCGTGTTGCATCGTGAAAACTCCGTGGGGATGGGCTATATGCCTGCCGGTACATGGCTAGGAAAATGCGGAAGCACGTACTCACCAAGCTCATCGATGACTTCAGAGGCAGGGCGGCGTTGCGGCTTGAAATTCAGTGCAACATGCGAAACGCCTTGGTCCTGCTGACGCAACCATAAATCGATGAGGGTATTGCGGCCGGCGCGCATCACCCGCCCTTGCTGCAGAGGGGCATTCGGTTCTGGATCAAGGTCGAAGAAGGTGCCGTAGCCGTACGGTTTGAACGGTTTACCGGCAGAGGCCTGGTGCCACTGGGAGACGATGCTCGGGACGCGGATGGGATCATTGAGGTAGCCGATCATCCCGTCAGTGTGTTCGGCAATCCATGCGGGCGTTTGTCCGGCCATGCCCACAACCAGCGTTGGCAGCCGCGGCGCCAGTGGTTTGGGTATCAGGTCGAGGTTGCCATTAAGCTGCCCGTGGAACAGTGAAGAAAAGGTGGGCCAATCCTGTTCAGTGGCCGCCCTGAGTACCGCGAGGGCATCACGGAAGCGATCGGCGCGGCTATCGAATTCAACGCCGAATGCCGGATATTCGATGGGCCGATCGCCCCCTGCGAGGCCAAGAATCAAGCGCCCTCCCAGGAGCTGATCGACGCTTGCAGCCTGTTTTGCCACGATGAGTGGATCGCGCAGAGGGAGCACTATACCGGCAGTGCCGATCGCTATATTGCGCGTGACTGCGGCGAGATACCCCGCGTACACCAGTGGATCCAGCACCTGTGCGACATCACCGAAATGCGGGTCGTAGAAAGGCACGTCCCTCAGCCAGATGGCCGAGAATCCCGCCTCATCGACTTTTTGAGCCATAGCCGTGTGGTCGGCCAAGGTTGGGCCAGGCGTATCAGGGTAGCTTTCCAAGGGTGCAATGAAGCCGAACGTCAGGTGCCCGGGGCGAAATATTCTTGCAAAGCCCCGATGGCTGGACAGCTCGTCCGGCAAAGCGGCGTAGGACTGTTTAAAGCTCATCTTTACCTCGTCGATTCGATCGAGCGCATCATCACTGCTCGATCACAGCGTTTGAACGACTATAAAGAGGAAATCCTGCGAGAAAAATAAGCTACAATTCCGATCATTCCGGAATATTTGGACCTAATCATGCCTGCAATGATGGACCAGTTGGGTGCCTTGGGGGCGTTTGTCCATGCTGCAGAAGCCCGCAGTTTCACAGAGGCGGGGAGGCGTCTGGAGGTGTCCTCATCCGCTATTGGCAAAGCCGTGGCCCGTTTGGAAGAGCGGCTTGGCGTTCGGCTGTTTCATCGCTCTACCCGAGCCATCACCCTCACGCCTGAAGGCGCGCTGTTTCTGGAGCGCTGCCACCGAATCTTTGCCGAGCTGGAAGTAGCTGAGCGTGAGCTGCATCAAGCGGCGGCCAAACCGCAAGGAAAGTTGCGGCTCAGCTTGCCGCAGTTGGGTATGCGCCTGATGCCCCATTTGATTGCATTTCAACAGACCTACCCGGCCGTGGAACTGGAAATGGATTTTAGTGATCGTCTGGTGAATGTGATCGAGGAGGGGTTTGATGCGGTCATGCGCATCGGTGAAGTGGAAGATTCCAGGTTGATGATGCGCAGGCTGCAAGGGTTCAGCCATCGCATTGTCGCCACCCCAGAATATCTGGAGCAACGTGGAACGCCGAAGCACCCCTATGACCTGGCAAGCCACGCGTGTTTACACTACCGCTATCCCTCAAGCGGCAAGCTGGATGCCTGGCCGTTGACTGAAGACGGCAAGCCTGTGCATCTGGACCTCCCTCAAAGTGCCGTTGCCAATGCCATCGACCCGTTGATGGCAATGGCTGAAGCCGGGCAGGGGATCGCTTGCCTCCCCGACTTCATATTGGTTGACGCGCTTGCTGGGGGGCGCTTGATATCTTTGCTGGAAGCGTATGTATCTGACCGGCGCAGTTTCACCATTTTGTGGCCGTCGAGCCGTCAGCCGTTACCCAAAATCAAGGCCTTTGTCGACTTCATGGTCGCACGCCTTCCGGCGGACCGCGGCTAAGTCAAGGCAGGCAGTGCGTTTACAGCGTGTCTTGCAGGGCCTTCAACATGCTTTGGATCAGCGCTTCGTTACGGCTGAAGAATTTGCTTCTTCCTTGCTGATTAACCAATAGCAGACCCACGCCCTGCAACTGCGCCAAATGCGTCGACATGGTTGATTGGGCGAGATCGCAGCGCTGAAAGATCTGTTGCGCGCAGACGCCGAATGCGTGGCCATAGGACTGATCAGGAAAGTGCAGCGCAGGCTGTTTCAGCCACGTGAGTATCTGGCGACGGATCGGATGTGCCAACACTTTGATCAACGCATCAAGGTCTTCAGCTGCTACCGGGGTGCGCGGGTCGGTCAAGGCATAGCTCCTGTGCAAGGGAATGAGGCAAGGGTGTTCAGGACGCTTGTGAAGCGTCACGCCAGCCATGGCTACCGGGTGGGTGTTTCCTGATCCGAGAACAGGTCGAACATCAACTGTCGCAACCAGCGATTGGCGGGGTCCTTGTTGAAACGGGCATGCCAGAAGAGGTTGATTTCGATGTTTGGAAGTTCAACCGGGGGCGGCAATATACACAGATTGAAAGGGCCTTCACAGCTTGTTGCGAAACGCTCGGGCACGGTCGCAAGCAGGTCGGTTCGCTGCAGAATGTGGCCTACTGCGACGAAGTGCGGCACTTCCAGGCGAACGTTGCGGACAACGCCTGCTCTGGCATAAAAAGCGTCGACTTCCCCATGGCCGGTATTGGCGGCAACGACCTTGACGTGGTCATAGCGAGTGAAACGCTCCACGGTCAATGGTTCTTGTGTGGCGGGGTGACCTGCACGGCACAGGCACACGTAGCGATGATGGAACAGGCGACGCTGGAAGAAACCTGCTTGCAAATGAGGCAGCAGGCCGACGGCCAAGTCGATGGTGCCGTTTTGCAAACCTTCGGCCAAGGTATCTGCGGTATTGCGCAGTGTGCTGATAGTGCAGCCTGGTGCGAGCTCCGCCAAAGCGTCCATCAGTTTAGGCATGAAGTAGATTTCGCCGATGTCGGTCATGGCCATGGTGAAGCGCCGATTGCACGTGAGGGGGTCGAAAATATCCTGTCGACCCAGTGCATCTCGCAGCGTCTGAATGGCGAGTGTGACCGGTTCAGCCAACTGCAGCGCATAGGGCGTGGGCTCCATACCCTGATAGGTGCGAACGAACAGCTCATCTTGCAGCGCCGTGCGCAGCCGTTTGAGTGCATTGCTCATCGCAGGCTGGGTCAGGTCAAGGTTTTCTGCTGCGGTGGACACCTTGCGGTCGATCAGCAGCTGGTTGAACACCAGTAGCAGGTTCAGGTCCAGGTCGCGTAATTCCATGATGCCTCTTCAGAACTTATCGATTGATGGTCGAGATGATTGCCAGGCAACGCTGTGTAATCGGGCTGATGTCATTGGCTCGACGACTGAGAATGATCGGGGAGACGGCCTCGCTTTCTTCCAGCCGTGCGTAGGTCAAGTCAGCGCGATGCTGCTGCTGGACCGAGGCGGGAACGAGGGTAATGCCAAGCCCTGCCGCGACAAGACCCAAGGCGGTCTGCAACTCGTTGGCCCATTGGGATACCTGTATGCCCATGCCATGGTTGGCGAACAGCGCCAGCACATGGTCGGCGTAACTGGGCCGAGGGTTGGCCGGGTAAAGTACAAAGCGTTCCTTTGACAAACGTTCCAGCGATATCGGCTGGCCTATCAAGGGATGCCCAACAGGCAATACCGCCACCAATGGGTCCTCACGCAACACTTCCTGATAGATAGCCGCGTCGTCGAAATGAATTCGGCCAAAGCCAATATCGATGCGGCCGCTCTTGAGCGCCTCGATCTGCTGCAACGTGGTCATCTCTTGCAGCCCCAGTTCCAGGTCTGCATCGCGCCGAAGTTCTCGAATCAGTTCCGGCAGCACGGCATACAGCGTTGACGGCGCGAAGCCTATGCCAAGCCATTGGCGTTGACCTTGGCCTATGCGCCGAGTGTTTTCGCATAGCTGCTCAAGCTGTTTGAGCAAGGTGTCGCTCTGCTCATAGAAAAAGCGGCCGGCTTCGGTCAACTGCAGCGGTCGACTGCGTTCCAGCAATGTTGCGCCCAAATGCTCTTCCAACTGTTGAATCTGCCGACTCAGGGGTGGCTGGGCGATGTTCAGGCGCTCTGCAGCACGCGTGAAATTCAGTGTCTGCGCAACGGCCTGAAAATAGCGAATATGCCTGAGCTCCACAATACCTCCTGAGCATGGTTCGAGATGGAAAGGATATTGGACTCAATGAATACAACGGGTCGATCCTACGCTACACGAAACAAGATTCGATGAGTATTGATCCCTTTATGGCGAACCTTACCGCGAGTGTTTCCGCGACGTGCGCCGCAGGCATAAAGCAGGGCAAGTGAATGGCGGTACAGCCCTCATGGCTGGATACCCTGCCTCCCCCTTGGCCGATGCGAAGGATTACGCAGGTGTCGGCGTAGAAAGGATTCAGCTCCTTAATCAAAAAACAAAAATAAAAAGGCTGCACATGAAAAGCGTATCCAAGCCCTTGCTGTATTCATGCTTGCTCAGCTCAGCATCCCTGGCGTTCGCGCAGGGTAAAAACGAGCTCAAATTACCGCCTGCTGCAACGATTGCATGGGCGGACAACCCGATATACCTGGCGGACGAGGCTATCCGCAGCAAGGATTTTCTCGGTTCAATCCGATACATCCCCCTGTCCGGCGATGCCCGTGACTACCTCTCCATTGGTGGTGAAATTCGCTACCAGTACCAGGACTATCAGCACGCGCTGCTTGGGGTTGGTGGCCGTTCAAACCCGAACAGCATGCTGCAACAGCGCCTCAGGCTCAGTGCAGATCTGAATCTGAGCAATGGCTTGCGTGTGTTCACCGAGCTGGGCGACAACCGCGAATTCTTTTCCGAGCGTGTAAGCCGTTTCAATCGAGACAAGACCGATATCCAGCAGATGTTCGTCGAGTACACCGCAGGTGATGACGCCTATGGCATAGCTTCGCTGCGTGGCGGTCGGTTCGTCATGCCGATGGGCAGCGTACGCCTTGCCGGGCTGCGCGAAGGCGCCAACGTGCGCTACACCTACGACGGTATCAAACTGTCCTGGCTAACGCCGGCCAAGACCCGATGGGAGCTATTCTCGGTCAGCCCGACCCAGATCGACCCTTTGAAATTCGATGACCAGCGCGACAAGGCGCAAGATTTCTCGGGGATTTATGGCACTGGGGTATGGCATCCGCTGGACAGCAATGTCGATGTGTTCGCATACACCTACGGCCGAGATAACGCGGTGTACACCAGTGTTTCCGGCAATGAGCGGCGCAACAGCTACGGGGTTCGCCTGTACCGCCAGTCATCCTCCTGGGATTACGACATCGAGGCCGTGGCCCAGGGTGGGACCAGCGGCGGTCAAAGCATCCGCGCCTGGGGGCTGATGACGCAAGGCGGGTATACCTTCAATGATGTTGCACTGACGCCCCGCCTGGGGTTTCGAGCCAACGCATTCAGTGGCGACGATGATCCGAACGACAACACCCTCGGCGACTTCGTGGCCCCCGCATTGGCATCAGGCCTGGTTTATACGGATGCCAACTGGTTCACCGCGACCAACATGATCAACATCGCGCCGGTGGCATCGGTCAAGTTTTCCCAGGACCTCAAGCTTGAAATGAACGTCGACTACCTCATGCGTCAAAGTACGGATGATGGCATCTACTACCTCCCCACCAGTGCGCCATACGCGGCTAACCAAGGCAACGCGCGGCACGTCGCGACCAATACCAACATCATGCTCGACTGGCGTATCAACCGTTTCACCACGGTTCACGCGATGTACACGCATGTGCAGGCGGGGGAGGCCCTGGAAGATATCGGCGGCAAGGACAGCGATTACTTCGGCGTCTACACCCAATTCGTTTTCTGATCCGCCAGCTGGCGTCGTCAAACAATAACAATGGAGTTCGCGATGTTTGATATGCGTAAACCGAACCTGATCTGTGCTGCTGCCTTGGCTGCTGGCTTGAGCTGGCTGTCGCAACCTGGTGCCCACGCCGCTTCGATAGACAAGACCAGCCGCCCCAACATCGTGCTGATCGTCGCGGACGATATGGGCTACTCGGATTTGAGTGCTTTTGGCAGCGAGATTCAGACACCCAACCTCGACGCCATTGCACGGCAAGGGGTGACGTTGAGCAATTACCATACCGCCCCCACGTGTTCGCCCACCCGATCCATGCTCATGAGTGGCACTGACAATCATATCGCCGGGGTTGGAACCATGGCTGAGCTGGTGTTACCTGAGCAGGTCGGCAAGCGTGGTTACGAAGGGTATCTGACTGATCGGGTGGTCGCCTTCCCCAAGCTGCTTCAGGCCAATGGCTACCGCACCCTGATGGTTGGCAAGTGGCATCTGGGCAAAACGCCGGAGCTCAGCCCCAAGGCCCGTGGCTTCGACCAATCATTTGCCTTGATCGAAGGATCCGCTGATCACTTCACGCAAGGTGGCACCACTGACCGCAACCCCAAGGCAACCTATCGCCTCAATGGCGAAAACATTGATCTTCCGAAAGACTTCGGTTTCTCGTCAGACTATTTCACCCATACGGCTATCGAGCAGATTGGCGCCTCCACCGGCAAACCTTTCTTCGCCTATCTGGCGTATACCGCGCCTCACTGGCCGTTGCAGGTACCCACAGCCTATCTGGAGCGCTATCGCGGGTTCTACGATAAAGGCTATGTAAATGTTGCCGAGGCGCGCCTCAAGCGGATGAAAGCAATGGGGCTGGTGGCCGCGGATGTACAAATCAACCCAGGCCCTGGTGTATGGCCAACCTGGGAGCAATTGTCGCCCCGCGAGCGAGCGCTCGAGGCGCGCAGGATGGAAATATACGCGGCCATGATCACCAACCTTGACGACAATGTCGGTAAGTTGGTCAAGCATCTGAAGGCAACGGGGCAATATGACAATACCGTGTTCGTATTCTTCTCGGACAACGGCGCGGAGGGCAGCAACCCTGAGGATGTCACACCCAATAACGCCAAGTGGATCGCCGATAACTTTGACAACTCGCTCGAGAACATTGGCAAGCCAGGGTCGTTCGCCGGTTATGGACCCAACTGGGCTCGCGTGAGCTCCACACCCTTCAGGATGTATAAAGCCTTCACATACGAAGGCGGCATTCGCACTGCCGCGTTCATTGCCGGACCGGGCATGCGCCACGGTGAAATCTCTGATGCTTACGTCAGCGTGAAGGACCTGGCACCCACCTTCCTGGAGCTGGCCAAGGTGGAGCATCCCGCCGTTCGTGACAGTGCCATCGAGAAGATGCAAGGCACCTCGGCGGTGGCATTCCTCAAGGGCGCGCACCCGGCTGTCCACCCGGCCGATCAATTGCAGTGCACCGAGTTGTTCGGTCGCGTATCGCTGCTGCAAGGCGACTGGAAGATGACGTTCAGCAACACGCCTTGGGGGCCTGGTAAATGGGAGTTGTTCGATATCCGCAAGGACCCGACCGAAAGACTCGACCTGGCCGTTCAACATCCGCAGGTCACTCAAAAGATGCTGAGCCAGTGGCAGGAATGCCAAGCCCGCAACGGCATCAACTGGGATGAGCAGTTGGCCAAGAAAATCCGTTTCGGGAACGAGATAAAGCACTATGAAACTGCCGACAAACAGCCGCTTTGAACCTGAGCAGCAAGAGGCTGACTGGGTGTGGATCGAGCCTGGTCGCTTCCTCATGGGCTCGGACAGCCATTACCCCGAGGAAGCACCGGCGCATTGGGAGGAGGTGGCAGGCTTCTGGATCCAGAGTACGCCCGTCACCAATGCAATGTTCGCCAGGTTCGTCGCCCGAACAGGCTACGTCACGCAGGCCGAGCGCCCCCTTGATCCACGGGACTATCCTGGAGTGGCCCAGGCGCACCTGCGGCCCGCGTCGCTGGTATTCACACCGCCATCGGGGGCTGTGTCACTGGATGATGTGAGCCGATGGTGGGCGCTGGTGCCGGGTGCCGACTGGCGCCATCCGCTTGGGCCAGGGTCGGATCTGCAGGGGATGGCTCAGCATCCTGTCGTGCATGTGGGCCTGGAGGATGCTTTGGCCTATGCGCAATGGGCAGGTTGTGACCTGCCTGGGGAGCCTGAATGGGAGTACGCCGCCTGGGGCGGCACTCAGCAAGGCGAGTTTGTCTGGGGGCACCATCTGGCGCCAGAGGGCAAGCACATGGCCAACACCTGGCAGGGCAGTTTCCCGGCCGAAAACCTGCAAACCGATGGCTACAGCCGTACCTCACCCGTGGGCGCGTTCCCAGCGAACGGGTATGGGCTGTACGACATGATTGGCAACGTGTGGGAGTGGACCACCACCGTATTCCAGCCATCGCATGCGAGCCCGCGCAAATCTTGTTGCGCGAATGCAAGGAGCGCGGCGCAGATGAAAGTGCTTAAGGGCGGTTCGCACCTCTGCGCCCCCAATTACTGTCAGCGCTACCGACCCCCGGCACGCTCACCCCAGGCGACGGATACCACCAGTTCCCATATCGGCTTCCGCTGTGTGAAGCGGTAACCAATATTCAGGATGGAAATACTCGGTATTCGTTTTGCGGCATGTGAGACCTCTGCCGGCTTGGTCATGATGACCCCAAGCGCCTCACAGGCTGTTGGCATGCACGCCAACGGTTGAGGGGCGCAAAAAGGGTGTGCAACCCACCATAACAATTACAAGAATGAGCAATGCCATGCGAACAATCGACGTTTCGGCCCTGATCGACGGGGCACGTTTCAATGCCTTTCATGCGCGAGTTCTGGTCTGGTGCGCGCTGATCATCATCTTCGACGGCTACGACCTGGTTATCTACGGTGTAGTGTTGCCGTCACTCATGACCGAATGGGGACTCAGCTCGCTGCAGGCTGGCGCATTGGGAAGCTGTGCACTGGTCGGGATGATGCTGGGCGCCTTGTTCTTCGGGTCGATCTCGGACCGGATCGGCCGTCGCAAGACCATCATGATCTGTGTGCTGCTGTTTAGCGGCGTCACCGCGTTGAACGGTTTTGCCTCCAGCCCTGAAATCTTTGCGCTGTGCCGCTTCATCGCGGGCCTGGGAATCGGCGGCGTGATGCCGAATGTCGTCGCCCTGATGAATGAATACGCCCCGAAGAAATCACGCAGCATCCTGGTTGCAATCATGTTCAGCGGGTATTCGCTGGGCGGGATGTTATCTGCCGGGCTGGGGATGCTGTTCATTCCCCAGTGGGGCTGGCAAGCGGTGTTCTATGTGGCCTTGATCCCGCTGCTGATGCTCCCGCTGCTGCTTCGCCAGTTGCCAGAGTCGATGGACTTCCTGCTGCGCAGCGGCCAGATCGAGCAGGCCAAATCCGTATTGGCCCTAACCACGCCAAGCTATCTGCCAGAAGCTGATGATCAACTGGTCCATGCGGTTTCGCGGGGGGCCACGGCTTCGATCGGTGAGCTTTTTCGCGATGGCCGCTTGATCAGCACCTTGGCCCTGTGGGTGGCGTTCTTCTGTTGCCTGTTGATGGTTTATGCGCTGAGCTCATGGTTGCCCAAGATCATGAGCAGTGCAGGGTATGGGCTCAATTCCAGTCTGGCGTTTCTGCTGGTGCTCAATGGTGGTGCCATTTTAGGCGCCATCGCGGGTGGCTGGCTCGGCGACCGGGTGGGCATCGCCAGGGTGTTGCTGTTGTTCTTCGCCTGCGGAGCGTTGTCATTGAGCCTGCTGGCAATCAAAGCGCCATTGGCCGTGCTCTATCTGCTGATAGCTATTGCCGGCGCTTGCACCATCGGCACGCAGATCCTCGCCAATGCTTGCGCTGTGCAGTATTACCCGCCCCACGTGCGGTCCACAGGGCTGGGCTGGGCAATGGGAATAGGGCGCACTGGCGCAATTATCGGGCCGGTACTGGGCGGTGTATTGCATGGCTCCAGCTTGCCGCTACAAGCCAGCTTCCTGTTTTTTGCCATCCCCGGCGTCATAGGTGCCGCCGCGATACTGGTATTCCTGAAGCGTCGCAAGGAAATCCCGCCCGTACAGATCAGTCCACAAACTGTGTCCTGACGGCTGACGACCAATATTCATGGCTGTGATGTTGTTTATGGGTTTGACGGTATTTATCAATGGCGGTGCAACGGTAATGATCCGGTAACACCAATAACAATCAGCCCCAAGGGTACTTTGCTATGCAAAATTCTACTTCTGCTCTGAACGTTTCGATTATCGGTGGTGGTATCGCTGGCGTGGCTCTGGCACTGGACTTGTGCCGTCATGCCCATCTGAATGTGCAGCTGTTCGAAGCCGCTCCCGCTTTCGGTGAGGTAGGCGCCGGCGTGTCCTTTGGCGCCAACGCCGTGCGTGCCATCGCGGGTCTCGGCATCGCCGAACCTTACGGCAAGATCGCCGACAGCAACCCTGCCCCTTGGCAGGACATCTGGTTCGAATGGCGCAATGGGCGTGATGCAAAATACCTCGGTTGCAGCGTTGCCGAAGGTGTAGGGCAGTCGTCGGTGCACCGTGCCGACTTTCTCGACGCCCTCGCTAGCCAGTTGCCCGAAGGTATTGCCCAGTTCGGGAAACGAGCACAGCGCGTCGAGCAGGATGGCGAACAGGTTCGAGTCACCTTCACCGATGGTAGCGAGCATCGTTGCGATTTGCTGATCGGTGCCGATGGCATCAAGTCATCGATCCGCGACCATGTACTGCAAGGCTTGAACCAGCCCCTGGCTTCGCCACGATTCAGCGGCACCTGTGCCTACCGCGGGCTGATCGACAGCCAGCAGTTGCGCGAAGCCTACCGCGCACGTGGCGTCGACGAGCACCTGATCGACGTTCCTCAGATGTATCTGGGGCTCGATGGCCACATCCTGACGTTCCCCGTTAAGCAGGGCCGCTTGATCAACGTCGTTGCGTTCATCTCCGATCGTAGTCAACCCAACCCGGTATGGCCGAGCGACACCCCATGGGTGCGCAATGCTACGCAGGCCGAGATGCTGGCCGCGTTCGAAGGCTGGGACGATGCTGCTCAGGTACTCCTTGAATGCATTCCGACTCCGTCGTTGTGGGCGCTGCATGATCTTGCAGAGCTTCCGGGTTACGTTCACGGGCGTGTTGGCCTGATCGGCGATGCTGCACATGCCATGTTGCCGCACCAGGGTGCCGGTGCCGGGCAAGGGCTGGAGGATGCCTGGCTGCTGGCCCGTTTGCTGGAAGACCCGAAAGTGCTGGATAAGCGCCCACAGGCTGTACTTGACGCATACGACGCGGTCCGCCGCCCACGTGCCTGCCGTGTTCAGCGCACGTCGTTTGAAGCGGGCGAACTCTACGAATTCCGTGATCCGGCCGTACTGGCGGACGAGGAGCGGCTTGGCAAAGTGCTGGCTGAACGCTTCGACTGGTTGTGGAACCACGATATGCAGGAAGACCTGCTGCAGGCTCGCGAATTGTTGGGCCTGCGCGCGCAAGCGGCCTGATTCGACTTTATAGATTGAGCAGGGCGCCTGGCGCCTTGCCTCGCTCAGAACACATATAAGAAGGTGGCATCACCATGGCGATCACTATTTCCAACCTGCCTGAGATCCAAGCTTTTTTCCGCGAGGCCGCAGGCTTCGGTCAAGACAAAGGCGACGCTCGCTGTAAGCAGATCATCCTGCGCGTATTGCAGGACGCCGCGCGACTGATCGAAGATCTTGAAATCACTGAAAACGAATTCTGGAACGCGGTCGACTACCTGAACCGCCTGGGTGCCAAGAATGAAGCTGGCTTGCTCGTCGCCGGCCTGGGCATCGAACACTTCCTCGATCTGCTGGCCGACGCTAAAGATGAGGCCGTGGGGCGCACTGGCGGTACGCCGCGCACCATTGAGGGCCCGCTCTACGTGGCGGGAGCCCCTCTGTGCGAGGGATTCGCGCGCATGGATGATGGCACCGAGGATGACCGCGCGACTGTCATGTTCCTGGAGGGGCAGGTGGTGGACTTGCAGGGCAAGCCGATCGCAGGGGCAATCGTCGATCTTTGGCAAGCCAACACAGAAGGGAACTACTCCTACTTCGACAAGAGTCAGTCCGAATACAACCTGCGCCGCCGGATCATTACCGATGATCAAGGGCGCTATCGGGCGCGCAGCATCGTACCGTCCGGGTACGGCTGCAACCCAGCCGGCCCTACTCAGGAATGCCTGAATGCGCTTGGCCGCCACGGGCAGCGCCCGGCGCACGTGCATTTCTTCATCTCGGCGCCCGGGCACGAGCACCTGACGACTCAGATCAATCTGTCCAACGACAAGTACCTGTGGGATGACTTCGCCTACGCAACGCGTGACGGCCTGATTGGCGATATCCAGTTCGTCGACGACGCTGACCGCTCGAAAGCACGAGGGGTGGAAGGGCGCTTCGCCGAAATGACCTTCGATTTTTGCCTGCGCCCGGCCGTGAGCCAGAAAGCGACCGAGCGCAGCCAGCGACCACGTGCCCTGCAATCCGCATGATGCGCGCCGCCGGCTATTGAGAGATTCGAGGAGAAGCAAATGTCACACGATAATGTGCAGAAGATGCGTATACAGGCAGCAGTCCTGCGTGAGTCGGGTGCTGCGCTGAAGGTCGAAGATGTGTTGCTTGAAGCCCCACGCCCCACGGAAGTACGTGTGCGTGTTGTGGCATCGGGGGTCTGTCACACCGACATGGTTGTACGCGATCAATTGTTCCCCACGCCCATGCCGATCATTCTCGGCCACGAGGGGGCAGGGGTAGTGGATGCGGTGGGTTCTGCAGTAACCACCGTCAAACCGGGTGATCATGTGGTGATGACCTACATGTCATGCGGCCTGTGCCTGCCGTGCGAGACAGGGCACCCGGCGCACTGCACTCACATGCACCCACTGAACTTTGGTGGCGGTCGCCTGGATGGCAGTGCGTCAAGCTGCAGTTGCGAGTCGCACGCGCCGATACACGATCATTTCTTTGGCCAGTCATCCTTCTCGACCTATGCCATCGCCAACGAACGCAATGTGGTCAAAGTCGCTAAAGAAGCTCCTTTGGAGTTGCTGGGGCCGCTGGGGTGCGGCATCCAGACCGGTGCAGGTTCGGTACTGAACGCTCTGAAGGTCGAGGCCGGCTCCAGCTTTGTCGCCTTCGGTGCCGGCGCTGTAGGGCTGGCCGCAGTCATGGCAGCGCGGGTTGCCGGTGCAACCACCATCATCGCGGTAGATGTCACCCCAAGCCGGCTAGAGCTGGCGCTGGAGCTCGGCGCGACCCACGTGATCAACAGCCGCGATGAGAATCCCGTCAAGCGGATTCAGCAAATTACCGCAGGCGGTGCCAATTACAGCCTGGAGTGCTCCGGGCGCGCGGAGGTACTGCGCCAGGCCATCGATGCCTTGGCCACGCTAGGTACCTGCGGCATCGTGGGTGCGACCAAATTCGGCACGGAAGTCGCGTTCAACATCAACGACGTGATGATCCCTGGCAAACGCATCATGGGTATCGTCCAAGGTGATGTGGTAGCCAACGCTTTCATTCCCAAGCTCGTGGATCTCTACCTGCAAGGTCGGTTCCCGTTCGACAAGCTTTGCAAGTTCTACGAATTCGACCAGGTAAACGAAGCCATGGCTGATAGCGAGCGCGGCGTGACCATCAAGCCAATCCTGCGTATGCCGCAATAACGCCAGGCTGATTTTTATTTTTGCAACTTAGAGGTACCCATCATGACCGTACAACTGGTGATTGATAACCAGAAGCAATCGGCTTCCGACGGTAAAACGTTCGAGCGCATTGATCCCCTCAGCTCGCATGCCGTCAGCGTTGGTGCCGCGTGCAGTGTGGAAGACGCATTGCGTGCAGCCCAGTCGTCAGAGCGCGCGTTCCAGACCTGGTCTGGTACAGGGCCGACCGAGCGTCGTCGTATTCTGTTAGCAGCCGCCGATGCGCTGGAGGCCAAGATGGCAGACTTCTGCACTGCGATGGCTGAAGAAATCGGCGCTTCGCAACTGTGGGCGCAGTTCAATGTCGGCGCATCGGCAAACCTGCTGCGTGAAGCTGCGGCCATGACCACGCAGATCAAGGGTGAAACCATACCCACCGACAAGCCGGGCGCGCTGTCCATGACACTGCGCCAACCGGTCGGTACGGTGCTGTCCATCGTGCCTTGGAACGGCCCTGTGATTCTGGGCGCGCGGGCAATCGCGTATCCGCTGGCATGCGGTAACACCGTGATCTTCAAGGGGTCCGAGAGCAGTCCGCGCACTCACGCGTTGTTGGCCGAAGCATTTTACGAAGCGGGTTTGCCGGCGGGTGTTCTGAACTTCCTGATCAGTGCTCCTGAAGATGCTGCGGCGGTCACCGAAGCCCTGGTTGCCCATGGCACTGTACGGCGCGTCAATTTCACCGGCTCAACCAAGGTTGGCCGCATGATCGCGCAAACGTGCGCGAGCCATCTGAAGCGCTGCCTGCTTGAATTGGGAGGCAAGGCGCCATTCATCGTGTTGGACGACGCTGATATCGAGGGCGCTGTAAACGCAGCAGTGTTCGGTGCATTTTTGTATCAAGGGCAGATTTGCATGTCCACCGAGCGTTTCGTGGTGGACGAGGCGGTTGCCGATGCGTTCGTCGCTCGCTTTGCCGAGCGCGTCAACGCACTCGAGTCCGGGTTGCCTGCGAAATCTCCGGGTTGTGTGATCGGCCCCATGATCGGCCAAGGTTCTGTGCAGCGGATCAATCATCTG
The DNA here is from genome assembly GCF_056098905.1 of Pseudomonas sp. TSO6. NCBI lineage: Bacteria > Pseudomonadati > Pseudomonadota > Gammaproteobacteria > Pseudomonadales > Pseudomonadaceae > Pseudomonas > Pseudomonas sp. TSO6. The sequence goes on along the minus strand of NZ_JBLZWV010000033.1, from coordinate 272,801 downwards.
CTGGACGATGCTGTTAACAAGGGGGCAAAAATTGTCACCGGTGGGCTCGCAGAGACTGCATTGATGGGCCCGACTTTGGTCGACTGCGTGACCCGAGAGATGGCCATTTACGATGAAGAAACCTTTGGCCCGGTGACTACCATCGTCAGGGTGAAAGGCGCGGAGCAGGCTTTGGCGGTGGCCAATGACACAGCCTACGGCCTTTCCTCTTCGATCTTCAGTCGTGACGTTACCAAGGCCCTCGGCCTTGCCAGCCGACTCGATGCTGGCTGTGTTCATATCAATGGTGCGACCGTGCAAAACGAGCCGCAGGCGCCTTACGGCGGCATGAAGAAAAGCGGTTACGGCCGCTTCGATGGCAGTGCAGTGATCGAAGAGTTCACTGAAGTGAAATGGGTCACAGTGGAGCCATCCGGCCAGCCTTATCCCTTCTAAGTTTTTCTCTGACACCGTTGCTTTGGTTGTTTGAGTCGTCCATATCGTGCGGGTATGGACGGCTCTTTTTTTTGCCGGTACAAAACTTCACCGGCATGCTAGTGGCGATTTTCGCCATCCACTCGCCCTAATAGCGAAGTCTGTCCTCTGTATTGTTTAGGCGTCATCGAAAGCTTCTCTTTGAACAACCTGGTCATATGGCTTTGGTCTGAAAATCCGCACTCCATTGCGACGGCCTTGAGCGGGATGTCGGCCCATTGGCTGAGCAACCGTTCGGCCTTCTTCAGCCTTCTGGCCTGAACGAACCGATGTGGCGGTGTTCCGAATTCCGTGGTGAAAACCCGAATGAACTGCGATGCACTGAAGCCGGCCACCTTTGCCAGGTCCTTGATGGTCAGCGCAGAGGATAGATTGGCGTCGATGTAGTCTTGTAGCTGGTGACGTGTGTGGGCAGGAAGTCGTGCTCCCTGCTCACTGCGCTTTATGGCGGCGCCGCCATAGCGCCTGAGCAGGTGAATGCAAATCTGGATTTCCAGGGTTTGCGTGTAGAGTGCGTGTCCTGGCTGGTCGGACAGGCACTCGCGTTCATAGGCTTCGATCAATCCGGACAGTTCAGTATCCCGCACCACCGGGCAATGATCGATGAAGATGCCGTCTATCTCTCGCTGAAACAGTTCCTGGGCCACTTTGGCCATGACCGATTGGGAAATGTAGACATGACTCACTTCGATGTCATTTGCCCAGAACCACCGTGAAGGCTCTGCGCGGGCCAACAGCGTAATGTCCCCGGGCGCGGCCTGAGCTACTTGCCAGCAGTGCCCATCGCAGAATCCAAGGCGCGGGGTTCCCTGTTTCCAGCGCACCAATTGGTAATCGCGCATGGAGGGGATGAACACTTCGGTTTCCAGAAAGCGATAGCCACGCAGTGACATGCAATGATCGGGTACCAGGTCAACGGTGCCTTCGACCGTCACCTCGCCAGGTATGACTTCAAGCATGCGCTTGGGGGTAAGCAGGACAGGGTTCATCACAACTCCTTTTCTTATATGAATGTGGAGCGTGGGGCAGGCAGCCTCGAGTAATTGGGCAGTCCGTGGAACAAAGACTGGATCTATCATAAACGTTTCATGGCAGAAGGGCAGGGCCAAGGCAGGGGAAATGCGCTCGAAGTCATCGCCAGCTCGGCTGAGGGATTCGAGCGCAGGGGTTGGCTTATGACGTCTGAACGTCGTTATCGCCTGGCAGCGTGGGAGAGGGGCGCCAGCGACGAAGACCAGTGCGGTCTTCGTAGCGCTGGTGGGACGGGTAAGTGACTAGTTCGATCGTGCTGCCCCAGGGGGTGCGGGTATACACATAGCGATTACCTTCACCTGCGTCTCCACCTGGAAGGTTGCCAGGCTGGCTGAGTAATTTACCGCCTGCCTGCAGCAGCCGATCAGCTGCTGCATCGATATCATCCACGTAAATACAGAAGTGCTGGATGCCGAAGTCACTTGGCCGCACCGGCGGTGCTTGTTCAACACCTGCGTAAGTGAACAATTCAAGATTAGGGCCGTTGCCAAGGCGCAGCATGCGTATCGCCTGTATCACAGAGCCAGCGGGCACGCCGAGCCCTGCTTCGACCTCCGGGCCGCCCAGAGGCTGGTCCAGCATGTCGTAGATCACCTGGGCACCGAATGCCTCGCAGAAAAAGCGTGTGGCCTGCTCCATGTCGGGTACCGTGATTCCCACATGCTCGATTGCACGTACTGTCATTGCAGTTCTCCCAGTTTGGCTGCGGCCCAGAAGCCTGATTGTGTCGCCTCATACATACGGCCCCCCCGTAAACGTGTACCAATGGGCTGAACGTTCAAGTAACGTTCCAACGCAGCATGGGCCGTTGACGGTTGACGCGCAGTTGCCATTACCACAGTACCTGCTTCAGGTGGCTTGCCATTGAGCGCGATCGAAACACCGAGTTGCTTGAGCACCGACTCCAGGTGATCTCGCTGCATGTCGTTGGAATCCACCCCGACTTTATCGGAGGGTGAAACCAGCGTGACCTTCTTCTGATTCTCGGCGAGCCAGATAGCTGCATACATTGCCGTCTCAGTCTCACCGTAAACGATCAGCTCAAGGGCGGCTGGCACAGCGTTATCAGCGAGCATGTCGACCACGTCTATCGGCCCCGTTGCAGGTGCAGTGCCAGTGGCCAGTAATACATGGTCCCATTCAGCGGGCACGACCTCATCGGCAACAGCATTGAGGCGAACTTCGACACCGGCCTTGCCCAGCTCGGTTTCATAGAAGGTGATCATGTTCAGGATTTCTTGCCTGAAGGGGCTTGCCGCGGCCCATGCATGGAGTTGCCCGCCCACTCGGTTGCGGCGTTCGAGCAAGACCACCTGATGCCCGCGTTGTGCGGCCAATATTGCAGCCTCGCAGCCAGCTGGGCCAGCGCCGACCACGAGTACGCGCTGCGTGACGGCTGCCGGTCGTCGGGCCAGTTGAGCACGACGCTCCTCGCCGAGCGTGGGGTTGATCACACACTGCGTGCCCTTGCCGTTGAACATCCAGCGTGAGATGCACTCGTTGACGGCGATGCAGCGGCGCACGCTTTCGGGTTCACCACGCCTGGTCTTGATGACCGTATCAGGGTCTGCAAGGCCAGCACGGCCGAGCGCGACGAAATCGAGCTCATTGTTGTCGATGGCCGCTGCCATGTCTTCCAGCAGCCAAGTGAGACGGCCAACTCCGATTACCGGCAACGACACGCGTTGCTTCACGGCCTTGGCGTAGTTGACCAATGAACCGGGTGCACCCATCGGGAGCAGAACCATTGCGGTGTCGTAGTTGCCGGCACTGACATCCAAGGCGTCGACATACGGCTCGAGCATCTTGCAGAAGGCAAGCCCATCCTCCAGGGACAAACCGCCCTCGTAGGGTTCGGTGACACTCAGGCGATAGAGCAGGGGAAAGTCAGGCCCCACCTGTGCTCGCACTGCGCGCACGACCTCCAAGGCGAAACGCGCACGATTCTCCAGGGAACCCCCCCATTGATCGGTCCGTTTGTTGGTGAAGGGTGAAAGAAATTGGCCCAGCAGGTAACCATGTGCGCCATGAAATTCGATGGCATCGAAGCCTGCCGCCACCGCGCGCCGGGCTCCCTGCACATACTTGTCGATGAGGCCAGGTATTTCATGCGCTTCGATGGCCCGCGGAGGTGAGCCAAAGGCACTGGTTATGCCCGCAGTCGGCGCGATGGGCGGTTCATTATGTTCGGTGTTGCCCTGAGAGTTTTGCCGGCCTGTATGGTGGAGCTGGACGGCAATCTTTGCGCCTTCACCATGGACAGCATCGACCAGGTTGCTTAACCCGCCGATGAACCGATCATGATCGATGCGAATCGGATGCCCTACCGTACGCCCGACGTCCCAGTCGATGGACGTGTTCTCGGTGATTATCAACCCGACGCCACCACGAGCCCGGGCGCGGTGGTATTCGATCAGTTTGTCGTCCACTTCGCCAAATGTGCTCGCGAACTGGGTGAAAATTGGCGCTTGAACGACGCGGTTTCGCAAGTGCATCCGTCCAATACGCCCCGGCTGAAACAGCGCGGCGGCAGGTCCATCAGTTGCCAATAGGGATTGCTCGGCATTCACCACGGCTTGTCACCTCGTTATTGTTGTAATGAGGCTTGATGATGGTGCGCACACGCTCCGTACGTATTGAAAAAACATTCCACTGTGTTGAAGAAAATTCCGGTCTGCAGAGGGACCTCAAGCGCCTTGAAGCGTTATTTGAGGTAGGTGCGTACCAGCGTCACAACCTCTTCGATCGCCCCATCGTGCGCTGCGCTGCCATCTTCGCTACCACTGATGAATTGTTCACGTAGATGGCTTTCCAGCACCCCGGCCATCAAACCGTTAACCGCACCACGGATCGCCGCGATCTGCTGTAGGACGGGTCCACAATCGGCACCCTCGGTCAACGCTGTTTCCAGCGCATCCAGTTGTCCACGGACCCTTCGCACTCTGGCGAGCACGCGTTTTTTTTCGGTAGGTGAATGGGGCATATGCGCTCCTCAAAAAATGAACATCACGTCAGGCGGATAGTGGGGAGGAGTATAACGCTGCTCGAGCATGCGGCGTTAAGGCAACGCGACAAGAATGCCGCCTTGGGGGACTCGAAACAAAACGGTTCGACTGTAAAAACGTTTCCTGCATTCTGGTGCTTTCGGCCTCATCTATGCTTAACGGGTTGTGCATGAAATTGCAGCATTTTTCGTGAAATCCAATGATTTAGCTGAGATCGACGGGAAAGCGTCTGAATGAAAGGCGCGTGAGTGCCACGGCTTCGAACCCTTTATCGCTGGTACTCGGAAATATACTCCCTGGGGGTACCTGTATATACTCCCCCCTAGTAACCAGGCTCCCGCTGATGTCTGGCCCAATACCTCAAACCCAATAGGGAGATATTATGAAATCTCGCGCTGCAGTAGCATTCGCACCCGGTAAACCGCTTGAGATCGTCGAAATCGATGTTGCGCCACCTCGTGCAGGCGAGGTGCTCATCAGGATCACCGATACCGGCGTATGTCACACCGATGCCTTCACGCTGTCCGGTGATGACCCTGAAGGTCTTTTTCCAGTCGTGCTCGGGCACGAAGGTGCAGGCGTCGTTGTAGAAGTGGGTGAAGGGGTTACAAGCCTGAAGCCAGGCGACCATGTCATCCCTTTGTACACGGCCGAGTGCGGCGAGTGCCTGTTCTGCAAATCGGGTAAGACCAATCTGTGTGTCGCAGTGCGCGCCACCCAAGGCAAGGGGGTGATGCCCGATGGCACCACGCGTTTTTCCTATCGGGGGCAGCCGCTGTACCACTACATGGGATGCTCAACCTTCAGTGAATACACGGTGGTGGCCGAAGTCTCAGTAGCCAAGATCAACCCTGAAGCCAATCACGAGCATGTCTGCCTGTTGGGATGCGGCGTAACCACTGGCATTGGTGCGGTGCATAACACCGCGAAGGTTCAGCCTGGGGACACGGTTGCAGTATTTGGCCTTGGCGGAATCGGCCTGGCCGTTATCCAGGGCGCTCGTCAGGCGAAAGCCGGTCGCATCATTGCCATCGATACCAACCCCTCCAAATTCGACCTTGCGCGCTCCTTTGGTGCCACCGATTGCGTCAATCCGAAAGACCATGAGCAACCCATTCAGCAGGTCATCATCGATATGACGGGGTGGGGTGTTGATCATTCCTTCGAATGTATCGGCAATGTCAACGTCATGAGATCTGCCCTTGAATGCGCTCACCGCGGTTGGGGCCAGTCGATTGTGATTGGCGTCGCCGGTGCCGGCCAGGAAATCTCGACGCGTCCGTTCCAGCTGGTAACCGGGCGAACCTGGAAGGGCTCGGCATTCGGTGGCGTCAAGGGCCGCAGCCAATTGCCCAAGATGGTCGAAGATGCGATGAACGGAGAAATTGAGCTGGCACCCTTCGTCACCCACACGATGCCACTGGACCGCATCAATGAAGCGTTTGACCTGATGCACGAAGGCAAATCCATCCGGACCGTCATCAAATACTGATAGGGCTCGATTGCCCTGAATATACGGACAAGAGGGTCATGCTGTGAGCAATGTAAAACTTCATCCATCACTGGATAACGGTATACAGCCCGCCCTGCAAGGCTTCACTGGCGGGGTGTTGCGGTGTCACTGCGCTACTGACGCCGTCGAGGTGCGGGTCGACTCACCCACGCTGCATAACCATGCCTGTGGCTGTAGCAAATGCTGGAAGCCGGCGGGCGCAAAGTTTGCCGTCATAGCGGTCGCGCCACGTGATGCGGTAACCGTTCTGAGCAATGGTCAGAAGCTGAAAATTGTCGATGAGGCTGCGACCATTCGCCGTCATGCCTGCACCGAGTGCGGTGTTCACATGTACGGTCGAATCGAGAACAAGGGCCACCCTTTTTATGGCCTGGACTTTGTGCATACGGAGCTCTCTGAAGAACCAGGTTGGTCGGCCCCGGCATTTGCGGCGTTCGTTTCCTCGGTCATCGAGACGGGGACGCCTCCCCAGCAGATGGCAGGCATTCGCCAGCAACTGCGAGGCATAGGCCTGGAGCCCTATGACTGCTTATCCCCCGAACTGATGGATGCCATCTCGACCCATGTGGCCAAGCAGAATGGGACCTATCGCGAGGCTTGAGTTACAGCTTCAGATGCCCTCACAACGCCGCCCCAGTCCTTGGGGCGGTTTCATTTTATCCTCGTAGTCAGCTTCTACTCTGGTCAACATCACCGCTTTACGCGGTGAGAAGGGTGCACTGCTGCTTATGCAGCGGCGGGCGGGGCTCTATAATCACCGGCGTCACCACGCCAACGCATTCGTTACTATCAGTAAGGTCTTCAGTATGGACCGTTTCACGAGTATGCAGGCCTTCGTAAAGGCAGTTGAAACAGGGTCGTTCAGCGCCGCGGGGAAGGTGCTGCACATGTCTGCGCAATTGGTGGGTAAACATGTCAACGCCCTGGAGGAGCGGCTCGGCGTGCGGTTGCTCACCAGAACCACCAGGACCCACAGCCTGACGGATTTTGGCCAGTCGTTCTATGCCCGTGCCAAGTTGATTCTTCATGATGTGGAAGAGGCGGAAAACCTGGCGGCGGTCGCGCTTGCTTCGCCAAACGGGCGACTCAAGATCAATGCGCCGGTGAGTTTTGGCATGCATGCGCTGGCACCGGTCTTGCCCGAGTTCATGAAGGCTTATCCTCAAGTCAATATTGAACTCAACCTTTCAAACCGTGCAGTCGACCTTATCGACGAGGGCTACGACGTGATTTTTCGTGTCGGTCGGTTGGCCGATTCTGGGCTGATTGCGAGAGTATTGGCGCCTTACCAGTTGGTCATGTGCGCCTCACCCGACTATCTGCAAGCACACGGCGCTCCGTCCACTCCCGATGATCTTCGCCATCATGAGTGTCTTGGTTTTTCCCATACAGAGCTGCGTACTCATTGGGTTCTGGAAGGAGATGAGGGCAGGGTAGAGGTGCCCGTGCAAAGCCGATTCGTGTCTGATCATGGAGAGCCGCTGCTATGTGCCGCTTTGGCTGGGCTTGGCGTGATGCTGCAGCCTGTCGAACTGGTGAGTGACTACCTCGAATCAGGGCGCCTGGTCGAGTTGCTACCGGATTACCGTGCCCCTACGCGGCCGTTGCACGCGCTGTATGCTCCCGACAAGCATATGCCCCCGAAGCTGCGTAGCTTCCTGGATTTTGCAATATCAAAATTTGGCAGCGTGTAGCGGGTGCTTGTCTGACTGGGGCAGGCAAGCACCCGCAATGGTCAAGGCTCAATAGCCGCAGAGGTAGCCCAACCGCCGCCTAGCGCGGTGATTAGCCTGACGGTGGCGATGGTCTGCTCGCCCTGCAGTGCCGCCAATGCTTGCTTGGTTTGCAACGTCGTTCGATCTGCGTCAATCACATTCAAATAGTCGCTTGCACCTTCCTGATATTGAGCCTGGGCTATACGGCTTGTGCCTTGAGCCGCTTCGATTGCCTGGGTCTGAGCTTGGACTTGTTGATGCAGCAACCTGATGTTGGCGAGGTTATCCTCTACCTCCCGCAAGGCGTCGAGGACGGTTTGCTGATAAGTGGCTGCTTGCTCGTCGTAAGCGGCCCGCGCGTTGGCAAGGTCTGCGTCACGCTTGCCTCCATCGAACAGCGGCAGGTTCAGCACGGTCCCGGTCAACGGCCCCAACAGAAATGCTTTGCTGGACCCTTGGAACAACTCTCCCAAGGTGTTGCTTTCGTATCCTGCCGTACCAGTCAGCGTCAATGAAGGAAAATACGCAGCCTTGGCGACGCCGATCCGTGCATTGGCAGCAGCCATGGCACGTTCTGCCGCCGCGACGTCTGGGCGCCGCTCCAGCAGTGCTGATGGCACGCCGACGGGTATTTCCACCGTTAAGGGCTGCACGGGCATGAATGGGAAGTCAAAGGCTGATGGCGCCTGCCCCAGGAGCACCGCGAGGTTGTGTTCTCGTGCGGCGCGGGCTCTGACCAGCGCCAATTCGCCGGCCCGCGTGGAGGCGAGCTCGGTTTGCGCACGCATCCAGTCCATTTCGCTGACCTGCCCTGAGTCCTTGCGCTTGGTTGCAAACGCCAAGGCGTCTTCCCGTAGCTTCAAGGTATCGCGGTAGATGCTTATCTGGGCATCCAGGGTTCGAAGCTGATAGTAGTTCGCTGCTACATCGGCCTGCAGGGCTAGCAAAACAGAATGATAGAGCGCCGCACTTTGCTGTTCATCGGCGGTGGAAGCTTTGATCGCGTCACTGACGCGGCCAAACAAGTCTGCCTCGTAGGCAATGTTCAACTGTGCGCGCCAGTAGGTGTTAGCCGACTGGGCAACGTCATTCGAGGACTGCGAGGTGAGCTCACGTGACGGTCCGATGCCTGTACTCACGCTTGGCAAACGCCGCGCTTCGGTACCTTGATGATAGGCCCGGGCTTCCTGAAGCCTGGCGAATGCCTGCTTCAAACCCTGGTTGGCCGCCATCGCTCGGGCTTGCAGGTCATCCAAGGTAGAATCCGCAAAAACCTTCCACCATTGACCCCGTGGGTACTGGTCTGCGGGCTGTGCGGTTTTCCACCCAGCTTGATCGTCGACGTTCGACTCTTTGTAATGTGCCTGTGTGGGCGTGGCAGGCACCACGTATTCGGGCGCCAGCGAATGACAGGCGCTCACCATGGCAACTGCAAGGGCACCCATGGACAGCTGAGGCCACCGAATGGAAACGGCAAGATTCATGGTGTATCAAACCTCGATATGAGCGGGACGGTGATGCTCGGTCACCAGCGATTTATTGCCCGACAGTTTGCGCAGCAAGACGTAGAACAGCGGTGTGAGCAACAGGGCGAACACGGTTACGCCGAGCATGCCGAAGAACACGCTGACGCCGATGGCATGGCGCATTTCTGAACCTGGACCGGTAGCAACCACCATCGGCACGACGCCCATGATGAATGCCATCGATGTCATCAGAATCGGCCGTAGACGTAATCTGCTCGCTTGCACCGCAGCATCCACCACGCTGTGGCCCTGCATTTCGAGCTCGCGGGCGAACTCGACGATAAGGATGGCGTTTTTGGCTGACAGCCCAACCAGCACGACCAGACCTATCTGGGTGAAAATGTTGTTGTCGCCTTGCGTCAGCCAGACGCCTAACAGCGCAGACAAGATGCTCATCGGTACGATCATGATCACCGCCATCGGCAAGGCCAGGCTCTCGTATTGAGCGGCAAGCACCAGAAAAACCAACAGCACGCAGATCGGGAATACCAACAGGGCGGAGTTACCGGCCAACTGCTGCTGGTAAGCGAGATCTGTCCATTCGAACTTGATGCCTGCTGGTAAGGTTTGCTTGGCGATGCGTTCGATCGCCGCTTGAGCCTGGTTGTTGGAATACCCCGGTGCCGGTCCACCATTGAGGTCTGCGGCAGTGAAGCCGTTGTAGCGCACGACCATTTCAGGCCCATAGGTTTGCTTGACTCGAAGCAAAGCGTCGAGCGGAACCATTTCGCCAGTAGTGCTGCGGGCTTTCAACTGACCGATATCGTGGGCGAATGCTCGGAAACGCGCGTCTGCTTGCACGCGTACCTGGTAGACGCGGCCAAACAGGTTGATGTCATTCACGTAAAGCGAGCCCAGGTAGATTTGCAGAGTGTCGAACACTTCGTTGACCGGCACGCCCAACTGCTGCGCCTTGACGCGATCCACCTCAAGGTCCAGCTGCGGGATGTTGATGTCATAACTGCTGAACAGGGGGCCCAGCTCAGGTGCCTTCGCTGCTTCTGCGATGAACGCTTCCGTCGCGTCATGCAACGCCTGGTAGCCCAGCGCCCCGCGATCTTCGAGTTGCAACTTGAAGCCGCCGAGGGTGCCCAGGCCTAATACCGGCGGGGGGGTGAAGACCGATATCTTGGCTTCCTTGATATGGGCAAACTTCTCATTCAGTGACTTGGCAATTGCGCTGTCGCTTAAATGCACGCCATGACCGTAGCGGTCTTCGAAGGCGGTCAGCGGCAGGAACATCACCACCGAACTGGACGATGAGGTAAAGCCGTTGATCGATAGCCCAGCATGGGCAACGGTGAAGCCTACTCCCGGCTCCGTCAGGGCAATACGCCCCATCTCCTGAGAGACTGCATCCGAGCGCTCAAGCGTAGCGCCACTAGGCAGTTGCGCCACTGCGATCAGGTACTGCTTGTCCTGTGCGGGTACAAAACCACCCGGTACGACGTCTCCCATGAGCACGGCCAGCGTCAACAACAAAACGTAGCAACCCATCATTACGCCCTTGTGCTTGAGCGTGCTGCGTACGCCAGCGCCGTAAGCATTGGAGCCACGCTTGAAGAGCCGGTTGAATGCGTTGAAGAACGTGCCCAAGGCCCGGTCCATGATCCGCGTCAAACGGTCCTTGGGTGCATGCGGGCTTCTAAGCAGCAAAGCGGACAATGCCGGAGACAGCGTAAGAGAGTTGAATGCCGAAATGACGGTCGAAATCGCAATGGTCATCGCGAACTGCTGATAGAACTGCCCGGTCAAGCCAGACATGAATGCCAGCGGCACGAATACCGCAACCAGGGTCAGGCCAATCGCGATAATCGGGCCACTGACCTCATCCATGGCTTTGTAGGTGGCTTCTCTGGGGCTCAGTCCATGCTCCAGGTTGCGCTCGACGTTTTCCACGACGACGATGGCATCGTCCACGACAATGCCAATTGCCAAGACCATTCCGAAGAGTGAGAGCGCATTGATCGAGAAGCCAAAAGCCAGCATCAGGGAGAACGTGCCTACGATGGCAACCGGTACTGCCAGCAGAGGTATCAACGACGCTCGCCAGTTCTGAAGGAACAGAATGACGACCAGTACGACCAACGCAATGGCTTCCAGCAAGGTATGCACAACGGCTTCGATGCTGGCGGCGACGAACCGTGTAGGGTCGTAGTTGAAGCCATAGCTGACACCTTTGGGCATTTCCTTGCCGACTTCCGCCATTTCACGGCGCACATCGTCGGCAATCTGTAGCGCATTGGCACCGGGCTGCTGGAATACCCAGATCGTCATCGAAACCTTGGTATTGAGGTGCGTGCTCTGGGTGTAATCCGAAGCGCCAAGTGTTACCCGCGCCACATCGCGAAGATAGGTCACCCCACCATCGGCATTGGTTTTCAAAACAATGGCTTCAAACTCCTGGGGCGTCTGCAAGCGGCCCTTGACGTTGAGATCAAGCTGCAACGTCACGCCTGGCGCACTGGGCGTGGCACCCACCATGCCTGCCGATACTTGAGCGTTCTGCGCTTGGATCGCACTCACTACGTCGCTTGCAGACAGATTGCGCTCGGCCAGCTTTCGCGGGTCCAGCCAAACGCGCATGGAGTAATCCCCGCCGCCTTTGAGCTGAACGTCGCCTACACCCTTGATCCGGGCCAGGCGGTCACGGATATGAATGAGGCCATAATTGTGCAAGTAGTCGACGTCGTACTGATCGTTGGGTGAGAAGAGGGTCACGGCCAAGGTCATCGTGCTAGATGCCTTGATCGTAGTGACCCCCAGTTTCTGCACGGCTTCCGGTAGTCTTGGTATTGCCTGGGAGACGCGATTCTGTACTAACTGCTGGGCAAGGTTGGGGTCCATCCCCAACTCAAAGGTGACCGTGGTAGTCATCTGCCCATCACTGTTGGCCTGGGACTGCATATACAGCATCTTTTCCACGCCATTGATTTTTTCCTCAATAGGCGCAGCCACCGTTTCAGCAATGACCTTGGGGTTGGCGCCGGGGAACTCGGCGTGTACCAGCACCTGCGGAGGCACCACCTCAGGGTACTCGGCAATGGGTAATTTGAAGAGCGAGATCACACCCAGCAGCAAGATCACCACTGACAGGACAGCGGCAAAGATGGGACGATCAATGAAGAATCGAGAGAATTTCATCGCAAGGTTTTCTTAGGCAATAGGAACCCGGCAACGCGCACTTTGCGGCGCATCGCTTTGGGTTGGTGTGCGGTTGAGGTGCTTCAGCGCTGAGCCGAGACTGCTTTGGCGGTGCTGGACATTGCGACTTGACGCGGCTTGACGGTGTCATCCGCCTGCACACGTTGCAGGCCATTGACAATGATATGGTCCTGCCCAGAGAGACCGCTTTCGACAATCCGTAAGCCGTCATAAAGCCCGCCCAGGCGCACTTCGCGGTAGTGCACTTGATCCTGCTGATCTACGACCATGACAAATTTGCGATCCTGGTCGGTGCCCACCGCGTCTTCGTTGATCAGCAGGGCTTGTCGACGTTGGCCTGCGCTGACTTTGACATGTGCGTACATGCCCGGCACCAACTGGCTACGTGGATTATCAAAGCGCGCTCTCACTCGAATGGTGCCTGAGCTGCTATTGAGCTGGTTGTCGACGGAGTCCACCACGCCTCGGCGGGAAAAACCCGGTTCGTTGGCCAGGCCCATTTCTACCTTGATGGCTTGATCATGGGGCTGGGCCAGAAAACGCAGATAGGTTTGTTCATCCACTTCGAAGCTAGCGTAGATGGGCGAGATCGATACGATGCGAGTCAATACCGGTGCAGATGCTCCGTTAGCGACTACGTTACCTACCGTGAGTTCTGCGCGAGACACTTTGCCACTGACCGGTGCTTTGACTGAGCAATAGTCCAGGTTGACACGCGCGGTTTGCAGCCTTGCTTTCGCGGCTTCGACTTCGGCTGCACTGGTCTGTTGCAAGCGCAAGGCGGCGTCCGCATCGCGTTGCGCAATCGCATTCTGGCCAAGCAGGCGCTTGGCACGCTCGGCATCAGCGTGAGCGTAGGCGTAACGGGCGCTGGCGCCGGCGACTTCTGCCAAGGCTTGATCGACAGCGGCTTGGTACAGGCGCGTATCAATGGTGAACAGCAGGTCGCCCCGATTGACTTGAGCGCCATCTTTGAAGTGCACGGCAGTAATAGCACCGGGCACCAATGGGCGGACATCGACGGTTTCCACGGCTTCGAGTTTCCCCGAGTAAGTCTGGTATTCGTTGAGTTGTTCGGCAATGGGCGTGGCGATGTCGACCTCTGCATGCACGGCGTCCGGCGCTTGTTCGCTGGCTTGCGCCAGGGTGTCGTTGCCCTTGCTGAGCAACTGGTAACCGGTTCCCGCAGCGGCGGTTAGAACGAAGGCCAGGGCGAGGGGGACTTTCTTGAATGGGAGGTTCATGAGCACGGCAAATAGAGGCGATGGCTGAAAGACGCGCAATGCTAAGGTAGATCTAATGATCGATAAATACGCTTTAAATCCTTACACTGTAGCCAAAATGTCCTCAATGAGCGTTACCTATGTCTTCCAGTGATAGTTTTGCCGGCATTCATACATTCGTCACCACTGCCAAATGCGCGAGTTTCACAGAGGCGGCAGACCGCTTGGATATTTCCAAATCAGCGGTAGGCAAGGCGATTGCCCGCCTGGAGCAACGGCTGGGTGTGATGCTGTTTCACCGCACCACCAGGAGGTTGTCGTTAACGGCTGATGGGGAGGCTTATCTGGCTGCCTGCAGCGGCGCGCTGGACGAAATCCGTGATGTTGAAAATTGCCTGACTTCCAAGGCACATGAACCTTCTGGGCAACTGCGTGTGGACATGCCGGTAGCGCTGGGGCGCAAAATGATCTTGCCGATCACCTTGGAGATTGGGCAGCGCTATCCGGGGCTTACATTCACACTGACGTTCAATGACCATCTCATCGACCCTGTGGAAGAAGGGGTGGATCTGGTTATCCGCTTTGGCGACCCAGGCGACCAACAAGGCTTGATCGCCCGTCCATTGACGCGTCAACGCCTGATTATCTGCGCAGCCCCCGCTTATTTGCAGGCGCGGGGCACACCGCACTCACTGGAAGAAATTGACCAGCACGCCTGTATCGTTACATACCGTCGGGGGCAGCCCTTGGGCTGGCGGGTAATGAGGGATGGTCAGGCTGCGCGTATCGTGCCACCTGCTACACACCAGATTGGCGATGGTGCGGCAATGATCGACGTTGCCCTCGCGGGCCTGGGTTTATGCCAGATGCCGTTGTGCGTTGTGCAGGAGCACCTACAGGCGGGTAGGCTGGTGAGTGTGCTGGAAGCCTTCGAACCCGCTCCGGTGACGGTCTACGCATTGTGGCCAAAAACCGCGCACCTGCGGCCCAAGGTGCGTTGCCTGATCGATACGCTGCTTGAAATGGGGGAGAGCGGCAAACTTGAATGAGCCGTTGCAGAAGCGTTATCGGGGGCAATGTTGCAACATCTCAGTGTGCTAGCACCGAGCTGCGCACCTTGCGCACTAGCCATAGATTTGTCACCAGGCACAGTGCCAGCGCAGCCACGCACAAGAGCATTGATGTCGACATACCTTGCGTGAAGGCGGGACGCTCGGCATGAGCAATCAAAAGGCCGAAGATGGCCACACCCAATACCCCTCCCACTTGTCTTGCAGATGACATCAGGCCAGAGGCGATCCCGGCGTCTTGCTGGGTTACCGCCGCAAGCAGGGTGTTGTTCATCGAGGGTACAGTAGCTGCGCTGCCAATCCCGACGATAATCAGCGCTGAATCCAGCATCCAGCTAGCGCTGTCAGGGCTGATCCGCGACAGTATCAGGAAGCCGCATACCTGCAAGCAGGTCCCTAGGGTCATGATCCGCAACGCGCTGAAGTGGCGCCCAAGCCGGGCCGAAGCCAGCGAGGAGAGGGTCATGACAGCCGTGAGAGGGATGAACGCAAGGCCTGTTCGGACAGCGTCATAGCCCACTATCGTCTGGAAATAAATGCTCAGGACGAAGACGACCCCGTAAAACGTGAAGTTGATCACCGACCCCGTGAGCATCATCGCTATAAGCACGGTGTTGCGTGCAAGGCGAACGGGAATCATGGGGGCAGCCACTCGCTGTTCGATCAGCACAAATGCCAACAGCACCAGGCAAGAAAGGGCGAGCACCGACAGTGGTATCAGCGACCAGCCTCGTTCACTTGCCTCGGTCAGGCCGTAGGTCAGCAGCGCCAATGCCAGCGCGATGGTCACTTGACCATACACGTCTATGCGTTTTTCTACCTTGGGTGAAGCCGGCGTGTAGCGCAACGTCAATGCGATGGCCAACAGGCCCAATGGGATGTTGATCAAGAACACGCTGCGCCAGCCCAGATGCTCGATCATCAGTCCGCCCAGCACCGGCCCGGCCGCTAGGGCAATACCTCCGCTGGCTCCCCATAATGCCACTGCCGCTTTGCGCTGTTCGGGGTTGGTAAAGTTGAGTCGTAGAAGGGTGAGTGAAGTGGGAATCATCAATGCCGCACCTAACCCCTGTACGCAACGAAAGCTGATCAGCTGAACCATGCTGCCAGCGAGACCGCAACCCAGGGAGCTCAAGGTGAAAACGATGAACCCGCCGACGAACACCGGTTTGGCGCCCAGCTTGTCGCCGCAACTGCCGCCAAAAATCAGCAAGGCCGAGAAGGTCAGTGCATAGCTGTTGATTACCCACTGCAAACAAGTGAGGTTGGTGTCAAATGCTGCCTTCAAGGCGCCCAAACCCACATTGACCACGCTCACATCCAGTTGCACGACGAAGAAGCCCAGGCATGCAGCCATCTGGATGGCGGAGAGTTTTGTTGCTTTGTACATGGCAAACCAGAAGGGGGATGGAGATGGATCGAGATTAAAGCTTGCCATGCCATGCGTAAATACTAGAATCTGCGTACTTGCCATGCAGGTTTGCATAGATGATGAACTGGGAAGATTTGCGCTTTTTTTTGGCCATAGGTCAGTCCGGCACACTGTCGGGCGCAGCACGCGCCCTTCAGGTAGACCAGGCAACGGTGAGCCGACGTTTGATAGCCCTGGAAGCCAGTCTGGGGGTGCGCTTGGTCAACCGCCTGCCACGGGAAGCACAATTGACGGCTGCGGGACAGCAAGTACTCAAGCAAGCCATGGAGATAGAAAAGTATGCCTATAGCGTGAAGCGCATCACGGCTGGCTTGGGGGAGCAAGAACGTACGACCGTATCCATCTCTGCTCCACCTATACTCGCTCGCCACTTTCTGGCCCCGCATCTGCTGTCGCTGTCACAAAAACTTGAGCAGGCCAAGTTGTCCATTTTGAGCGAATCCCATTTTGCTTCATTGGCTCGTATGGAGGCCGACCTGGCTGTTCGACTCGCTACCGGCTCAACAGACACGGACATCATCAAGAAAGTGGGTCGTGTTGATTTCGCACTGTATGCAGCACGCACGTACCCATATCCGTCAGAGCCCGAACGCTGGGAGTTTGTGGGGTATACAGAGCGCCAGAAGGATTTCGATCATAAGCGTTGGTTGTACCACGTGATTGGCGAGCGGCGGGTAAGCTGTGAGGTATCTGACCTGAGCAACCAGTACGAAGCCGCCTGTTCGGGCATCGGTGTGGCGGGACTGCCATGTTTTTTAGCGGATAGAGATGAGCGCCTGGTGCGCTTGGACGCCCATGAGACACTGCTCTCACTCAATATATGGATGGCCATTCACCCGGATCGCCGGAATGATGCGCTTATTCGCCGAACGATGGTGGCCATCATCGAGTTAGTTGAAGCGGTGGGATTATCCCACTGAAAATCTAAACAGGCATGGAAGGGGTGAGGCGACAACCACTGCATACCTCCCATGTCCATCGAGGAAACCACCGCTTACCGCCTGAGCACAGCGGTCACTCAATGTGTTCGAATTCTGGCTTTTCGTTTTTGTCTGGCACTGACAGTGGCGTACCTTCAACCCCTGCGTAAGCCACTATGACAACGGCCTCCTCATCACCGGTTACGCCGCGGTGACTTGCGCCAACCGACTCCGGAAAGGCCTCGCCAGCTTTGACAACAAGCGACTTTTTGCTAAGTCTATCTTCAATGGTCAGTTGACCTGATATCACGTAGGCAATGTTGGCAACAGGGTGGTGATGCCACGGCAGCGCCGTGTGAGGCGGTATTGTAATTTTGAGTAAGGACAATTGAGGCTGGCCGGATGGGTAGGGTGCATATTTGACACCTTCCCAGGATGTTGTGCTGTTCACTACAACTTTCGCCTTTGGCGCAAGTGCCTCACTGGCCTTTACGCTGCTGAGCAGGGTAAGGCTGATCAGGGCAGCGGCGATAACTGACTTGAGCGCGATCAAAGGGGTCGACCTGTCAGGGGTAACGCAACGCGATATTTCAGTCATGGCTTGGGGACCTATCTTGTTGTTTTGAGCCTTCATCGTGTATGGAAAGTGGAAGGCGGTATTGAACTGGGCATGTTTTTCATAGAACAAAAATTGCAACGCCATAGCCGGACGCCGGTATCGAGCCCTACAGCATGCTTGTTCAGAAGTGGTAATACATGCCCACAGCCAGGTTGCGGGGATCATCACCGGATTCCTCCACTGGAATTCCGGCGTAACTCGATGACGATTTCATCTTGTTGGCAATCATGGCTACACGGCCATAAATCGCCCAATTGGGTTTGAGAAAATGATCGTAGCCAATCATCACGCCCGTGGCATTCTTGCCCCCGGTCTCCACGTCACGCTGCACCACCATCAGGCGCGCGACATCGGTTTTGCCAACCGGTGCCATGAAGCCCAGCGTCCAGGCCGTCATGCTCGGGGTGTCATGTTGATCCACATCTTGTCGTTGCCACGTCAGGCTGGAAGAGAACGGGCCGAAGTCGTAGAACGCAGAAGCGCTTTTGAAGTAGTTGTGTGTCTGGCGCTCGTGACCATTGTCATTCCAGGGATCACTGAGGTAGTCGTTGAACGAACCCAGCAGCATCATGCGGGCGTTGGCGTACTGAACCTTCACGCCTTTACCGCGTACGGTTTTGCCAGCACTTGCAGTGTCATCGAAGCCAAAGGTTACTGCCGTACCCACGCTGAAACCGGCCACCGTGGGCGTGGTATACGCCAGGGTGTGCTTGGGACGCATATCCAGGTAGTAGGCGCCTTTGCCTGACGGCGGCAGGGTCAGGAATGTGTATGGCGAACCGTACACGGCCAGGAAAGGGTCGGCGTAGCTGGGGGTGCTCATGTTGTAGGTTTTACCGAACTCTAGCTTGCCATACCGCTTCGAACGCAGCGCTGCTACCGCAAGGCGAAGCGTGCCGATTTGCTTCCAGTGTTGCTCCAAGGCCTCCCCATTGAGGTTGAAACCCTCTTCGACATCGAGTTCCAGCACCGTGTCTTCAGCAAGTGCTTTGCGCATGTAGAGGCCCAGTTTGTTGGTCCACGCGCCACCACCCTCGACACGCAGGCCTTCATGGTGCTGCGAATCATGGTATGAGGCAAAAGCGTCCACGGTCCCGTACAGTTTGAGTTTATCGTCGTAACCTTTGTCGACGTTGTAGTACCCGAATCCCGATGCAACTCTTCCCAGCGCCGGGAAACCCTCTGCGTTGGCACCCTGTGCAAGACCAAGGCCGACCATCATAAGCGCAAGTAACGGGCGTCGCTCGTGTAGACAAGTGCACATGCCTGAGACTCCTCCTGTCTCAATGAACCTGTGTGCAGCCTCCCTAAGATTTCAGTGCGCGAACATTAACTATTTGGGCGCTTCATGTTATTTGGGCAATGAGGGGGTCTAGATGAGCTGAATAGACCGGTAGCGCGTTGTTGGCTGAGCGTCGAGATGCGTTTGGAAGGCAGTGGGCAACCTGCAATGAGCAACGATTTACGCTGAAAACTGATGCACACGGCTATGGCACGCATGCCAGATGCACTTGAATCGAGCATTTTTATCGCTGACATCTGAGGGTCTTACGAAAATGGTTAAGCCCTTGCGTAAAGGGCAAGACTCGACGGCATGATTCTTACCATGCGCAGCAGCAACTGGCGGCCCACTGAGCAATCCGTGCGTTGCTGCCCACAACCGGGGCAGCCTGCGCGAACGCTTGATCCTCTATTGCCTCTGAGGGTCGAATTGTTTGTCCTTGATGAACAGTGCCGGAATGACGCCACAAATGAAGTAGGCAGCCCCCATCACCAGGAAGCCCACACCTATCGAACCTTGCGACGCCAGGAAACCAATTGCAGCGGGCGCGATCGCAGCGCCCAGGCGGCCCACATTATAGGCACCGCCCACTGCAGACCCACGCACCTTCGCCTCGAAGCTTTCAGTCATGTACGTAGCATTCACGCCATAGGGGATGCCATACAAGAAGCCAAAGACCACCAGCATCCAGAGGATATTGTCCTGACTCTGAAACAATACGATCACTGGCAGAAACACTGCGGTACCCAGTGCGCCGAAGGTAAACACCGTTCTGCGCCCTATACGATCGGCCGCCATGCCGGCGAGCACCTTGCCCAGGATCATGGCTGTGTATGTACCCACCATGTAACCGGCCATTGATTTGAGATTCAGGCCCAGCTCGCTTTCCAGGTAAGACGGCATCCAGTTATTCACGCCGTAATAGCCGAACTGCAGAAAACCGGCGGTAAGCGTCCAACAGATGAACATGCGGCAAGCCTGCGGGTCAGCGAAGATCTGTTTATACATGCTGCCTGGCTTTTGCACCGGCCCGCTCTGATGCCCTGCAATTCTTTGCCGCGCGCGCTCGGCCTGTGCTTTGATCCAGGCTTGCGGCTCGGGTACAAAGTACTGCATCAGCACCGCCAGCCCTACCGGAACGATCGCGATATAGAACAGCATCCGCCAGCCATGGCTGGGTAGAATCCAGCCAGCCAGCAATGTCGCGACAATGTAGCCCACTGACCATCCGGCCTGCAGTGTACCCAATACGGTGGTGCGGTAACGGGTGGGGACGTATTCGGACATCAACGTGTTGCAAGCAACGTACAGAGCGCCGATCCCCAGCGAGGCCAGGAACCGGACGACCGCGAATTGCCAGTAACTCTGGGTCAAGCCCAAGGCAGCGGTACCGACGGAGAACAACAGGATGCTCCAAACCACCGTTTTGACCCGGCCGAAACGGTCACAAGCCCAGCCGCCGTAAATTCCGCCGATTGCCATTCCGGCCAGGGTAAAGCTTCCCAGGCTGCCGGCTTCCACGTTTGTAAGGCCAAACTCGGCCTTCAGGCTGTTTAGGCTGTACGACAGCAGCATCAAGTCAGCGCCGTCGATCAATAATCCCAGAAAACAAAAAATGAAAACCAGGATCCAGGTACCAGACTTGGCACGCGCAACAGCGCCTGCCTGAGAAACAGCGTCCATAGCGTCAACCTTATTGTATTTATGGTGGGTTCAGCGCTGAAGCTAAACAGGCGCGACGTCAGCCTTGAGCGTCACGGATCATGTTCCGAGCAATCACGATCTGCTGGATCTGAGTGGTGCCTTCATAGATACGGAACAGCCTGACATCCCGGTAGAAACGTTCGATCGCGTATTCACTGACATAGCCGGCACCGCCATGTATCTGTACGCAGCGGTCTGCAACGCGGCCGCACATTTCTGTCGAGAACATTTTGGCGCAGGAGGCTTCGGTACTGACGTTCTGGCCATTGTCGCGTTTACGAGCCGCATCGACCACCATGCAGCGGCTGGCATAAATTTCTGCCTTGCTGTCGGCAAGCATCGCCTGGATCAACTGAAATTCGGCGATAGGTTTACCGAACTGTTTACGCTCCAACGCATAGCGCAAGGCATCATCGAGCATCCTTTCAGCCGCACCGATGCTCAACGCAGCGATATGCAGACGTCCTTTGTCGAGCACTTTCATGGCGGTCTTGAAGCCCACGCCCTCGACTCCCCCGATCAGTTGGCTCGCGGGTACTCGTGCGTTTTCGAAGATCACGTCGCAGGTGTGGGCGCCTTTATGACCCATTTTGTGATCAGGCTTACCCAAGGAAACACCCGGCGTACCGCGCTCGACGATGAATGCGCTGATCCCACCTGCACCTTTGATATCGGAGCTGGTCCGCGCCATCACGGTGTAGATTCCGGCGTGAGGGGCATTGGTGATGAACCGCTTGGTGCCGTTGAGCACATAGCTGTCGCCATCACGGACAGCGGTGGTCTTGAGTGATGCGGCATCCGAACCCGCGTCGGGCTCGGTCAGGCAGAAGGAACTGAGCAGTTCACCACTGGCCAGTGGGGGCAGGTAACGCTGTTTCTGTTCTGCAGTACCGTCAAGCAGGATGCCGATCGAGCCGATCCCGTTGTTGGTACCAATGTAGGAGCGAAAGGCTGGGGATGTGCGCCCCAGCTCGAAGGCGATGTTGACCTCTTCTTCCATCGTGACACCCAATCCGCCAAATTCTTCCGGCAGTGTCAGGCCGAACAACCCCATGGCTTGCATCTGCTCGACGATGTCCTGTGGAATCGTGTCGGTGTCAGCAACCTCATTTTCACGGGGGATGAGGACTTCGTTGACGAACTGACGAAGCGAATCCAAGAGGATGTCCAGGGTTTCGTTATCACGGATCATGTGCGCTCCTAACGCTCGCAGGCGAGCGGGTCTTTATCAGGGCGCCGTTACTCCGTTGTGTCAGCGAGCAGCGGCACCAATGTTGTTAACCATGTTGATCAGGCGAGGCCCGATATCGTCCATCAGTCGTTCACGGGGCAGCTGAAAGCTCGGCCCACCGCAGTTGAAGGTCAGCAACCCGTACTGCGGGTGTAGCAACGGCACCGCTACCGAGTTGACGTCGCGATGCCATTCACCGATCGAGAGGCAGAAGCCATAGTCGGTGTAATCCCTGAATGCCCGGTCCAGGCCTTTGCGAATCGACGGCCACTGGTCCGACTCGCGCTGGCGTATGTGATCGAGCAGAAACTCCCGTTCGGTTTCCGGCATTGCCGCCAGGCAGGCACGGCCTACCGAACTCTGTGCCAGTGGCAAGTAGCTGCCGATCTGGCGGCGCATCGTCGTGTTGCCTTGGCCCTGCACCACGTCCAGATAGACCATCTGCAGGCGATCGCGGGAAGCCATGGCGACTGCTGCCTGGGCATGGTTGGCCAATGCCTCCATCAATGGATGAGCCACCGCACGAATCGACAGGTTCGACAGCATGGCGTAGCCAAAGCCCAGTACACCGACATCCAGTTGATACTTGCCTGAATGCACTTCTCGCTTGAGGCAGCCCAGACGCATCAGCGTATTGGTGAGCCGCGTCACAGTCGGTTTGGGCAGGCCGGTCATGCGCGCCAGGTCCTGATTGCCCAGCACGTTGTCGCGCGGTGTGAAACAGCGCATCAACTCCAGACCACGCGCCAGTGCCGTCACGAACTGACCGCTGCTGTCGTCTTCGCCCATGGAGCTTGCGGGGTCGACCATGCCCATCCTGAGTAACCCGATTTCGTCTGCTCCCGTTGTGCTTTCTGTGGTCGGCTGACCTGCCTTGTTGCGAGCCATGGTAGAACCTCATTTCAGAAGAATGCAAGAAAATAAAATCCGGTTTCGCCTGACGAAATTATAGAGTGTGCGCCTTCAAATACCAAGTGCTTCCTAGCTGACTGGTAACTATCTGTAAGTAAAGGCTTTTATAACTTTAAGCGCATTTCCTGTTTACAGCCTTTTGCGCTCGTCCCTATGATTGATAGCAAATACGGTATCCAGTTCCGCCTAGCGAAACTAAAACAAGAGGTCGCTATGAACTCCCCACCAGAAGCTGTTGTACGCCTGAACATTCAGGAAAATGCCGTTGCAGTCGTCCGTATCGATCGGCCCGAAGTCAAGAACGCGCTCAATGGTGCGGTGCGTGAGCAGTTGGCAGAGATTTTTCGGGCATTGGCCGCCGATAACCGCGTTCGCTCCATTGTCCTGACTGGCGATGAGCAGTGCTTTGTGGCTGGCGCCGATATCCGCGAGTTCGCCCAGGCCAGCCCCGTGCAGATGTACCTTCGCCACACCGAATACCTTTGGGACGCCATCGCTCGCTGCCCCAAGCCAGTCATTGCGGCCGTCAACGGGTTTGCCCTGGGTGGTGGCTGTGAACTGGCGATGCACTGCGACATCATCGTCGCGGGTCAATCAGCACGCTTCGGTCAACCAGAGGTCAAGCTAGGGCTGATGCCGGGCGCTGGTGGTACTCAACGTTTGATCCGTGCTGTCGGAAAATTCCAGGCAATGCGCATCGCGCTGACCGGTTGCCTGGTGCCAGCGCCCGAGGCGCTCGCCATGGGCATGGTCAGCGAAGTCGTGAGCGACGATCGCACGCTGCCCCGTGCACTTGAACTCGCCGCGCAAATCGCCGAGCTGCCGCCCTTGGCTGTCGCCCAGATCAAGGAGGTGATGCTGCTAGGTGCGGATTTACCCCTAGACAGTGCTTTGGCCTTGGAGCGCAAGGCATTTCAATTACTGTTCGACTCCAGGGATCAGAAAGAGGGCGCCTGCGCCTTTCTTGAAAAACGCAAAGCCAGCTTTTCGGGAGAGTGACGCATGACACACGAGATCAGGCGAATGGCAGTGGTGGGGGCGGGGATCATGGGCACTGGCATCGCCCAGATTGCCGCCCAGGCCGGCATCGAGGTTGTACTGTTCGACAACCGCGAAGGCGCGGCCCAGGCTGCTCGCGACACCTTGAGCCAAACGATGGACAGGCTGGTAACGAAAGGCAAGCTGACTACCAACGATGCCCAGGCGACGCTTGAGCGTTTGAGAGTAGCAACAGCCTTGCCCGAGCTCAGTGACGTCGACCTGGTAATCGAAGCGATCATTGAGCGGCTCGATGCCAAGCAAGCGCTGCTGGCACAGCTGGAGGCCGTTGTAAGGGATGACTGCATTCTGGCAACCAATACGTCATCGCTGTCGGTGACCAGCATCGCACGGGAATGCAGGCATCCCGAGCGGGTCGCGGGCTTCCACTTCTTCAACCCGGTGCCGCTGATGAAAGTGGTCGAGGTCATCGATGGTTTGGCCAGTGATCCGAGCGTCGGGGACCGTCTGCAGGCACTGGCCGCGCGCATGGGCCATCGGGGCATCCGCGCCAAAGACACCCCAGGCTTCATCATCAATCATGCGGGGCGTGCATACAGCACCGAAGCCTTGCAAATTCTCAAGGAAGGCGTTGCGCCGCCGGCGGAAATCGACCGAATTCTGCGTGAGGGTCTCGGCTTTCGCATGGGGCCACTGGAGTTGTTCGATCTGACGGCGCTTGACGTGTCCCACCCAGTAATCGAGTCGATCTATAACCAGTTCTACCAAGAGCCCCGTTACCGTCCCGCCGCGCTGACCCGGCAAATGCTCGACGCCGGTTATGTCGGGCGCAAGGTCGGCCGTGGATTCTACCGTTATGCAAACGGCCAGATGATCGATGCGCCCCAGGCGCAAGCTGTCCCCGCAGTAGAGGCAATGCCTGCGGTGTGGCTGGGGACGGAGAACGAAACTGACCGCAACAGGCTCAGCGCACTCCTCAGGCAACTGGGCGCACAGATAGGGGAGGGCGCCGAGCCCTCAGATGCGGCACTGTGCCTGCTGGCGCCCTACGGTATTGATGCCAGTTGCGCTGCGCAGCGCTTCGGCGTCGATCCGGCGCGAACGGTGTGCATCGATCCGCTGCTCGATCAGGCGCGGTATCGCACGCTGATGCTGACGCCTGCTACTCGTGTGGATATGCGCAATGCGGCACATGCGCTGCTGGCGCGTGATGGCGTAGGTGTCAGTGTGATCAATGACAGCGTCGGCTTCGTCGCCCAGCGGGTGCTGGCAATGATCGTCAACCTGGCGGGCGATATCGTTCAGCAGGGCATCGCCAGCGTTGAAGACCTGGATGAAGGCGTGCGACGCGGGCTGGGTTACCCGCAGGGGCCGTTGGCCTGGGGTGACAGCATTGGCGCCCAACGCTTGCTCACCATCCTTGAGCGCATGACGCAATTGACCGGCGACCCGCGCTATCGCGCCGGCCCCTGGTTGCGCCGTCGCGCAACCCTGGGCCTGTCCTTGTGTCATCCAGAACCCACACTGATCTGACTTTCTACGTTTAGGATACTGCCATGCTCGATGCTTATATCTTTGCGGGGTTGCGTACGCCCTTCGGCCGCCACGGTGGTGCACTGGCTGCGGTGCGACCAGACGATCTCGCTGCCCATGTGATCCGGGAATTGCTGGCACGGCACGCCATCCCTGGTGACGCCATCGAGGACGTGATCCTCGGCAACACCAACCAGGCGGGTGAGGACAGCCGCAATATCGCGCGCCACGCAGCGCTGCTTGCCGGATTACCGGTAACGGTTCCGGGCCAGACGGTCAATCGGTTGTGCGCCAGTGGTTTGGCAGCGGTCATCGATGCCGCCCGTGCGGTCACCTGCCAGGAAGGTGAACTGTTCGTGGCCGGCGGGGTGGAAAGCATGTCGCGTGCGCCTTTCGTCATGGCAAAAGCAGAGGCGGCTTATAGCCGAGACTTTTCGGTGTATGACAGTACGATCGGCGCGCGCTTTCCGAATCCGAAGATCGTTTCGGAGTTTGGCAATGACAGCATGCCGCAGACTGGCGACAACGTAGCTCAGGAGTACGGTATTGGGCGGGAGCACGCTGACCTCTTCGCGGCCCGCTCGCAGGCCAACTACGAAGCCGCGCGCGCTAGCGGTTTCTTCGACGACGAGTTATTGAGTGTCAGCGTGCCGACTGGCCGCAAGACGCCCCCAAACCTTGTGGATCATGACGAACACCCGCGGCCACAATCTGACATTGCGGCCTTGAGTCGCCTGCGGCGTTTGCACGAAGGGGGTGTAGTCACCGCTGGCAATGCCTCAGGTGTCAACGATGGTGCCGCCGCTCTACTGATCGGCACGTCGGCTGCAGGAGAACGTCACGGTTTGGTGCCCATGGCACGCGTTCTCTCTAGCGCGGCTGCGGGCGTGGCGCCGCGCATCATGGGTGTTGGTCCGGTTGAGGCAATCAACAAAGCCTTGGCGCGTGCCGGCCTGACACTGGCGGACATGGATATCATCGAAATCAATGAAGCATTTGCCAGCCAGGTGCTGGGTTGCCTGAAAGGTTTGGGGCTCGCCTTCGATGATCCGCGGGTCAACCCCAACGGTGGCGCGATTGCGGTGGGGCATCCCTTGGGCGCTTCCGGTGCGCGCCTGGCGCTGAGCACGGCGCGGGCACTGCAGCACAGTGGCAAGCGTTACGCCGTGGTGAGCCTGTGTATCGGGGTCGGCCAAGGGCTGGCAATGGTTATCGAACGCGTGTAAAGCCGCTTCTGCAAAGGTGAAATGACATGGGTGCTTTGACTGGATACCGCGTGCTCGACTTGAGCCGTGTACTTGCCGGGCCGTGGTGTGGGCAAACGCTGGCCGACCTTGGGGCAGAAGTGATCAAGGTGGAACGACCGGGGGCAGGTGACGATACCCGTGGTTGGGGGCCACCCTGGATGAAAGGTCAGCATGACCAACTGACCTCGGAGGCCTCTTATTATCAATCGACCAACCGCGGCAAGTTATCGGTTGCGCTGAACCTGGCCAGCCCCGAAGGGCAGGCATTGGTGCGCGCCCTGGCGACCGACTGCGATGTGCTGATCGAGAACTACAAGGCCGGTTCTCTGGCCAAATATGGCCTGGACTACGCCTCGCTGTCGCAATTGAACCCCCGGTTGGTCTACTGCTCCGTCACAGGCTTCGGCCAGACGGGGCCACGTGCCGCAGAACCTGGCTACGACTTCATCGTACAGGGCATTGGTGGCCTGATGAGCATCACCGGGGAGCGCGATGACCTGCCCGGCGGTGGGCCGCAAAAGGTCGGAGTAGCCTTTTCCGACCTGATGACCGGGCTGTATTCGACGGTGGCCATTCAGGCTGCGCTGCTCAGCAGGGAAAAGACCGGTGTGGGGCAGCACATCGACATGGCGCTGCTGGACGTTCAGGTAGCGACCTTATGTAACCAGAGTCAGAACTACCTTGCCTCGGGGAAACCTCCTGGGCGCTATGGCAACGCTCACGCCAACATCGTGCCCTACCAGGTGTTCCGTGCAAGTGATCAGGACTTCATCATTGCCTGCGGCAACGACTCGCAGTTCGTTGCGCTGTGTGAGGCAATTGGGCTGCCGCTCCTACCTGAAGACCCGCGTTTCACACGCAACGCTGACCGTGTGGCGAATCGGGAGGTGATCATCGGGATCCTCTCGCGGCATTTCCTCGAGGGGCGTGCAGAGGATTGGATCAGCCGTGTGCACCCCCGCGGTGTGCCGATCGGCGCGATCAACAGTATCGCCCAAGCCCTGGACGAGCCTCAGGTCAAGGCGCGCAACATGCTGGTCACTATCCCTCATCCACTGCAGCCAGATTTCGTGACGGTTGGCAGCCCGATCAAGTTGTCGGGCACGCCGGTGGAATACCTGCGTCCTGCGCCGATGCTCGGTGAGCATACGGACGAAGTTCTCAAGCGTCAGCTAGGGCTGGATGACGAGCGCCTTGCGCAACTGAAAGCGCTAGGTGTGATCGAGCAACTGGGTGAGCGCTGATCTCTATTTTGCTGTGGAGCTATACATGAAAGTCCTTGTAGCCATCAAACGAGTGGTCGACTACAACGTCAAGGTTCGCGTCAAGGCGGACAACTCCGGCGTCGACCTTGCTAACGTCAAGATGTCCATGAACCCCTTCTGCGAAATCGCCGTGGAAGAAGCCGTACGCCTGAAAGAGAAGGGCGTGGCGAGCGAGATCGTCGTCGTCTCCGTCGGCCCGACCACTGCCCAGGAGCAGCTGCGTACTGCGCTGGCACTGGGTGCTGATCGTGCCATCCTGGTCGAAGCCGCCGATGAGCTGAATTCGCTGGCCGTGGCCAAGGCGCTGAAAGCCGTTGTCGACAAAGAGCAGCCGCAGCTGGTCATTCTCGGCAAGCAGGCCATCGACAGTGACAACAACCAGACCGGCCAGATGCTGGCCGCGCTGACCGGCTACGCCCAGGGCACCTTCGCCTCCAAGGTCGAAGTGGCTGGCGACAAGCTGAACGTCACCCGTGAAATCGATGGCGGCCTGCAGACCGTATCGCTGAACCTGCCAGCGATCGTCACCACCGACCTGCGCCTGAACGAGCCGCGCTACGCGTCGCTGCCGAACATCATGAAGGCCAAGAAGAAGCCGCTGGAGACCGTCAAGCCTGACGATCTGGGCGTTTCCCTCGCCTCCACCAACAAGACCCTGAAAGTCGAAGCGCCGGCTGCACGCAGCGCAGGCATCAAGGTTAAATCGGTGGCCGAACTGGTCGAGAAGCTGAAGAACGAAGCGAAGGTAATCTGATATGACTATCCTGGTTGTCGCTGACCTTCTAGAAGGTCCGGAAGCCGGCGCCGTAGCCCCGGCCACCCTGAACACTGTCGCTGCAGCCGCCAAGATCGGTGGTGATGTGCACGTCCTGGTCGCTGGCCAGAACGTCGGTGGCGTTGCCGAATCCGCTGCCAAGATCGCCGGCGTTGCCAAGGTGCTGGTGGCTGATAACGCCGCCTACGCCCACGTCCTGCCGGAAAACGTCGCGCCGCTGATCGTTGCTCTTGTTGAACAAGGCGGGGCCAAGGGTTACAGCCACGTGCTGGCCCCGGCCACCACCAATGGCAAGAACATCCTGCCGCGCGTTGCCGCGCTGCTGGACGTGGACCAGATCTCCGAGATCCTCTCGGTCGAGTCCGCCGACACCTTCAAGCGCCCGATCTATGCCGGTAACGCCATTGCCACCGTGCAATCGAGCGCTTCGATCAAGGTCATCACCGTGCGTACCACCGGCTTCGACCCGGTTGCTGCCGAAGGTGGCTCGGCTGCTGTTGAAGCGGTGAGTGCCGCGCACAACGCCGGTATCTCGGCCTTTGTCGGTGAAGAGCTGGCCAAGTCCGACCGCCCAGAGCTGACCGCTGCCAAGATCGTCGTTTCCGGCGGCCGCGGCATGGGCAACGGTGACAACTTCAAGCACCTGTACAGCCTGGCCGACAAGCTCGGCGCGGCCGTCGGCGCTTCGCGCGCTGCGGTCGACGCAGGCTTCGTGCCGAACGACATGCAGGTCGGCCAGACCGGCAAGATCGTTGCGCCACAGCTGTACATCGCCGTCGGTATCTCCGGCGCGATCCAGCACCTGGCCGGCATGAAAGACTCCAAAGTGATCGTTGCGATCAACAAGGACGAGGAAGCGCCGATCTTCCAGGTGGCTGACTACGGCCTGGTCGCTGACCTGTTCGAAGCCGTGCCTGCGCTACAACAGGCCCTCTAGGCCCAAAAGAACACCAGGCGTCAGTGGCAGTGACGCCGGGTGAGCGTTAGTCGTAGGAGCCCTTGCCCGGCATTTTGATGCCGTGCATATTCACCTTGCGATACAGTGTCGCGCGAGAAATCCCGAGTTCCTGTGCGGCCAGCAGCGGCTTCCAGCGGTTGCGCACCAACGTGTCGATCAGGGCCTGGCGTTCAGGGCTGCCAGAGGCGGTCTGTGCACCTTTGGCGGGGGCCGCGACACTCAGCGAGGTGGGAAGATCCTCAACACAGATGACGTGGCTTTTGCACACGGCGCAGGCGTATCGCAGCACGTGGTGCAACTGCCGCATGTTGCCTGGCCAGCTGTAATTCAGCAGCAACTCAAGTGCCGCTTCGCTCAGTTCCAGGCGCTCTCCAGAACGTTCGCATTCTTCATCCAGCAACTTGGTGATCAGCGCCAGCTTGTCTTTGCGCTCGCGCAGCGGCGGTATATCAAAACGCGCGCCACTCAAGCGGAAGAACAGGTCTTCACGAAAGGCGCCCGTTTCCACCAGCGTAGCGATATCGCGATGGCTGGCGCAGATGATTTCAATATCAATCGCCTGCGGCCGTGCGCCGCCCAGTGGCGCGACTTCGCCCTCGCTCAAGACCCTAAGCAGCCGAGTCTGCAAGGTGAGCGGCATATCTCCGATTTCATCCAGAAACAACGTACCGCCATCAGCCTGCACCAACAGCCCGCGCATACCTTTGCTTGAGGCTCCGGTGAACGCCCCCGCCGCATATCCAAACAGTTCGCTTTCGATCAGGTTCTCAGGGATGGCAGCGCAGTTGATGGCGACGAAGGCCTTGTCGCGACGTTTACTGGCTCTATGCAACTGCATGGCAAAGTGTTCTTTGCCGGCTCCGGTTTCGCCATGAAGCAAGACCGGAAGCCCCCGGTCCTTGACTCGCACTGCCAGTTCGAGTGCTTGCGCCACCTTGGGGTCGAGTGCCGACGACAGATCGCTTGCCACCGACACCGCAACCGGGCGGCGGGGGGCCTTGAGCCGCACATGTAGCCCCATCGAAGGCAGGAAATGGATGTTGTCATCACTTGCGGCGGGCAGTTGCACGGACGCAAAGGCCTCGTCGATATGTGCAGGAACCTTCCCACAACGCTGAATCAGCAGGCGTCGTGCGGCAGGGTTGAGTGCTGCGATCCGGCCATCGCGATCCCACGCGAACAGGCACAATGGCTGGCTGTCAACGTAACCGGGCAGCGGGTGCGCACGCAGTACCCACAAGTCTTGGGTGCTGTACATGAAGTAGGCATTTTCCAGGTCGCTGGCGCTCTGGATAACCATTTGCCGAATCAGATGTTGGCTGCGCCGATCATCGGGCGCCCGCACAGACGAGACATCCAGCACTGCCAGTAGCTCACCGTTGGGTGAAAAGATCGGGGCTGCGGAACAGGTGTTGCCGATGAATGCTGCTCTGAAATGATCTTGTTTGTGCACCGTGACAGGAAGTTTATCGATCAACACGGCGCATACCGCCGTGGTGCCCTCTTCATCTTCAGACCAACAGGTGCCGACATCCATGCCAGCGCGGCGGTACTCACTGCGCAGGTTCGACTCGATTCGGTAGTCAACCGTACAACCCAGCGTGTCGGTCAGCATCACGCAATAGTCGGCGTCCCGCACTCGGCTGTGAAGCCGCGAGATTTCATTCGCGGCAAGCTGCAAAAAATCTTCAACCCGTTCGCGATGCTCATTCAGTTGATGGGCTTCAAGCACCCTGGGGCCGTGCAGTCCACCCGGGTCGAGCTTGTAGTGCTGCGCCGAGCGGCGCCAGGAATCAAGGATGACATTGGGCACCGGCAGCGTCGGTGCGTGTTCGGCAGTGCGCAATACGCGATTCACATGCTCGACGTGAACCTTTGACAAGCCAGAGGACATGGAACCTCCGTAGATTGGATCTTATTTTTTTGAGAAGTCCATTAAAGGCCGGACGGCAGTGCCCTTCAAGCTGAATCGGCTGACCGGGTGATATGAGACATAACATCTCAGTGTTCGCAGGGGGAGTCGGGGCCCGAGAGACGTTATGTGTTGAATCGAACGCGTCCGTGACACGCCATGTTCGAACCTTGAGCTGTCTGGCACGGGCTTTTGGGGCCGTTTTATCAATCTTGGCACCGGGCTTGCTCTTACTGTTTCAGCGAGCCGCATGAGACGGCTCTGTCTCAACAACAATAATGAACATGAGAGGCGTCAAATGAGCCAATTCAAAGCTGTCGAGTTTTCCCTGGCTGGCAAGGTCGCATTGGTGACGGGTGCTGGACGTGGGATTGGTCAAGGTATCGCAATGAGCCTTGCCCACGCTGGCGCTGACCTGGTGCTGGCCGATTACGATATCGGTATTGCCGAAGAAGCCGCAGCCAATGTTCGTGCTTTGGGTCGTCGTGCAGTTGCCCTCCAGGTGGATGTCAGCCAGCCCGAAAGCGTGGCCGGCATGATCGAACAGGTCAGGTCGGCATTTGGCCGCCTTGATGTGGCCGTCAACAATGCTGGCGTGGTCAGCCTTGGCCGAGTCGAGGAGTTGGCCGTCGGCGAATGGGACCGCGTCATGAATATCAACGCCCGTGGCGTCTTCCTGTGCTGCCAGGCCGAACTCAAGCTGATGCGCGAGCACAATTTCGGCCGCATCATCAATCTGGCCTCGATCGCCGGCAAAGTGGGTTTTCCCGATCTTTCCCATTACAGCGCCTCGAAGTTCGCCGTGATCGGCTTCAGCAATGCATTCGCCAAGGAAGTCGCGCGCGAGGGCATTACGGTCAATGCGCTTTGCCCTGGTGTGGTGGGCACCGGGATGTGGCGCGGTGATGAAGGGCTGTCGGCCCGCTGGGCCCAACCTGGCGAAACCGAAATCCAGTCCTGGGAGCGCCATCAGTCCAGCTTGCTGCCTCAAGGGGAAGCACAAACCGTGGAGGACATGGGCCAGCTAGCGGTTTATCTGGCATGCGCGCCACACGTCACCGGCCAGGCCATTGCCGTGGACGGCGGCTTCTCGCTCTAGCCGATCCTGCGGCCCGCCTTGGGTCGCCAATCACACAGTAAGGATGAACTTTCTTGAGCGATGGCTCAGGGAGGCGGGGACTTATTGCCTGCAGGTTCGGGCCTTCGTGCCGTGATCTCTGCAGGCGCTCTGATCGAAACAGGAGAACATAATGACAAGTACAGTTCTGGCTAAACGTTCCGTTGGCACCGACGTTATTCACTACGACGCGATCGTGATTGGCGCAGGTTTCGGCGGTATCTACATGCTCAAGAAACTGCGCGATGAATTGGGTTTGAAAGTGCGCGCGTTCGACAAGGCTGGCGGTATCGGTGGCACTTGGTTCTGGAATCGCTATCCCGGTGCGCTGTCCGACAGTGAGTCGTTCGTTTATTGCTTTTCCTGGGATCGCGAGCTGTGCCAGGAGTGGGACTTCAGCTCTCGCTATTTGACCCAACCGCAAATTTTGTCCTATCTCAATCATGTAGTGGATCGCCACGACCTGCGCCGCGATATCCAGCTGGAAACAGGTATCACCCAGGCGGTGTTCGATGAAGACAGCAATCGGTGGTTGGTCACTGCTGACGACGGCCATCATTACAGTGCCAAATACCTGGTCACCGCGCTGGGCCTGCTGTCGGCCACTAATGTTCCGAAGATCAAAGGCCTGGACCAGTTCAAGGGACACATGTACCACACCGCCAACTGGCCAGAAGATGCTGCACTGGAGGGCAAGCGTGTGGGCGTGATTGGCACCGGCTCTACCGGGTGCCAAGTGATCACAGCGATCGCCCCGACGGTTGGCCACCTGACGGTGTTCCAGCGCTCCGCGCAATACACTGTACCGGTCGGAAATGGGCCGGTCAGCCGGGAATACGTTGAAGATATCAAGCGTAATTACGACGAAATCTGGAAGGAAGTTCGCAGTTCTCGGCTCGCATTCGGGTTCGCAGAAAGCGATATCCCTACCATGAGTGTCGATGCTGCTGAGCGCAAAGCGATCTTCCAGCGCGCTTGGGACTTTGGCGGTGGTTTCCGCTACATGTTCCAGACGTTCAACGACATCGCCGTGAATGAAGAAGCCAATATCGCCGCACAGGATTTTGTTCGCGAGAAGATCGCCGAAATCGTCAAAGATCCGGAAACGGCGCGCAAACTAATGCCCCGCGACCTCTACGCCAAGCGTCCGCTCTGCGACAGTGGTTATTACGCCACCTTCAACCGACCTAACGTCTCGCTGGTAGACGTCAAGGCCAACCCCATCGAAGAGATTACGGCCAAGGGCATTCGCACTGCGGATGGTGTCGAGCACGAACTGGATGTCTTGGTCTTCGCCACAGGCTTCGATGCCGTGGATGGCAACTACAAGCGCATCGATATCCGCGGGCGTGGCGATGTCTCCATGAAGGATCATTGGGCTGATGGGCCCTCGAGCTACCTCTCTGTAGCCACCGCCAATTTCCCCAACATGTTCATGATTCTGGGGCCTAACGGTCCTTTCACGAACTTGCCGCCCACCATCGAGACCGAAGTCGAGTGGGTATCGGATCTGATCGGCTTCATGGAAGAGAACGAGTTGGCCTGTGTCGAGCCCACTGCTCAAAGCGAACAAGAATGGGGGGCGACCTGCCAAGCGATTGCCGATCAGACGTTGTTCGCCAAGACCGACTCCTGGATCTTCGGCGCCAACATTCCAGGCAAAAGCAACAAGGTCTACTTCTACATGGGCGGGTTGGGGGCCTTCGGTGAGCAACTGGCCGCCGTGAAGAACGACGACTACCGCGGATTCAAATTCAAGGCTGTCAGCGTAGCGGACACGCCAGTGCAAAAAGCACTGCGCTGATCGAGCCCCCTGCATTTGATTACATCGGTTGTACTGGCTTGTCGCGACCGCGCAGGCCAGTGCAGAGCGGACGCCATGGCGCCGTATAAGGAGTTTCTGCAGTGAATTTGAATAATCCCCAACTGTTGCGTCAACTTGCCTATATCGATGGCGAGTGGCTGGCTGCTGATAATCAGGCCACTATCGACGTGCTCAACCCGTCGACCGGTGCACTCATCGGTCAGGTCCCGCGTATGGGCAAGGCCGAGACACGGCGCGCCATCGAATCCGCCGAACGTGCGCTCCCCGCCTGGCGTGAGCGCTCCGCCAAGGATCGCGCCAACGCGTTACGGCGATGGTACGACCTGATCATCGCGAACCAGCACGATCTTGCCCAGATCATGACCCTGGAGCAGGGCAAACCGCTGGGTGAAGCGCTAGGCGAAATTACCTTCGGCGCGTCGTACATCGAGTGGTACGCGGAGGAAGCCAAGCGGGTTTACGGCGATGTGATTCCAGGGGCCGCCGATAAGCGACTGTTGGTTCTCAAGCAACCGGTCGGTGTATGCGCCGCCATCACACCGTGGAATTTCCCTAGCGCGATGATCACCCGCAAAGCCGGGCCGGCGCTGGCAGCTGGCTGCACCATGGTCATCAAACCCGCTTCGCAGACACCGTTCTCGGCCCTGGCCTTGGTCTATCTGGCCGAGCAGGCCGGAATACCTCCGGGTGTGTTGTCCGTGGTGCCGGGGGCAGCCGCTGAGATCGCCGAGGAACTCACCAGCAACCCGATAGTGCGCAAGATTTCGTTCACAGGTTCGACCGAGATCGGCCGGGAAATCATGGAAAAGTGTGCCCAGGACATCAAGAAAATCTCCTTGGAATTAGGGGGTAATGCACCCTTCATCGTGTTCGATGATGCTGATCTCGACGCGGCGGTGGAGGGCGCGTTGGCATCGAAATTCCGTAACGCTGGGCAGACCTGCGTCTGTGCCAACCGCCTGTACGTGCACGACAAGGTGTATGACGCTTTCGTCGACAAGCTGGCTGCAGCGGTCGGAGCGTTGAAGGTCGGCGATGGTTTTGCCGACGGAGTGACCCTTGGGCCGTTGATCGATGGCAAGGCGGTCGCCAAGGTTCATGAGCACATCGAAGATGCCCTGGCCAAAGGCGCCAAGGTCGTCAAAGGTGGGGGCGTGCATGCGAAGGGGGGAAACTTCTTCGAACCGACCATTCTGGTGGATGTGCCTTCCAGCGCACGGGTGGCAAAGGAGGAGACTTTCGGCCCGCTGGCGCCGGTGTTCCGCTTCCATGATGACGCCGAGGTGATTGCCAGGGCCAACGATACTGAGTTTGGCCTCGCGGCTTACTTCTACACCGCCAACCTTGGCCGCGTATTCAGGCTTGGCGAAGCCTTGGAGTACGGCATCGTTGGCGTGAACACCGGCATCATCAGTTCCGAGGCCGCGCCATTCGGTGGCGTCAAGGCATCAGGCGTGGGGCGGGAGGGCTCCAAGTACGGGCTTGAGGACTATCTAGAGATCAAATACCTGTGCCTCGCAGGCATTTGACCCGTTTCCCATTCAAGTCAACGCATTGATTCAGGCCGCAGGTATAGAGACCTGCGGCCCAGGCAAGGCTGTGTCGTCACTATAAAAACAAGGACAATCGACATGAATTTCTCTAGGCAGCTGCCGTTGGGACTCGGGCTCCTTTCGTGCATCGCGTTACCTGCTTATGCCTCTGACCCTGCCTCTCAGTGGGGTACGGGTGATTGGGGAGGGTTACGTACCGAACTTCGCGAGCAGGGGGTGGACGTCATCGTCGGCTACGTGGGCGAAGCAGCCAGTAACGTACAGGGCGGTTACGACCACGACCGTACCGCGCGCTATACCGCCCAGTGGGCCCTCGG
The DNA here is from genome assembly GCF_056098905.1 of Pseudomonas sp. TSO6. Lineage (NCBI taxonomy): Bacteria > Pseudomonadati > Pseudomonadota > Gammaproteobacteria > Pseudomonadales > Pseudomonadaceae > Pseudomonas > Pseudomonas sp. TSO6. The sequence continues at coordinate 236,477 of NZ_JBLZWV010000033.1, read as the reverse complement.
TACGCATATGGACCTGCAGAAACTGCTGGGCTGGGACGATGCCGAGTTTCAACTGCTGGTAACGGAACGTAATGGCAACAACCTGTCCAACGAACGCATCTCCGATCCACGTGCCCCGCAGCTCAGCTCGGTGCAGGAGGTTTGGGGCAGGGGGCAAACCTGGCGCCTCACGCAGATGTGGTATCGGCAGAAGTTCTTCGACCGTGCCTGGGACTTGAAAATCGGTCGGCTGGGCGTGAACGAAGACTTCGCCAGCTTTCCGTGCGATTTCCAAAGTCTCTCATTCTGCAGTGCGCCGATCGGCAACGTTGCGGGAGACGTCTGGTACAGCGGTCCGGTCAGCCAATGGGGCGCGCGCGTTCGTTACAACATCAGTGACCGATGGGCGTTGCAGGTCGGTGTCTACGAGCAAAACCGTTCCAACTTGAGCACAGGTAATGGGTTCAAGCTCAGTGGTAGCGGCACTGAGGGAGCACTGATCCCGGTAGAGGTGATCTGGATGCCGAAACTGGGCCGCGAAGGCCTACCCGGGGAGTACCGCCTAGGCTACTACCACAGCAGCGCCAAGGCAGACGACCTGGATGAGGATATCAACGGCGCACCACGAGCGCTGAGTGGCCTGCCGCCAAAAACCCGCAACAGCAAGCATGGCGCTTGGCTCATAGGCCAGCAGCAACTCACCAGCCATGCAGGTGATGCAACCCGCGGCTTGAGCGTGTTTGCCAGTTTGACCGTCCACGATAAGGCCACCAGTGGCATTGAAAGCTTTCAGAACATTGGGGTGATTTACAAAGGCCCTTTCAATGCCCGTCCCAAGGATGATATCGGCCTAGGTATCGCTCGCCTGAAAGTCAACGATGACGTTACCCGCTCCCAGCGCCTGATCAACGACAGTAGCGGTATCGACGATTACGACAACCCGCGCTACGTGCCCGTGCAACACAGCGAATACAACATAGAGCTCAACTACGGGGTGCATGTGACTGACTGGCTCACCGTGCGCCCGAACCTCCAGTACGTACGTAATCCGGGCGGTGTCTATGAAGTTGATAACGCTTGGGTAGCTGGCGTGAAAATCCAGGCGAGTTTCTAGCGTGTATGGCGCTTTTCCATACTCTCTCGTCGAATCGACGTCATGAGTACTTGCAGTACGCATTCCCACCCACACTTGAGAAGGACAATAAAAATGAGTAAATCCCAAGGGAAAGTCGCTTTTGTCACTGGCGCTGGCCAAGGTATCGGTGAAGCGATCGCTTTGCGCTTGGCCTCGGATGGTTTTTCGGTGGCCTGTGCCGATATGAACATCGAGACCGCCAACCAGGTCGCTGACAAAATCAATGCGAAAGGGGGCAGGGCACTCGCACTCAAAGTCGATGTAGCTGATCGCGATGACGTCTTCAAAGCCGTTCAAGAGGCAGTCGACGGCCTGGGCGACCTGCATGTGGTGATCAACAATGCGGGGATTGCACCCATTGCACCTATCGAATCCATCACGCCCGAGGTGTACAGAAAGACCTTCGACATCAATGTAGGCGGTGTTCTGTGGGGCATTCAGGCCGCCGTGAAAGCCTTCAAAGCCCTGGGGCACGGAGGGAAAATCATCAGTGCGTCCTCCCAGGCCGGGCATATCGGCAACCCCGATCTCGCAGTTTATGGCGGTACCAAATTCGCGGTACGCGGCATCACCCAGACGGCAGCCAGGGAGTTGGCCCCTCTGGGGATTACGGTCAACGCCTACTGCCCTGGGATCGTTGATACGCCAATGATGCGCAAAGTCGCCCAGGACGTCGCTGAAAATGCCAACCAGAGCATCGAGTGGGGAATGGAGCAATTTGCTCAGCACATCACGCTCAAGAGGCTTTCTCGGCCGGAGGACGTGGCGGGCTGCGTATCGTTCTTGTCAGGAACGGACTCCGACTACATGACTGGCCAGGCTGTCATCATCGACGGCGGAATGGTCTTCAACTGAACCGTGCTTACCGCTCATCCAGGTGAGCGGTGCCTTTAACAGCCTAGTTGAGAGGGTGTCGCATGAGTGTGATCAAGGGCATTGTATCGCCAACAAAATTTCTGATGCAAGCTGATGCGTTAGGCGATCTGGCGCAACATGGTAAGGCTTATGGAGCCCGTGCGTATCTGATTTGCGATCAGTTCATCATGACCAGGGTCGAGCAAAACGCGTTGCCAGGCTTCATTGACGAGCAGTCTGCAGCTTATGGCGTATTCGGTGGGCAGTGTTCTGACCGCGAGATAGACAGCCATGTCGAGGCAGCGGGTGATGCCGACTACATCGTTGGGATTGGCGGCGGCAAGACACTGGATACAGCCAAGGCCGTTGCACACTATCTGAAACGTGCTGTGCTCATCGTGCCGACATTGGCCTCGACCGACGCGCCGTGTACCGCCATTTCAGTCATTTATAACGATGACGGTTCATTCAATCGATATTTGTTCCTCGCCAACAACCCCGACCTTGTGCTGGCGGACACACGCATTCTTGCAGAGCAACCACCGCGGTTTTTCGCCGCCGGTGTCGGTGATGGCCTGGCTACTTATTTCGAGGCCAGGGCCTGCTTTGCCGCGCAACGCGATAACTTGGTGCTGGGTAACGATGGGAAGATGCTCAAGCCTACGCTGATGGGTTTCGCAATCGCCCGGACCTGCTATGAGACCATCAGGAAGTACGCGGCGCAGGCCATGTACGCGGTCAACAGCAAGACCATCACGGCGGCACTGGAAAACACCATTGAAGCAACCATCTACATGTCCGCCGTTGGGGCCGAGTCTGGCGGGTGCGCAGCAGCGCATGCCATTCACAACGGTATGACGTTGGTCCATGACCTTCATGGCGCGCAGCATGGTGAGAAAGTGGTGTTTGGCTTGTTCACCCAACTGGTGTTGGAGGCAGCCCCGATGGCGGAGATCGAAGAGGTTGTCGATATCGCTATATCCGTTGGGCTGCCCTTGACCCTCGAAGACCTGGGATTGAAAACATTCAGGGAGCATGAATGGAGACAAGTCGCGCAAGCTGCATGCGACGAGAACGACACCGTTCATAACATGCCGTTCGCTGTCACACCTGAGTTGGTGTACGACGCGATCATCGCCACTGACGCAATGCTGCGTGATTTCAAGACGAAGAAAGCTCAGGGCTGATCTGGTGAGCTGACTCAGCAGGCCAGGGGCTGCGAATCAAACGCAGTCCCTGGCCGCCTGCAAAAGCCCGTGGGCCAACAGGCTGCGTTGATAGACAAAAACCTTCCCGCCAGATGATGCCTTGTAGGCTTCGATCACATTGTCCGCGGCCACAGCACTGGGCATGACGATTTTGTAGTGACGGTCAGATTGCGAAAGGGTTGGCCTGAAGGCGTTTTCCTCGAGCTTTGGCACCAGGCAAGCGGTGTACGCCTCAGGGGATTTTTGTGTGTCCAGCGTGAGCGAAGGTTCGTTTGGTGTCGATGAACATCCGGCAACGGCTGAAAGGGCGAAGGCCGTGCCAACAATGATAAAAGGTCGCATGTTCCTGATTTCCCGGTTTTGCCCTGCGGTCAGTGCAATTGAAATCAGCCATTATCCATCTGCACAGACAAGACGGAACACATGAAGGATGATGATGACTATTACCTGAGGTGATAGTCTGCTCTAGAGCTGTCAGCTTCGCGATGAAACTGCATGGGCGGTTGTTACTTTCGGATTACGAGCAGCGGGAAGAGGTGCATGAACCGAAACGAGTTGAGAAAGGCTGACATCAATTTGATGGTCGTTTTTGAAGCCTTGATGCAGGAGCGCAACCTCACGCGTGCGGCAGAGAAACTGTTTCTGGCTCAGCCTACAGTAAGTGCTGCATTGGCCAGGTTAAGGACCATGTTCAATGACCCGCTGCTGATTCGGGTCGGTAATCGTATGGAACCCTCAGCCCGCGCTGAGGAAGTCATTAAACATCTCACACCTGCCTTGGATGCCATGTCCGTCGCACTGAGCCTTGCACATGACTTTGATCCGGAAACCAGCAAGATGACGTTCCGGATCGGCTTGTCGGATGATGTGGAGTCGGGTTTGCTACCTCCGCTGCTCAGAGCGCTGCGCGTGGAGGCGCCCCATATCGTGATCGTTGTTCAGCATGTCGACTATTGGCGTATTCCCGACCTGCTGGCATCTGGTGAAGTCACAGTAGGTATAAGCCAGACCAAAGGCCTTCCGGCGAACGCAAAACGCAAAGTGCTGCGCACGATGCAGGCGCGTGTGCTGAGGGCTGACCCATGCCAGACGCCGCTGTCCCTGGATGAGTTCTGCGCACGGCCACATGTGCAGATTTCTCCAACTGCCAATGTTCATGGGGTGGTAGATGACTGGCTCAAAGAAATTGATCGGACACGAAAGGTTGTTTTGTCAGTTCCGCAGTTCAGTTCATTGCCTTCCATTCTTGCCAATACCGATTTGCTTGCCTGCTGCCCTGATTACGCTGCCCAGGCACTGACAGGCTGGGGGAATCTGACAGCTGAGCCGCTGCCTTTTGAAACGGCCCCCCTGGAGCTGGCAATGGTATGGCTGAGCACAACCGATAGCGATCCGGCGGAGCGCTGGTTGAGGAGCAGGCTGGAGCAGCACATGAGCGGCGTGCGCGAGTTGGTTGAGGCAAACTGACGGGCGCGTCTGTGGAGCCCCGTGCGAGACCCCACAGGTGCGCATCGTTTCTAGCGCTGCTGCTCGTTGATATCGTTGCGATTGACGGGCAAGCGCCAGCCGAAGCGCAGCGAAGCAAGACGAAGGCCGATACACGCCGCCGCAGCCAGCCATGACCCCCACGCTGAGCTGACGTCCAGATAGCTGAGGGCAACCTCGACCCCGGCACCGGCCAATGCTGCGCAGGCGTAGATTTCACGCTGCAGGATACTCGGTACACGGGAAAGCAAGATGTCCCGAAGCACCCCTCCGCCTGTGGCGCTGACCATTCCCAGCACAAGGGCAACTTCTGCGCCGGCGTGGGCCGCCAGAGCCTTCTTCGCGCCTGCAACCGCAAACAACCCAAGCCCTATCGCATCGAACAGTTGGACCGGTGACTTCATCCGACATACGCTCGGATAGGCACAGCTAACCCAGAGCGCTGCAGCCATGGAAACTGCCAAATAGCGCCAGTTCGACAGCCCGGCAGGAGGCAGGGCACCCAGGCACAAGTCCCTCATGATGCCGCCACCGCAAGCGACCAGAAAGGTGATGGTCACGATGCCAAACAGGTCCAGACGCTGTTGCCGGGCAGCGACCGCACCGCTCACGCCGAAGGCGAACGTGCCGAGCAGGTCGAGCACACTGTAGATCAGGTGACCATCCATGGGCTGTTACTCGTTATCGCCGAACCAGGCGAAAGCCGCGCAGAGCATGCTCTCAAGACCCGTACGAAGGGTAGGGTGCAACAACGGCGCGAACTTGGGGGAGTGGTTGCTGGGGATGCTGTTGATCTGGCCTTTGGCTTTAGCCTGCGCGTAGACCTCCGGGTCTGTGCAGCCTACGAACCAGAACACGTAAGGCACCTGCCATGCCCGGCCAAATACGCTGAAGTCTTCACTGGCCGCCGCAGGTGCTGTTTCATAAGCGCGCTCGCCAAACCAGGTGCCAAATGCCTCAGCCAGACGGGAAGAGGCCTTGGCGTCGTTTACCGTCAAGGGGTAACGATTCAGTGTGGTGAATTCCGGCTCACGCGGTGCGTTGGATGCCGAGCATTCGGCGCAGCAGATACGTTTGATGGCGCCCAGCATGTGCTCGCGTACCCCCTCGTCGTAGGTGCGCATGTTCAGTTTCAGTGTGGCTTCGTCAGGGATAATGTTCTCCTTGGTGCCTGCTTGCATTGAGCCTACGGTCAGCACTGCCTGATCGAGAGGAGAAATTTCACGAGACACGATGGTTTGAAGGCGCAGGACTGTCGACGCCGCCATGATCACCGGGTCGATTGAGGTCTGGGGTTGAGAGCCATGCGAACCTTGGCCGAAAAGCTTGATCTTGAGGCTGTCACCCGCTGAAAGAATGGTGCCGCTGCGATGCCCGACGGTACCGGCAGGCCCGACCATGACGTGTTGGCCGAGAATGATATCTGGCTTTGGGAAGCGCTCGAGCATGCCGTCGTCGACCATGCTTTGTGCGCCGATGCCCACTTCTTCCCCAGGTTGGAACACCGCCATGACGGTGCCTCGCCAGGTGTCACGGTGCTCAGACAGCACCCGCGCCACGCCCATCAGCCATGTCACGTGCATGTCGTGGCCACAGGAGTGGCATACCGGCACCTCCACTCCATCCTCGTTGCGGGTGACCACATCTGCGGCATATGCCAGACCCGTGTTCTCCGCCATGGGTAGTGCGTCCATATCCGCGCGCAGCATGACCACCGGCCCGGGCCCATTGCGCAATACACCCACCACGCCGGTCACACCCATTTCACGCGTGACTTCATAGCCAAAGCGCTCGAGATAGTCGGCTGCGATCTGAGCGGTACGGAACTCGCACATCGACAATTCAGGGTGGCGGTGGAGGTCTTTGTAGACCTCTTCCAGTTCCGGTAAGAGATTGTCGAGTGATGGGATCAACTTTTTCAGGGACGACATGAGGTACTCCTTCACGTAAAAAGAGGGCAGGGTGTGGGGGGATTGAAGCGTCAGTCGGTGGGTAGCAGGCTATCCACTAGCTTTGAGAGCAGACCGTCCAGCGCCTGGCGTTCTTTGAGCGACAGAGCACGAACGAGTTGATCTTCCAACTCGGCGCCCACTACCGAAGAGTCGTCGGCAATCTGGGTGCCGGCGGGCGTCGCACGCAAGCCGACGCTGCGTCGGTCGACGGGGTGGGGGTGGCGTGAAATCAAACCGCGAGATTCCAGCAGCGCCAGTGTCTTTGACAGCAGCGTTTTTTCCAGCATTGCGAGCGTAGAGACGTCTTTGGGGGTGACATCGGGGTGGGCTTGGATGAGCCGCAGCACACGAAGGCCGCGTACATCCAGGTCCCAGTGTTGGCGGTACACGGCGTTGGCACGCTCCATGAGCAGGGCGCTGGCCATGTCCAGTTTGAAATTCAAAAAATCGGAATACATTACGAATGCTCCAGATCGATGACCAGAGCATAACCATATGGTTGAAAGTTTCAACTATATTTCGACAGGGTGTCCTGGCCCCATCTATCGATTCAAGCTGTCTACGCGTGACTCCATGCGTTGAGTTTCAACTGTCCAAACAGAACTGGCGGTAATCCAGAATCCCGCGGGAAATTAGAATCCGGTGTTTGGCGGCTGCCTGCCGTTCTCTAAACCTCGGAAGTGCATGCAAGCAGATCTATTCCTAGCGCAAGCTGAGTCTCTGAATTTATTGCCGTGCGATGGTCAGGTTCATGACTTGGGCCTGGTCATTGCCAAGCGTGAAGCCGATGAATTGCTGCGCCAGCTTCAACAGCATGTGCCATGGCAGGCAGATACTGCGCTGATCGCGGGCCAACGAATCACCAGCGGCAGGCAGGTAGCCTGGTACGCAGATCAACCCTACCGGTATTTTCATTCGGGTGTCCTGCGTGAGGCCAAGCGATGGGACCTGCCTGTGCTTGACGCCATCCGCGACAGAATGGAGCAACTGAGCGGTGCCAAGTTCAACAGTTGTGTACTCAATCGCTACCAAGATGGCAGCCAGGGAATGGGGTGGCACAGTGACCCTGAAGCCCAGGGCCCGCACAGTGTAATTGCTTCGTTGAGTTTGGGCGGCGAGCGCAAATTTGCGTTCAAGCACAAGCTCCTAGACGAGCGTCGAGCCATTTTCCTCCAGCACGGGCAGGTGATCGTGATGAAGGGGGATACCCAGCGCTACTGGTTGCATGCCGTGATGAGGACATCCAGACCTGTAGGGCCACGAATCAGTTTGACCTTTCGTGACTTTCCGGAAAGCGAAGATTGGACCTGAGGAGATCCTCTGCGCCGCGCCAGCCTATCTGCACAATAGATCATGACGCCCGAGGATCTCAGCCCGCCTTTCAGGTTTGAGTTATCTGAAGGTCTTTTGCGCGGCCGATACCCCCAGCGCCACCACTGCAACAACGATTACGAACCAGAAGTACTCCATGCTGGCAACCAGGGTCGACTGCTGATGAAGGCTTTGCGTCAGCATCGACAGTGAAATCTGATTCGCCGCAGCAGCACCCACCTGAGGTGTCAGGGCCTGCGCGAGGTGCTGCGACTGCTCAAGATACACCGGGTCACCGGCGCTGAAGTGCCCATTCAAATTGTTGTACTGGAGTGTCGTACGCCATTGCAGGAACAAGGTGGCCAATGCTGTGCCCATGGCCATGGCAATCTGCCCCAGCATGCTTTTGATCTGGTAGGCGTGGGCGAACAGCGTGTCGTGATGGGTGACATCGCGAAACGTCTGCATGGCGGCCGTGGCCAATACCAGCATCACGAAACAGCCGTTCAGGAACAACGCCGGCAGAATGTTCGACCACATGTTGGCGTCCGTTGTAATGGATGACATAAGCCAGCCAAATCCCGACAGCGCGCCGAAACCTGTAAGGAAGAATTTTTTGGGGGCAGGGAATTTGGGGATGAGCATGGCCATGACCAGCCACGTGACCAGCGCGCCACCGAGCCCAAAAGCCTGAAATGTCCCTATGGTGTCCCAGGAGTAGCCAAGGCCTGTCTGCAGAAAGTACGGCAGCATGTAGTTGTTGGCGCCCAATACCACGTAGGTGAAGCAGAAGAGCGCGACACCGAGTAGATAGCGTGGCTGCATGAGATCCCTGACCTTGAGGAAGGGAGCGTCCTTGCGGTGTTCTGCGTGGAAGAAGATATACAGCCCAAGCGCCGCCAACAGCGAGAATGCGATGAGAATGAATGTCTCGTTATAGAAGTCGTAGTAGGAGCGTTGCATCACGTACAACAAAAAGAAGCTGCTCACGGACAGCAGCAGGATGTTCGCCGGCGTCGAGGGGGTGCGATCGTCGATCGGAGCTGGGGCGCTTGGCAAAAAGCGCATTCCCAGCAAGCCTGCAACCAAAGCGCCTGTGATGAGCACCCAGAAAATCGCATGCCAAGTATCTTCAATCACCACCATGGATGAAATGAAAGGTGCAGAAGCGGTGCCGATGGCCAGCCCGGTCGCAAACACTTTTACACCGATGAAACGCCCGGGGCCTGGGGGCAGGAAATTGACCATCAGGCGGGCGGACGTCATGAACGATGCGCCCCCCAACGCCATGATGACCCTACCTACGGTAAATGTCGTCAAGTCATCGCTCATCCCACAGACCAGCGCGCCCACGATGAAGATGCTGATGGAGCCCAGCATAAAGTTGCGCCAGCCAAGCCTCTCCACCAGCCACCGTTGCTTGGAAATCACAACAACGGCAATGCACGCATAGAGTGCCGTGATCAGTGTGAACTCTTCTGGGCTGGCGTCGATTTCACCGCGTATCGGCGCAGAGGCGAAGGCAATCATTCCGGCTTGCAAATACTCCAGGGCGCACAGCAAACCAACCGTAATGAGCAGGGCAGCATTTTTTCGGTACATGATGCCCCTCGTCAAAGGTTGACGTGTTGGTTGTTACGCCCGCGATCTTCGTTGGCACTGATTACCTGCTCAACAACCTGATTGGCGTCTTTGAGTTCGTTGTCGAAAATGGAAGTACTGTAGGCGGGGCGGGTAGGGCTGGTCGTGTTCAACACAGCGCCGGTCTGGTCGCTTGTATCAACCGATACCCGCATGGACAGGCCGAGACGCAGCGGATGGCGCTCTACTTCCTTGGCATCCAGGGCTATGCGCACGGGGACGCGTTGGGTCACCTTGATCCAGTTGCCCGTTGCGTTCTGCGCAGGCATCAGGGAAAAAGCGCTACCTGTGCCGGCGTCCAACCCTACGATCGTGCCGTGAAAGACGGTGTCACGACTGTAAGCGTCGGCGCGAAGCTCGACCGGTTGGCCAATGCGCAAGTCTTCAATCTGAGACTCTTTGAAGTTGGCATTGACCCAGACCTGATCGACCGGTACCACGGACATCAATGCCACACCGGGGTTGATCCGTTGGCCTACCTGTACACTCCGTTTGGTAATGAGCCCGCTGACTGGCGAGCTGATCTGCGTGCGGTGCAGCGCGATGTAGGCATCGCGCAAATTACTCGCGGCCACAAGCACATCAGGGTGTGTGCGCAGCGTGGTGTTATCGACCATGGCCAGGCGCACCGCCAGGGCGTGCTGGGTTCCCTCAAGGCCAGCCACAGCGTTTTTCAAAACTTCCTCAGCATGGCTGATTTCTTCCCGGGATACGGCACCGCTGGACGCTAGCTGATTGCGTCGCCGCACATCGTCCTGTGCCTTACGGACGTCGTTCTTGCGTTGGCTGACCTCGGCTTCCAGTTGTTGGACCTGATAGTACTGAGTGCGCGCCTGACGTACCGCCCGCGCGAGGTTCGACTTGGCACGCTCGAACTGGATTTCGGCATCTACAGGATTCAGTGTTACCAGCGGGCTATGAGCGGCAACATAATCCGTGTTGTCGCCATTGATGACCGTCACCGTGCCACTGACTTGAGAGGTGACCTGGACGATATTGCCCTCGACGTAGGCATCATCGGTAGACTCCGCGCCCATACGGGTCACGTACCAGATACCCAGCGCTACTAACAGCAGCACGATGGCCAGCGCCAACAGCAGCTGCGGGGAACGGGAGGGTTTAGCTTGCTCTGGGGAAGCGGATGCAGGTGTTTTACTGGTCATGATTTTTTGGCTGCTGTGGAGGTGACGTCGGCATCAGGTTGAATTTCAGGGCTATATCCGCCCCCCAGTGCTCGGCTGAGGTTCGCCTGCAAGGAAAGTGCGCGAGACTGCAAAGTGACGAGTTGTCGTTTTTCGGCCAGCGTGGCGTTTTGTGTGGCGAGGACCTGCAGGTAAGTGGCCAAACCTGCCGCGTAGCGACTATTCACCAAGTCCGAGGCCGCCTGTGCCGTAGCGACAGCCTCATTTTGTTGAGCCAGGCGTTCCTTCAGCCAACGCAGGGAAGCAATTTGATCAGCAATGTCTCGCAGCGCATCGATGACGGTCTGGTTGTAGTTCTCAACAGCGAGGTCGTAAGCTGCATTCTGTGCATCGAGGTTGCCACGCAGGCGGCCCCCTTCAAAAATTGGCAGACTGATAGCAGGGGAGACCCCGAGGATGCGACTGCTGTGGTCGTTGAAGGTGTCGAATGCAAGGCTCTGCATGCCAATGAACGATGTAAGGTTCACATTGGGATAAAAACGCGCCTTGGCGACTTCGATCTCATGCCCTGACGCCTCTACTCGCCAGCGCTGGGCTACGACATCGGGTCGATGGCCGATAAGCTCCGCAGGAAGATTGCTTGGAAGGGTCACGGTGCTGCTCGCACGCATGCGTGGCCGTGTGATCGTTCGACCACGGTCCGGCCCTTTACCCAAAAGCGAAGCCAGTTTGTTCTGGTTGAGCTCGATCACCTCCCTCAGCGCAGCGATGTTCGCCCGGCTGGCAGGAAGCGCCGCTTGAGATTGCTTGATGTCGATCTGCGTACCCAGTTCCGCTTCGAACCGCTGCTGGGTCAATTTCTCGATCTGCTCCTGCTGATCCAGCAGTGCTTGAGCCAGATCGAGTTGTTCATAGTTGTCCTGCAAGGCGATGTAGGTCTGCACCACTGAAGTGGAGAGCATGAGCGCTGCAGCGCGCTCGTCGACCTCCAAGGCATGACGGCGCCCGACTGCAGCTTGCACTGCTTCGCGGTTTTTACCCCAGAAGTCCAGTTCATAGCTCAGGTTGAACGTCCCCTGATGGACGTTCTGCCAAGTTCCTTTAGCCGGCGCCGGCGTTGTGCCGTTCGAGCTAAAGCGTTCGCGAGTAACACTCACGCCCACTTCGGCATTAGGCAGCAACGATGCCCCCTGTATGTCTTCAAGCGCATTGGCCTGATGCACGCGCGCGGCCGCGGCACGCAGCGTGGGGCTACCGGACAGCGCTTGCGCGACCAACACATTCAGCTGTGCGTCGTTGTAACTCGTCCACCAGGTTTCGCTTGGCCACGCAGCAGCTGACAACGTGAGGTCACTGTCGGCGAGGGTTTGCTCCATGCCTTGTGGCTCACTCATATGGGCGCTGGTTGTCAAGTCACTGAATGCACAGCCGGAGAGGGCGCCTAACAGTAGGGCAACCGAGATGTACTTGCTGGGGTGCAAGGTGGCTGCAACCCTTGCACTAGCCTGGTGTTTTCTGGTGTTCATGACGGGATTCTCTGACGCTAAAAAGAGGCCTGCGCCTGTCGGCGTGAGTGGTGGATGAAAAACCTATAAACACTGACAGTGTCGTTATGGGCGTGAAAAAGCATCGGCACCTCCGTAAGAGGTTCAGCCGACGCGCAGGCCTCGTACAACGAGTGCAACAGACCGATCAATATCTTCAAGGTTGTCCAGGTTTGCGGTAACCAAGTGCAACCAGGATGTCCCGGTGAGCATCGCTACGGCAGCATCAATGGCTGGCCCGTCGATGATTTCACCTCTACTGACCGCTCTGGCAAAAATGTTCCGCAGCGTTCGCTCGCGGCGAGGAAGAAAGGCTGTCCGAAACTCTTCGATGGCTTCGATATCGAGTTGGATTTCGATAAACACGCTGCGTAGCGTCTCGCCAGCACTGGAAGACCGCCACCACACCCACAAGGACCGCAAGTGGTCGATCAGGTCTTGCTCAAGATCCCCGGTATCTGGGGAGGTTACGAACGTCACAGCGGCACGCTCGTACACATCGCGCAGTAATGCGCCTTTGCTACGCCACCATCGATAGATGGTGGGTTTGCTGGAACCTGCTCGTTCCACCAAAGCGTCCATGGTGAAGGCTTTGTACCCCTTTTCCTTGAGAATGGCAGCCGCCGCATCGAGGATCGCTTCGGTGCTTTGGGGGCTGCGCACAGCACCGATGGACGACCGGCTCCGAGGCTTGGCACTTTTGATCGGCTTGGCTGTATCGCTCATGTTGGCTCGCATCAGAGGTCGAGGTAGGCGTGGGTCACAATAGACACTGGCAGTATTTATAACGTAGTATTTTTTGAGGGTCAACGTGGCAGTTCGTCATGACTCACTGAATTAACAGGCATTCAAGGGTTTTTTGAGGCAGTGTCATGGATACTTTGCAGAACATGCGCACGTTCATGTGCGTAGCGCAGACGGGGAGCTTTACCGCTGCTGGCAAGCAGATGCACCTGGCAGTGCCGACGATTTCCCGCAATATCGCAAAGCTTGAAGAGCATCTGAAAACGCGCTTGATCAATCGCAATACACGGCAGTTGATCTTGACCGAGGCCGGCGCACGCTACCTCACATGGTGCCGGCGGATTCTCTCTACCGTGGATCAGGCAGAAGTCGAGGCGCGGGGTGCGATGTCATTGCCAGAAGGGCGTTTGCGCCTGCATGCGATGGTGGGGGTCGGGGCTCATTTCGTAGTCCCTGCTATCGCTGAGCTGCGCAAGCTTCATCCAGCGATTACTTTCGAGCTGACGCTTTCGAACCGTCTCCCAGACTTGCTAGGCGAAGGTATCGATATTGCGATCATTGCCTCCGATCGGCTGCCTGACTCCGGATACATCTCACGGCAACTGGGTAAGACTCAGAGTATTTTGTGCGCCTCGCCATCCTACCTGGCCGCCAATGCCGTGCCACAGACGCCTGCAGACCTTATCCGACTCGATTGCCTGCAATTGTCGGTACCGATGACAGATGCACTCGAGTGGTGCTTTATGTCAGGTGGCCAGACAGAGACGATTCAACCGCGTCCCGCGTTTCTGGAAGTCGACTCTACCGAGGCAATGGTCAGGGCCCTGGAGTCGGGAATGGGGGTAGGGATATTGCCTGCCTTTGCAGCCAGGCCGTCGTTACAGGAGAGGACGCTGGTGCATGTGCTGCCTGATCACCAGCTACAGGAACTGAACCTGTATGCCATTTATGCGGGAAGAGATTACCTTGATGCCAAGATCAAAGCCTTCATTCGTACCCTCAGACGGCTGACGCCTTGAGCAATGAAGAAGGGCGGAGCAGGAGCGCCGCCTTTCTTGATAAGAACGGGTAGGGCTGATTCGACTACTCGACCGTGGCTCTACGTTCACGTACCACCGCTTCAAATGCGTCGGAACACAGAGTGCGAACCCGACGCCGCTATATTTTGCCTATCAGGACCGATCAATCTGCTGCATATGCATGTCGGACATACGCTCACCATGCACTGTCAATTTGGAATACTGCTGTTCCATCGCGAGAAGGTCATCGCTTGTCAATTCGATGTTCAGCGCACCTAGGTTCTCGGTCAGGTGATCGACTCTGCGGGTGCCGGGGATCGGAACAATCCAAGGCTTCTGAGCAAGCAGCCAGGCAATGGCGACTTGGGCAGGCGTGCCGCCTTTAGCAGAAGCAACGCTCCTCAATATGTCCACAACCGGCATGTTCGCCTTCATGTTTTCAGGAAACATGCGAGGGAAGGTCCCTCGGAAATCGGTCTCGGAATCGAACTTGGTATGTGCGTCCATTTTTCCGGTCAGATAGCCCTCGCCGAGCGGAGCCCATGGAACGAAACCTATTCCCAGTTCCTGGCAGGCGGCGAGCACGCCGTTGTGCTCAGGATCTCGATGGAAGAATGAATACTCTGTCTGGATCGCTGACACAGGCTGCACAGCATGAGCCCGGCGTATGGTTTTCGCGCTGGCCTCCGACAGGCCGAAATGCAGAATCTTGCCTTGGGCAATGAGATCCTTGATCGCGCCGGCGACGTCCTCAATCGGCGCATTGGGATCGACACGGTGCTGGTAATACAGGTCGATACGGTCGGTCTGCAACCGTTTGAGCGATTCCTCTACGACCTTCTTGATGTGTTCTGGACGGCTGTTCAAGGCAATAGTGCCGTCGATAGCGAAGCCAAATTTGCTTGCGATCTTCACTTGGTCACGGAATGGCTTGAGCGCTTTGCCGACCAGCTCTTCATTAGTATATGGACCATATACTTCGGCGGTGTCGTAGAAGGTGACGCTTAGTGATTTTTTGATCCCCTTTGTGAGGTGTTTTTGAGTCCTGGGCATTGCCTTCCGGGGTGTATGAGCCTGCCCATGCAGAAGCACCGGCCGCCAACACAGCGCCGGCAAGCGTGGCTTTGGTCACGAACTCGCGACGACCGATTGAACCGAAGACGTCAGAGTTGGAGATCGGCTTTTTGCTGTCCATGAGAATTCCTGGATAAGTCAATAGAATGACTCGAACTGAATGTGAAACCAATCTAGCAGCGCACCCCACAAATGATTAGGGGGTATGATAGGAATGGACCTATATCAGCTTGGTATCAATTATGCGGGACACCGTTAATGACTTGGTTGCATTCCTGACTGTCGCGCGCGAGCGCAGCTTCACCAAGGCGGCGGCCCAGTTAGGTACTTCACAGCCTGCTCTGAGCCGGACGTTGAGACGCCTCGAAGAGCAGTTGGGAGTGCAACTGCTGACTCGCAGCACGCGAAGCGTGTCACCCACAGAGGCGGGCGAGCGATTGCTAGGCTCCATAGGACCCCATTTCGAGGGCATTGAGGCTGGGCTGGCCGATCTCTCTGAATTAAGCGGGAAACCCGCAGGGACATTGCGGATCACCTCGGTAGAGCATGCCTCTGCGACGATTCTGGTTCCTGCCGTCAGCAACCTCATGCTGAACTATCCCGAGATCGCGGTCGAAATCAATAACAACTACGGCTTGATCGATATTGTCGAGCAACGCTACGACGCAGGGATCCGTCTGGGCGAGCAGGTGGCCAAGGACATGATCGGCGTACGTATAGGTCCTGATTTCCGGCAGGCTGTGGTGGGTTCACCTGCTTACTTCAAGCGCAGGCCCAGGCCTGTTACGCCCCATGACCTCACCGTGCATATTGGAATCAATCTTCGCCTACCGACATCAGGGGGCCTTTGGTATTGGCCCTTTGAAAAGGGCGGACGTGAGGTGAGAGTTCGGGCGGATGGTCACATGGTCTGTAATACAGTCCCCATGATGCTGGACTTCGCGCTGGCTGGAGTCGGGCTGGCGCATCTCCCGGAGGATGTCGTCCAACAACAGGTTCACGACGGCCGTCTCATACGTGTCCTGGAAGACTGGTGTCCCGTCGTCACGGGGTATCACCTTTACTATCCGAGTCGAAGACAGCCTAAGCCTGCATTCAAACTTCTGCTCGAACTGTTGCGAGCAAATGTCTGAGATCTGTTGAGCGCGTCCGCCTAGAGCTAGGACGAGGTGGTCCGGCGCGCGTGGGCTCGTTGCTAAATATATGGCGGGGGCTGCTGGCCAAGCGCGTCCAGGGTGAAACCCGTATGCCCGGGATGCCGAGGGAAGTGACTGAGGCAGTTCTAATGATTACCGACGGAGCAGACGATGAACCGCATCACTGATGCTATACGCTATTTAACATAATATGCATTATCCGAACTTTCGTATTTTAGCGCTGCACCGTGGTTGCCCAGATGGTGAGCCTGCTCAAGGCCCTCATGCGTCGAACCCGGTTCATTCGTTGACCCAGGTTAAGGTTGGCTCTTGTTCCCTTGATTAAAATGCGGGCACCGTACCCTCACGGGGAATCTGTCATGACCATCATCGTAACCGGTGCCGCAGGATTCATCGGTAGCAATCTCGTACAGGCGCTCAACCAGCGCAACGAAACCGAGATCATCGCCGTCGACGATCTGACCGATGGCGACAAATTCCGCAACCTGGCCGACAGTGAAATTGCCGACTACCTGGACAAGGACGATTTTCTCGATCGCTTTGCTTGTGGTGAGTTTGGCAACGTGCGTGCTGTGCTGCACCAGGGTGCGTGTTCAAGCACCGTCGAAGCTGATGGTCGTTTCATGATGGATAACAACTACCGGTTCAGCCGTGAATTGCTTGCGTCGGCGCAGCAACAACGGGTCCCGCTTTTATATGCGTCATCGGCAGCTGTGTATGGCGCCGGGCAGGATTTTCGAGAACAACCTGAGTGTGAGCGCCCGCTAAACGTCTATGGCTATTCCAAGTTCCTGTTTGATCAACAGGTACGCCGGCAGTTGATGACAGCTCGGAGCCAGGTCGTCGGCTTGCGTTATTTCAACGTCTACGGGCCCCATGAACAGCATAAAGGTGCGATGGCGTCAGTGGCCCTGCACTGCTTCAACCAGTACCAGTCCCATGGAAAAGTCAGCCTGTTCGGCAGCTATGGTGACTATCCCGGCGGTGGCCATCTGCGTGATTTCGTCTCTGTGGATGATGTGGTCAAGGTCAATATGTTCTTCCTTGAGCGCCCACAGTTGAGCGGTATCTTCAATGTCGGCAGTGGTCGCGCCCAGCCGTTCAATGACGTTGCCTTGGCTGTGATCAATCGGCTGCGTGAGCAGCAAGACCAATCGCCCTTGTCACTTGAGATTGCCTTGCTTGAGGGGGTGCTTGAGTACAGCGAATTTCCTGATCATTTGCGTGGCAAATACCAGTGCCACACCTGTGCTGACCTGCAGCGCTTACGCGCTGCCGGTTACCAGGCGCCCACATTAACCGTCCAGCAAGGCGTGGCCCGCTACTGCGACTGGTTGCAGGGTATCAAAAGCCCGCCGCCTGCTCCGTTTAAGCAGACGGCGTAAGCTTGATATTGCTTGCATTAACGGAAAGCCAGTGATTTTATCTCTGTGTTTTTCGTTGTTTGGGCAAAAATTGCTGATAACTACACTAAATGTCTATTTAGTGTAGTTATTGACGTGCTGTTCTTCAAAACGCTTACGAGCCATCTGCCCTACTCTTCACGACCTCAAATTAAACAACCGCTGCGGACACTCAGCCAGTCTGGGGGAGCAAGCCCCTCGGTCAAACGTCAAGAGCACCCCGGTGCAAGGCGTTCAGCATGCGCGCGGCGTCGGCGCCCCCCTCGTCCAGCAGGCATAGCGGGATTCCGCTCAGGGCGGGTTGCGAATCGACCAGCCCCTCGCCTATCAGGGCCAGCGGGCACGCGATTTCCATCTGCAACGACCGCAGGCGCTTGGCCAAGCCGGGGCCCACCGGCACCTGGACTTTTATCACCATTGCCGCAGGCTGCATGGCCGCACACACGATGGGTAGCTCTTCAAGTGGCTGCCCGCAACCGAGCACGTCGATACGCTGTAGCTCACTGCTCAACAGTAGCCCGGCGCACAACACACTGAGTTCGGCTTGCCCCTCGCTACCGGCTAGCAAAACCTGCGGCGCATCGACCTGGTTCACCTGCAGACGCAGCAGCAAGCGGGAGCGAAGGAAAGTGTCGAGAAACAACCACTGGCTGCGCTGGCCTGGCGCAGTGCCTGAAGCCAGGTCATGCCATACTGGCATCAGCACTTCACGCAGCACGGTGGCCTTGGGCAAGAGTGTGAACAACTGACCATGGATCCCCTCCAGTGCCGTCCGATCGAATGCCTTGGTTGCGCGCACAACGGCCGCGCGCCAATCGTCAAAGGCCGAATGCTGCTGCACAGACGCCTCAGGCTGGGCTGCGAGCAGATCACCGACCTTGCTGACGGACAGGCCGCTTGCTGTCCAGCGCAAGATGTCGCATATGCGCTGTACATCCCGCGCCGTGTAGAGTCGGTGGCCACCCTCGGTGCGCTGCGGACGTATCAACCCATGGCGCCGCTCCCAGGCACGCAGGGTCACCGGATTGATGCCGGTCAAGCTGACAACATCGCGCATAGGTAGCAAATCGGGTGGGGTAGCGTCAGTCATAACGAGGGGATATCCGAGTGGTAGGCCATTCTAAACCCATATGCACCTTCTGCGGCGAGCCTCCTTGGTCCATCATGCAACAAACAGCGCCGATACCTTCTGCACAGAAGCTACGCTGCGCACATCGCATACAAAACGCCTGTAGGTGGGCCCTATGATCACCGCGAAACTCCTGCAACTGATGGTCGAGCATTCCAACGATGGCATCGTCGTCGCCGAGCAGGAAGGCACTGAAAGCATCCTGATTTACGCCAACCCCGCCTTCGAGCGCCTGACCGGCTATTGCGCCGACGATATCCTCTATCAGGACTGCCGTTTTCTTCAGGGCGAAGATCATGACCAGGCGGGCGTGGCAACCATCCGCGAGGCGATCCGTGAAGGCCGCCCCTGCTGCCAGGTGCTGCGCAACTACCGAAAGGACGGGAGCCTGTTCTGGAATGAGTTGTCCATCACGCCCGTGTACAACGAAGCGGACCAGCTGACGTACTACATCGGCATTCAGCGCGACGTCACCGCGCAGATATGCGCCGAGGAGAAAGTCCGCGCGCTGGAGGCTGAAGTGGCTGAATTGCGCTGGCAACTGGGACAGATAGAGCGTTGACAAAAAGCTATACAAGATCGTTTTTCTGTATAGATTAATGCTTGGCTTTCAGCTATACCTGTACAACAAACAACTTTTGTACAGGATTTCCTGGAGCCCAGCATGCCAGCGTACCTACAGCAATTCGTCGTGCGCTTCGCCAGGCTCGATGGGGCTAACATCGACACGCGGGAAAAACTGTACGACGAGGTAAGACCACGGCAAGGCTACCTGCGCTGGACGCTGCAGTTTTGCCACCCACGCCTGGCACGCGGTCACCCTGGTCAGCCCTGGCTTCGTCGACACGCCACTCATACGTCGCAACGATTTCCCCATGCCGCAGCTGTGGACTGCGCAGCGCGGCATATCGCCACGCGGCTGCCCTGCCCCGCCCCTGGAAATCAACTGTCCCGGTCTTTTCACATTGGTGTTGCGCCTGTCAGGGGCACTACCCGCGCGCCTGCGTTTGGCACTCAGCCAACGCCTCGCCCGTCATGAACAGGAATGATGATCCATGCGTATCGCAATCATCGGCAGTGGCATCGCGGGGCTGACCTGCGCCCATCTGCTGTCACGCAAGCATGAAGTAACAGTGTTCGAAGCCGAGCAATGGATCGGAGGGCACACGCACACCCTCGATGTGGTCTGGAAGGGCCAGCGCCATGCAATAGATACCGGCTTCATCGTTTTCAACGACTGGACCTACCCCAACTTCATACGCTTGCTCGACCAGCTCAAGGTCACCTCGCAGCCGACCGAAATGAGTTTTTCCGTGCATGATCCGGTCATTGGCCTGGAGTACAACGGTCACGATCTGAACACACTGTTTGCTCAACGCCGTAACCTGGTGTCGCCAGGTTTCTGGGGCATGATAAGGGATATTCTGCGCTTCAACCGCCAGGCGCTGGCCGACCTGGACAACCAGCGAATCGATACAGACACCACCTTGGGCGCCTACCTTCAGACACAGCGCTACGGGCAGCGCTTCATCGACCACTATATCGTGCCGATGGGGTCTGCGATCTGGTCGATGTCCCGCGCCGACATGCTCCATTTCCCCCTTGAGTTCTTCGTCCGTTTCTGTCGCAACCACGGCTTGCTGTCGGTCAACCAACGGCCACAGTGGCGGGTGATTGAAGGCGGTTCACGCAGCTATGTCGCGCCGCTGTGCAGACCGTTTGCTGAACGCATACGCCTCAACTGCAAGGTATCCCGGGTCAGCCGCGACGAGGGAGGCGTGACTCTGGTGAGCGCGGCCGGCACCGAACGCTTCGACAATGTGGTGTTCGCCTGCCACAGCGACCAGGCTCTTGCGGTATTGGAAACCCCAACCATGCTGGAGCGCGCTGTACTCAGCGCCATTGGCTACGCCAGCAACGATGTGGTGCTGCACACCGATACCCGCCTGCTGCCACGCCGCAAGAGCGCCTGGGCCAGCTGGAACTACCGCCTGGGCGGCCCCGAGCAGGCTCCCGCCGCGCTGACCTACAACATGAACATCCTGCAAGGAATCCAGGCGCCGACAACCTTCTGCGTAAGCCTCAACCAGACCGCACTGATAGACCCGGCGCAGGTGATCGCGCGCTTCCAGTATGCCCATCCTCAGTACAGCATTGCCGCTTCCGCCGCACAGGCGTGCCAGGCGCAACTGCAGGGTCAGCAGCACAGTTACTTCTGTGGCGCTTACTGGGGCAACGGCTTTCATGAGGACGGGGTGGTCAGCGCGCTGAAAGTGGCTGCGCACTTCGGAGAGCAATTGTGAACAGCAGCCTTTGTCTGGGCTGGATCAGTCACCGTCGGCTGACCCCGCGGCGCCATGCTTTCCGTTACCGGATTGGCATGTTCTTCGTGGACCTGGACGAACAAGCCTGGCTCATGGGCCTGTCACGCTGGCTGGGGCGCTGGCGCCTAGCACCGCTGTGCTGGCGCGAGACCGACTACCTGCCAGCGCAGACCCGGCACGGCAAAACCCTGGCACAGGCCGCACGCTTGCTGGTGTGTCAGGCCACTGGGCATATGCCCGAAGGCTCGGTACGGCTGCTCACGCAACTGCGTTGCTGGGGGCTGTCGTTCAATCCGGTGAGCTTCTATTTCTGCCACGACCGCGACGGCTGCCTGACGGCAATCCTGATGGAGGTGCGCAACACCCCGTGGCGTGAGCGTTTTCATTACGTACTGCCGGTGCAAGAGAACCTTGCGAAGCCGTTCACCGTGGCCAAGGCCTTCCATGTTTCACCGTTCATGCCGGTGGACATGGACTATCACCTGCGCTTTTTCCTGAGCGCAGACCATGTACGCATCCACATGCAGAACTGGCAGGACGGCCACAAGGTGTTCGAGGCCGACCTCGCCCTGCACCGTCAACCACTGGATGGAACCGCACTACGTCGATATGTCATGACCTTCCCATGGATGAGTCTGCGCACTGTCACGGCCATCTACTGGCAAGCGCTACGCCTGCTACTCAAACGCACCCCCGTGCATGACCACACCACCAGCCAGAATGACCTGGCGCTGGGCCAACCTTGCGAGGACCCTGATGATGTCAAATCCCACACTGAGCGTTAGCAAGTTCGCAGGCCTTGCGCCCTTGCTCGGCGGTCTTGCACGCAGCGCCGTGCTCGCCCAGCTGGGCAAGCTTCGCCACGGCCACCTGCGCCTGCTGTGCCACGGGCAGCAGTGGAGTTTTGGTGATGTCGACAGCCCGTTGCAGGCCGAGGTGGAGATCCTCGATGACGCCTCCTGGAGCCTGATCGCCGGCAATGGTTCGATCGGTGCTGGCGAGGCCTACATCCACGGCTATTGGCGAAGCCCCGACCTGGCGCTGGTGACCCGCCTGTTCGTCGCCAACCTTGAAGTGCTCGACGCGCTCGAGGGTGGCCTGGCCCGTTTCGGCCGCCCTGCCCTGCGCCTTCTGCACCGGCTCAACCGCAACAACAAACGCGGTGCCCGGCGCAATATTCTGGCCCATTACGATTTGGGCAACGCCCTGTTCGAGCGGCTGCTGGACCCCACCATGATGTATTCAGCGGCCCAATTCGAACATGCTGGGCAAACACTGGAGCACGCCCAGTTGCGCAAGCTGGAGCGCATCTGCCAGAAACTTGAACTGCACCCCGACGATCACCTGCTGGAAATTGGCAGCGGCTGGGGCAGCCTGGCAATCCACGCAGCCACCCGCTACGGCTGCAGGGTCACCACCACAACGCTCTCCGAGGCCCAGTACAGCCATACCCTGGCGCGTGTTCAGGCTTTGGGGCTTGAGCAGCGCGTGAAGGTGCTGCGCGAAGACTACCGCGACCTGCAAGGCACCTTCGACAAACTGGTTTCGATTGAAATGATCGAGGCAGTCGGCCATCGTTACCTGCCTGCGTATTTCCGCCAATGTGCCTCGCTGCTCAAGCCCGACGGCCTGATGCTGCTGCAGGCGATCACCATCCGCGACCAGCGCTATGCCCAGGCGCGGCGCTCTGTCGACTTCATTCAACGCTATATTTTCCCAGGTGGCGCCCTGCCTTCGCTAAGCGTGTTGCTCGACACCGCCAGCCGGCACACCGCACTCAACCTCGTGCACATGGAGGACTTCGGCCAGGACTATGCCCTCACCCTGCAGCACTGGCGTGAAAACCTGCGCCTGGCGCGCACAGCACTGACGGACCTGGGCTACGACGACATGTTCCAGCGCCTGTGGGAGTTCTACCTGTGTTACTGCCAGGGCGGTTTCGAGGAACGCACCATCGGCGTTGCACACCTGCTGTGGGCAGCGCCACTGGCGCGTCGCGCTCCATTGCCTGACGGTGCCTGATGCCTGGGCGCTGGCTCGTCGCCAATGCCGTCTGGTTACAGGCAGGCTGGTGGATCTGCGTGCTAGGCGCCGAACGCCCCTGGCTATTGCTGCTGGTGATTGCAGGTGTGGTGGTGCACCTGCGCCTGTGCCCGGATGTTAACGCCGAGGTCAAGGCGCTGTTGCGCGTCACCTTGGCCGGGTGTGTGCTCGATAGCACGCTGGGGGCGCTGGGCGTGTTCGGTTTCGACGCCTGGCCGCTGCCACTGTGGCTGGCGCTGCTGTGGCTGGTGCTGGCCAGCGGCATGCGACACAGCCTGGCATGGGCCGGCAGGCACTGGCAGATCGGTGCGCTGATCGGGGCACTCGGCGGCCCCTTGGCCTACGTAGGCGGCGCAAGGGTTACACAGGTCGCCCTGCCGTTGGGCACGCTGGAAACCGGCCTGCTACTGATGCCGATCTGGGCGTTGGCCCTGCCCCTGCTCGCGCGCCTCGCGGCGCGGCGCTGACCTACGGCATCGCTCGGAGCAGTAGCGCACCTGCTCCCAACAGCGTGCCCAGCGCTTGCGCCAGTTGAACGGCCGGCCACACACCACGCAGACCTTGCTGGGCAAAAGACTCTTTTTCATAGCGGCTGCTGCGCATCAAGCTGCGCCAACAGCGTCTGGCCACGCTGCCACACAGCGTCGCGCCGGCTAGCCGTCATGCCATCCAGGCTGCGATACACCAGGGTCAAACGCGGGTTCGTCGACAGCAGCGGACGATGGCGGATAAGAAAATGCCAGTACAGGGCATTGAACGGGCAGGCATCGTCCTCGATTACATGATCGACCTTGTAACTGCAAGCCTTGCAATGATCGGACATGCGCTGGATGTATCGACCACTGGCGCAGTACGGCTTGGACCCCAGGTAGCCGCCGTCGGCGTGCATCACCATGCCAAGCGTGTTGGGCAGCTCGACCCAGTCGAAGGCATCCATGTACACCGCCAGGTACCACTCGCAAATGGCGGTGGGCACGATACCGGCCAGCAAAGCGAAGTTGCCGGTCACCATCAGCCGCTGGATATGGTGCGCGTAGCCCAACCGCAGGGTCTGCCCGATGGCTTGCTCCATACAGCGCATGCGGGTGCGCCCGGTCCAATAGAATTCAGGTAAAGCTCGGTCGTTGCCCAGGTGATTGAGCCCGGCATACTCCGGCATGCGCAGCCAGTAGATACCGTGCACATACTCGCGCCAGCCGATCAACTGGCGAATGAAGCCTTCAGCTGCATTAAGCGGCACCCGCCCCTCGCGCCAGGCCTGGTCGACCTCCTCACACAGACATCGCACATCCAGAAGCCCGATGTTGAGCGCCGCACTGATGCGCGCATGGAACAGGTATGGCTCGCCCTCGGCCATCGCGTCCTGGTAGTCGCCGAATGCCGCCAGGCCAAAATCCAGAAAATGCTGCCACAGTTGTTGTGCCTCGGCATGGGTCACGGGGTAGTCAAAGCCGTCGATGTCCCCGTAGTGGTCGCTGAAGCGCCGACGGACCAGGGCGACCACCGCTGCCGTGATCCCGTCCTGCGCGAAATGCGCAGCGAACGGCCCACGCAACTGGCGAGGTAATGGCTTGCGGTTTTCACCATCAAAGTTCCAAGCCCCACCTGCCGGGCTGCCGTCGGGCTCCATAAGCAGCCCGGTTCGCTTGCGCATGCCACGGTAGAAGTGCTCCATACGCAGTTGACGACGCTCATGGGCCCAGCGCGCAAAAGCTTCGCGGGAGCACAGAAAGCGCGTGTCGCGATGCCACACGAGGGGCAATGCGGCATCATGCAAAGCCTGCTCCAGGCGCCACTCTCCGCACTCGGTCAGGTGAATGTGCGTGGCGCCCAAGGCGTGTTGCCAGCGGTGCAACTCGCCAACGATGCTGCCGCTATTGCCGTCAGCATCGAGCTCGACGTAATGCACCTGCCAACCCCGCTCACGCAGGGCCTGGGCAAAGTGCCGCATGGCGCTGAAGATGAGCACGATCTTGAGCGGATGATGCGGCACGTAGCGGGCTTCACCCTCCACCTCCGCCATCAGAACAGCATCGCGGGCGGGGTCAAGGGCAGCCAGGCTCGCCAGGTCGAACGACAGCTGGTCACCCAGCACAAGGCCCAGGCGCATCGTTCAGGCTACCATTGGCTGGTGAGCGTTACCGGTACGCGCAGCGGCGCAATGGGGCCGTCACGTTGCCCGCACATCTCATCATGCACCACCTGCTGTACCAGCATGCACGGCACGGTTGGCAGGTCGGCCAACAGCTGGCGTAGCTCGGTAGTGGAGCGCACGCGAACGGGCTGCCCATGGGCATCGCTCAATGTCACAGGGCCGGCGTCGGTCAAGGCACGCAGGAGGTAGAAGCCACCCTCCAGCGACAGCAGTTCAAGTTCCTTTGCTTCGCCGGTCGAGACCAGCTGGGTAAGCGCGATCAGGTTCATGGTGTGCCCTCTGGCAGGCGGCGGAAGAACAGGGTGATCTGGCCGATTTCAACGCCCAGCTTGCTCATGCTTGAACGGTTGATAAGGGTGTCGTCATCCATGAGGTACATCCAGTCGTCCAGGTCTACCTGCCAGTGCCGCCCGTCCACTGGCAGGTCCAGCTGGTACCGCCATCGCAGCGCGTTACCCGCCACTTCGCCGCGCGCCTCGCCGATCACGTCCCCCGCGGTACCGCGCCAGCGCCCCGGGCCGTCTGGCACAAGTGTCCATGTACGCTGCTGGCGAGTGCCATCACTGTAGAGAAAATGTTCGTCGAGGATCAGCCGCTCACCCTCGCGGCGGCTGTCGATATGTACGTGGAAGCGCTTGACCACTTCGCCGGAACGCTTCTGGAACATCCCCCAGGCCTGCACCGGTCGCGAGAAGAATGCGGCCAGGTCCAGTTTCGGTTGCTCCTGGGCATAGTGCTCGACACCGACATTGCCACAGCTGCCCAGAAGCAGGCACGACACCAGCAACAGCACTTTGTACATGTCATGATCCTCAGTCGTTACCAGCCAGCCCAAGCAGGCGCTGGCGCAGTTGTGTATCCCGGGCTCCGGGGTCGAGCCAGATGGCAAAAAACGCCCTGGCAAAGACCGGGTCGGCGATTTCGCGGCTAAATTTACCGTCGACGTAAAAGCGGCAGCCCTGCCCCGGCAGGTACAAGCCGGTAATGCGCATGCCGGGGTGCACATCCACGAATGCCTCTTCAATCCCATGGGTCCACGCCGTGCGTTGTTGCGGCGTTATGCTGCGACCGTTGAGGCGGCGCATTTCCTCAAGGCTGGCCTGTACCAAGGTGCCCCTGGACAAGGAGCGGTGGTAGAGCAGCTCAAGGGCGAATGGCTGGTTCCAATCATGAACTTGCCCTGCCGTCCATAATTGCGCTGTATATAGACGCAGACCAAACCAGGTGAACTCACCACTCCCAAGCCGTTGCGCCCCAGGCAGATCCGCCCTCCAGTCCGCCACCGCCGAAAAGGCAGCCAATAGCAGACAGAGGCAAGCCCAACGAGCACGGTGCGCCATACTGACCTCGATCACGCGTAAATACTGTACAACGATAGCATCTTGTATAGATATTGCGTTAATACTGCATAGATTTTTCATGCGCAGCACCAGATCAGGCCTCATGGCAGGCTGTCCCAACTACAAAAACTACAGCGTCACTAGCCCAAGGAGCCTG
The DNA here is from genome assembly GCF_056098905.1 of Pseudomonas sp. TSO6. NCBI lineage: Bacteria > Pseudomonadati > Pseudomonadota > Gammaproteobacteria > Pseudomonadales > Pseudomonadaceae > Pseudomonas > Pseudomonas sp. TSO6. The sequence goes on along the minus strand of NZ_JBLZWV010000033.1, from coordinate 209,680 downwards.
CCGTGTCAGAACACACTCAGTGCGGCGTGAAGCCCAGCGACTCTGCCTGGTCGGTGTTTCTGGTGTTCTTGCGCCTGGGGCTGACGTCTTTCGGTGGCCCCATCGCGCATCTGGGTTACTTTCGTGAAGCATTTGTAGCGCGCCGCCAGTGGCTCAGTGAACGCAGTTATGCCGAGCTGGTCGCCCTGTGCCAATTGCTTCCCGGCCCCGCCAGCAGCCAGGTCGGCATTGCTCTGGGCCTTTCACGGGCGGGGTTCGCGGGCGCTGTCGCCGCGTGGGCAGGGTTCACATTGCCATCAGCCCTCTTGTTGACGCTGTGTGCTCAGGGCCTGGGGGCATGGGGAGGTGGCGCCCCAAGTGGCCTGTTGCACGGCCTGAAAATCGTCGCAGTCGCCGTGGTGGCCCAGGCGGTGTGGGGCATGGCGCGTAGCCTTTGCACCGATGTTGCGCGGGTAAGCATCGCCCTGTTCGCTGCCTGTACCGCGCTGCTGTGGCCCAACGCAATCGGGCAGATAGCCGTGATCACAGGGTCGGCCATCACAGGCTTGATCCTGCTCAAGCCTCCGGGTTCCCCTGCAGGGGAAGAGCTGCCGTTTTCAGTCAGCCGAAAGGCCGGGCTGGCTGCGCTGGTAGTGTTCTTTGCCTTGTTGATCGGCTTGCCGCTATTGACCCGCATCTGGCCCTCGCAAGCACTGGCAATGGTCAACGCCTTTTATAGCGCAGGCTCACTGGTATTCGGCGGCGGGCATGTGGTTCTACCGTTGCTGGAGTCGGCCACAGTAGCCAATGGCTGGGTCGCAAATGACACCTTTCTGGCAGGTTATGGCCTGGCGCAGGCCATACCGGGCCCACTCTTCACGTTTGCAGCCTTTCTGGGCGCCTCGATGAGCGTGCAGCCATCCGGCTGGGTGGGCGCGACTGTTGGCATTCTCGCCATTTTCACCCCCTCCTTCCTGTTGGTGATCGGTGTAGTTCCCTTCTGGGAAACACTGCGGCGCAGCGCCCGCAGCCAGTGAGCGCTTGCCGGGGTAAACGCCGGCGTGGTCGGGCTTCTGCTGGCTGCCTTGTACCAACCGGTGTGGACGAGCGCCATCGCCAAGCCAGCAGACTTGGCATGGGCGCTGATTGCCTTGATGGCCCTGATGTTCTGGAAGTGGCCGGCATGGTTGGTTGTCCTGGGCTGCGGCGTGTTCGGTTGGCTGCTGAGCGGCACCTTATAGCCGCGCTCTGTTTCCTTTTTCGCGCCCCCGCTGCCGTCAATGCAGGTCGCGGCGCAGGATATCGTCGAATGCCATGTCCCGCCCTTCGAGGCAGCGTGTGCCTTGAAGTGATACGCCACGGCCGGCGCGACGAAGCACTCTGACTCAGCTGGCAGGCGCAGGCCTGACATTTGTCAACCGCGCAGCGTCTGTTCGCCGAGTTTGACCTTTATCAATCGCCACGCCCGGTGCAGGGGTAGAAACAAGGACGCAGGGCACTCCAGCCCCCACTCTCGGTCTGCAAACGGAGCCCATCATGAACGACATCGATTTGCGGGACCTTGTAATCGAAGAGCTGGAATCCAATCCCGATATCAATGGCGCCAGCATCAGCCAGCCGTGACCCTGCAACCCCGTGCCGAGTAACAACGATGTTCACTGTCACTCTGATCAACATGCTGATCGTGATCCTGGTGGTGGTAATTCACTACGAATGCCTGCTGCGCCTGAATGACTGGCTACCGCGCCTCAGGCTGTGGAGCCGGTTTCGTATCGTCGCAGGGGTGTTCGGGGCGTTGCTGGCCCACGCGGTGGAGGTCTGGTGCTTCGCCCTGGCTTATTACCTGATGGCCCACGCCGAGGGCTGGGGCACGCTCAGCGGCAATTTCGACGGTAGCTTTCTGGACTGCGTATATTTTTCCTTCACCACCTACACCACCATAGGCTTCGGCGACATCGCCCCCACCGGCCATCTCAAGTACCTCACCGGCCTGCAGGCGCTGACGGGCCTGGTGATGATCACCTGGACCGCTTCGTTCCTGTTCCTGGAAATGCAGAAGTACTGGAAAGCCAAATAGGGCTGATCAACCATTTGGGAATTGAGGACCACATCCAACAGGTCCTCGTTCAGGTTCGCGGCGATCAGAGGCCGAGGCAGCACATCGACCGCCTGCAGGTTTGACAGGTCATGAGTGAAGCATTTGACAACTGTCAAGTCAGGGCAAGGCCCGCTGCCGAAACTGACCTTCCTTGTTCATTCAACACAGAGGACATTGCCATGGCGCCCGCCGAGACTTCCCGTGTGCACACAAACCCTTCGTTTCCCAAACCTTCGGGTGAATACTGGATCGAAGCCCTTGAAAACGGCGTTCACGTGCTGATCAGGCCCCTGCAGGCCAAGGACCGAGAACGCGAAAAAGCCTTCATCGAACGGCTGTCGCCCGAGTCGCGGCATTTCCGCTTCCTGTGCCAGCTCAGAGAGCCCAGCAAAGCCATGCTCGACCAGCTGATTAAGGTCGACCAGGACCGCCAGGCGGCCTACGTCGCCCTCGCCCACGTGGATGGCGAATTGCAGGAAGTGGGCATTTCCCGCTACGCCACCGCCAGCGGCAAGGACGAATGCGAATGCGCCGTTACTGTCATGGACAGCTGGCAGCACCATGGCTTGGGTCGCCTGCTGCTCAACCACCTGATCGACCATGCACGGGCCAAGGGCTTGCGGCAGATGTATTCGGTTGACGCAGCAGCCAACCAAGCGATGCGCGAGCTGGCCAAAGCGGCGGGGTTCACCACCGTCGCTGACCCGGATGATCCCAGCCAGATCATCCACCGGCTCTCCCTGATCTGACCCAGGGCCGCCGCACCCTGACAGGTCAAGGCGCGGCGGCGCGACTACGGAGTTTTCTCCTCAACGGCCCTTCGAATAAATTGATGGAAAAACTGTACGGCAAGCAGTATCAGGTCGACACTGCCGATATTGCCCCGGTGCTTCATCAGTACGCCGAACCTTTGCCACACCTGGATACGCCGGCATTCGCAGCGCTGTTCGACCGCTACGCTGACGCGCGCGTCATCCTGCTGGGCGAGGCAAGCCACGGCCCTCCCCGCATTGCTTCAAGGCGTGTCTGCATGCCCCTCCTCGGGCAACAGATCGAACTGCGCGAGGCAGCGCTGCTCATCAGCGGGGGTCAGCGCCTTCAGGCCGCTCACTTCCTGCATCGGTGTCTCGAACAACGCCAGGCGGATCCCCCCATTACGCTGGAGGAAGGTTTGCGCCAGGCAGGTGCACACGGGCTTGCCGACCAACGCTGCAAGCTGCTCATTTTCAGGCACCTGCACCTGTGCCAGCAGGTTGGCCGAGCAGTTTTCCATGATTTGCGCCACGGAGCGCCCGGCCAGCCATACGGTGGCACCGCCCAGCACCGCCAGGAGCAACAGCATGCCCATCAGCACGTTCGATTCCCGGGTGATCGAGCGCAGGAAGGCCAGCCTGGCCTGCCAGCCCGTCTCCTGGCCGTTGAAAATGGCTTTGCCGACCGTGCGTTTCACGCCACGCTGCACGGCCCAGCCCAGCGCCACACACAAGGCCAGCAGGCTCAGGAGCACGGCCGGATCGCGCATGGGCATGCGCCAACTCGGGCTCACGGCACGGTAGACAGACGCCGCTATGAGTAACGTGGCGATGGCCACGATCCAGCCCACGCTGCCCCTGGGGCGGTGCATCCAGGCCCGTAGTTTCGCACGTGCTTGCGTATTCATGACTACCTCCCGCGCCGGGTTCAGCGCACCGGGTCGATGGCAACGGTTTCCTGATATTCCGGCACACTCACCTGCCAGCCCAGCTCCAGGCTGATGCGCCGTCGCAAGGTGTCGGCAGCGTGTGGCTCACCATGGATGACGTAGGTCTGCCGCGGTGGCCGGGTGAAACCACGCAACCACTCCATGATCTCGTCGGCGTCGGCGTGGGCGGAGAGGTTTTCCATGGCGTGCACCTGCGCCCGGATGGGCACGTCTTCGCCCTGCAGGCGTACGCTGTGGGCGCCAGCGACGATATCAGCCCCGCGCGTGCCTCCCGCCTGAAAACCGGAGAACAGGATGCTGTTGCGCGGATTGGGGGCCAGCGCCTTCAGGTGGTGCAGCACCCGACCACCGGTGGCCATGCCACTGGCGGCAATGATCACCGCCGGCTCGCGCAGCTGGTCAAGGTGGCGGGACTCATCGACCGTGCGGATGATCCGTGTGCCCTTGCACATCGCCGCACACTCCGCCGCCAGTAGCCGATGTTGATTGCGAAACTGCTGATACAGGGCCGTGGCATCGGTGGCCATCGGGCTGTTCAGGTACACCGGGATATCCGGGATCAGCCGGTCACGCTTGAGCTTGTAGAGGTAATACATCAGCAGCTGGGCGCGCCCGACAGCGAATGAAGGAACCAGGACGATGCCATGGCGCAGGAGTGTCTGGTTGATGACCTGGGCCAGAAACTGCTCGATCGATTCTGTCGGGTGCTTGCGATCACCGTAGGTGGACTCCACAAGCAGCACATCCGCCGTACGGACCAGCTCCGGTGCCCGCATGATCGGGTCTTGCGGCCTGCCCAGGTCACCCGAGAAGACCAAGGTCTGGCCCTGCGCACTGATCTGCACAGTCGCCGCGCCCAGGATATGGCCAGCCGTGCGCAGCAGCAGGTCCATGCCCTCGGCAATCGGCGTTGCCTGATGCAGCTCCACCGGGCGCAACAGTGCCAGCGCCTGTTTGGCATCCTGCTCGGTATAGAGCGGCCGCGCCGGGGTGTGCTTGGAATAACCGTGGCGATTGGCATGTTCGGCCTGCTCCTCCTGCAGCCGCGCGCTGTCCAGCAGGAGCACTTCAGCCAGGGCGCAGGTTGCCGGCGTGGCATAGATCGGTCCGCTATAGCCTTCCCTGGCCAATACTGGAAGGTAGCCACTGTGGTCGAGATGGGCGTGGGTCAGCACGACTGCATCCAGCGCCCGCAGTGCCGAAGGCAAGGGTTCCCAGTTGCGCAGGCGCAATTGCTTGTAGCCCTGGTACAGCCCGCAGTCCACCAGTATCCGCGTGCGGTCGCCGGTCAACAGGAATTTGCTGCCGGTCACCGTCCCGGTGCCGCCGAGAAAGGTCAGTTGCATGGCCAAGGCTCCTGGGTTTCGAACACATGAGGATGGACCGCGAGCACGCTGCACGGCGGATGGCCGACCATGCGTTCAGTAGTGTCCCCCAGCAGCTTGTCCAGCCCTTTGGGCTGCACCACGCCCATCACCACCGCGTCTACTTCAAGGGCCACGACCTGTTCGCGAATCACCTGCACCGAGCCGCCCTCCACGAAGTGTCGGCGTTCCGGCGCCACACCTTCTGCCTCTGCCAAGGCGTTGAAGGGTTCCTGCAGCGCCGCGCGCAGCTCGTCAATCCACGCCTCGGTGACGTTCATGTCCGCGGCGAACACACCGGCCAGGTTGTAGGCCGACAGCAGATGCAACGCAGCATCGCACTGCAGTGCCAACGCCTGGGCGACGCGAATCAGCCCTCGATTGAACCGTTCCTGAACCTCTGGCGTCTCGCTGAAACAGGTATCCACGGCGACCAGAACGCGCCGAGGCAATGAAACGGCCGCTTTGGGCACGAAGAGGGTGAGCCCCTTGAAACCTCGCATCAGCGCACTGTCCAGCGGGGTACCGAACAGCCGCGCCAGGGCCGACGCGGATTCGCTGTCCTTGATCACCAGGTCCGGCTGCAGTTCGCTGATGTAGGCGATGGCCTCGCTGCGGATATCGTAGGCGGCAAGGCTGTCGACCGTCAGTGTCACACCGCTGCCGCGGTGCCGTTCGGCCAGCGCCCGCAGTTGCACGCAGTAGTGGTCGTACTGGCGTTTGATATCAGCCTCGTTCAGGCGCTCTTCGCGCAGCAGGTGCTCCTCGCTCGGCTCGAACAACCCCAGCACATGCACGCTGGCACCGCTGACATGCGCCAGCGCCAGCCCACTGCGCAGCGCGGCTGAATGGGGATCGACTTCAGTAAGCAGCACCAGCAATTGTCGAAACTGACCCATGATGAACCTCCGTAGCTTTCGTGAGGACTGGCAGCGCAAAGGCCTGGGTGCGCGCTTGCTGCGGTCCCTGCTCGGCGCGGCCCGGCGCAGTGGCTATGAGTGGATGATTTCCAGGGACCTGGCGAACAATTACGCCATGCACCGGCTGACCAAGGGGCTGGGGTTCAGCTCACGCTACCTGGGCGGCGATGTCAGCGAGATACTCCACGAACTGGACCTGCGGGCCTTGTACCTCACCCCTGGGAATGCTCGGGGGAAATCACCAGCACACTGCTGGACAAGCGATGCAACACCCGCTCGGCAGTACTGCCGATGAACCAGCCGATGCCATGGTGGTGATAACTGCCCATGACCAGTACGTCGATATCATTGTTGTCCATGAACACGGCCAGGGCTTTGGCCGGGTCGCCGATGCGCATGTGGCGGTGCTCGGCGGCAATGCCATTGCGCTCGGCAAGGGCCTGGAAGGCGTCGCTCTGTGCTTCGTGTAGCGTCCGGGCGAGGTTGGAATCGAACAGGAACGAATGCGCCCGGCTGCCCCCCGCGTCCAGGTACATGGAACCCAGGTCGTAGGCATACAGCAATTCGATCTGCGCGCTGCACTGCAGAGCCAGTTTCAGCGCCTCACTGATGATCTGGTCGTTGAAGCCTTCGAACTGGTCCTCGGGCCTGGACAGGTCCACGGCCGCCAGGATTCTGCGCGGTAACGCATGGCTGGCGTTGTGCACCAGATGCAGCGGTATGCGGGTTTCGCGCAGCAGCTGGATATCCAGGTTGGTGAACATGGCACGCGCCCACCAGGGCTCATGCTCGAACTCCTTGATCAGCAGGGCGAACGGCTGTTCGCGCAGGTGCACCAGGATCTCGTTCAAGGGATGCTGCACCCACACCACTTCAGTCGTGACTGTGACGCCGTTGCGCCGCATCGGCTGCGCCTGGTTTTCCAACCACTCCCGGTGTTGCTGCACGTAACCTTCGCGCATCACTGCCAGCGCCTGGTCATTGACCAGGCCCGCCGTGGCAAGCCCTTCCACATAATCGAAAGCCACGATGTGCAGCGCCATGCCCTTGGCCTTGGCCAAGGCTGCGGCTCGGTCGTAGACGGGGGTTCGGCGCATCAGGGGCGATGCGATCAACAGCAGTCTTTGCGGGGTTTCCATGGCACACCTCGACGGTTGCGATACGTAACCGAAGCATCGGTTACCCGTGCTTTGCGGACTTGACGTTTGTCAACTGACGCCCCAATGGACCAACGGTATTTCCCACAGCACAAAAACTTGACGAGGATCAACGTATCGCCGATTGCCGGGCGCACGCTACGCCCATAACAACAACAATTTCCAGCCCCGGAGGCATGCCATGGCCCTAATGAAAGCAGCGGTGTTCGTCGAAAAAGTGGCGATCACCCCCTGGCCCTCGCGCACTGGATGCAGGGACGCCTTTGTTTGCATCGTTCCGCAGTTTTCTTGCCCATGCATGCTCCGGAGGAACCCATGAACGTCTACCTCGAGAACAACACCGAACAGAACCGCTGGTGGGTCCGCATGGACGACTGGCGGGTAGGTTTCAACACGGCCGCTGAAGCCGGGCAGTTTGTCCAGCGGCTCAATGCCCGCCTCAACGCCCCCCATTCGCGGGACATGCTCTTGGACTGGTCACCCCGCCCAGTTGCGCAGACTCGGGCTGATTTCCGATGCGCGAAGGAGGCCTGAACATGTCTGGCCAACTGAAAGTCACGCTGCTCGAACAGCCTGCTTCGCCTCCGGTTCACCTGAAACCGCTGGCGACGCTGTGCCGTGATTGTCGGGTCAGCGGCTTGTGCCTGCCCACCGGTTTGCCCCTGCACGACAATAGCTGCCTGGGCTCGCTGATCGGGCCACGCATGCGCATCCGCAAAGGCACGGCGCTGTTCAATGCCAATGATCCCTTGACCATGCTCTATGCCGTGCGCTGCGGCAGTTTCAAGACCAGCCTCAACAGCGTCGAGGGCCAGGGTGTCGTGATCAACTTCTGGATGCCGGGCGACGTGCTCGGGCTGGATGCCATCGCTACAGATCACCATGTCTGCGACGCGATCGCCCTGGAAGATAGCGAAGTCTGCCCGGTCCCCTATCGTCGCCTGCAAGCGCTGGCGCGCGACTTTCCGGCCTTGCAGCAAAGCCTGAACCGCTTGATGAGCCGGGAGATCGTACGTGAACACGAGCGCGTGCTGATGTTGTGCAACCTCACCGCCGAACAGCGCCTGGCCAGTTTTCTGATCGGGCTGTCCCGGCGCTTCGTCAACCGTGGCTACTCCGCCCATGGCTTCATGTTACGCATGTCGCGCGAGGACATAGCATCCTACCTGGGCCTGCGCCTGGAGACCGTATGCCGATCGGTCGCCCGCTTGCGTGCGCAAGACGTCGTCAGCCTGCACGGCAGGCTGGTGGAAATACTCGACATGCCAGCATTGATGGCGGTCGAGCAAGGCGGCCTTGACGATGAACGCAAGCACTCCCTGAAAGCACCATGCTCGACACCCTGAAGCCCTGCCGCCGCCGGGCTGAGAACATTCGCCATCACCGACCTGCAGGGTGTAGCATTTTTGTTCAGGCCAGCCCGCCAAAGCGCTGGTAGAAACCCTCGTTCACATCCGGCAAAGGCCCGTCGGCCGTCTCCAGCGCCGCATTCAGCCACTCCTCTGCCTTGGCAAACACCAGCCGATAAAGGTTACGGCACAACTGCCGCGCGGCCCTTCCCTCCCAATCCCCTGGCAGCAGCTCGTCTGGCAGTTGCGGGTCGCGCAACAGCAGGCGGCGGTACTCGTGAATCAGCAGGGTGCGCGCCAGGAAACAATCTTGCGCATCGAGCAGTTGCTGCTCTTTCAGGCTCTGCCACAGCGGCCTGAACAGCTGGATGAACTCGCTGTACTGCTGCCCCAACTCATCGATACGCCAGCTCTCCCGCACCTGGGCGCGCATGGCCTTGGACGCGAGCACTTCCTGGGTGTGGGTTTCGAAGACGATACTGTCGTCGCTGGCTTCCAGGTCACGCAAGGTTGCGGCCAGATCAGCGCGGTCTGCCCGTGGGCAGCCAAGCAGGTTCGGCGCCATCACGCCAAACCCCTGCCATTCCAGCTCTTCACGCAAGGCCTTGCGCTTGCCGGCCTCAAGCTGCGACAGCAACACCAGCGTCCAGGCGCCATCCCAGGCCGGTTGGCTCGGGCTGTAGACACGTTTGAAGGCTTTTTCGAAACGGCGGCGGCCAGTGCCCGTCAGGCTGTAGTAACTGCGTCGGCCAACTTTTTCAGCGGTGAGCCAACCCTCTTTGGTGAGGCGAAAGATCGATGTGCGGATCAGTCGTTCGTTGATGCCGATCGGCTCCAGCAGGTTGATCAGGCTACCCAGCCAGACGGTCCCCCCATGGGGCTCGATGGCATCGCCGTACAAGGTGATGATCAGTGAGCTGGCGCGGATTGGCGTCTGCTCCTGAAAGCGAGTGATCAGGTTGTTCAGTGGGGCAAGATTGCTCATGGGCGAACTGTGCGCGGATAAAGCACCGACTATACCTGTGCGGCGGGCCGCCTGACCATTGCGTGACGCTACCAGGCTCATGCCCAAGCCTGGCCTTTGGGCCGTACACCGGTATCTTCCATGCGCGGGCGCCCTGGTTCGGCTTCGGCCAATGGCGGGCATTCGACCATGCTGTTCATGCAGCGCTGCGCCAGGTGCTGATACTCCGCGGTACCGCGCTGCTTCCAGGCCAACTCCTGTTCGCTCAAGGGCCGTTTGACCTGGGCCGGCGACCCCATCACCAGGCTCTGCGCTTCACATGCGAAGCCGGCTTTGACGAACGCCGTCGCCGCGACGATGCAGCGTGGTGCGACATGGGCGCCATCCATCACCACTGCGTTCATGCCGATCAAGGCGTCCTCGCCCACTTTGCAGCCGTGCAACACCGCGCCATGACCAACATGCCCGTTTCGTTCGACCACCGTGTCGCCACCCGGAAAACCATGCATTACACAGGTGTCCTGCAAGTTGGCGCCCTCTTCCAGCACGATGCGGCCGAAATCACCCCTGAGCGATGCCAGGGGCCCTATGTAGCAACGTGGGCCGACGATGACGTCGCCAATCAGTACTGCGCTTGGGTGCACGTAGGCTGTGGGGTGAACCACAGGCGTCAAGCCGTCCAGTCGATAGCAAGGCATGAAAGCTCCAGAAATGATTTGAAATGGCCCCCGATCTTGTATCAAAAAATATTTTGTCGTCAATCGGCGTATTCGTGTATCGCTTTCTTGTGGCTAGGCTTCCCCTGCAAACCTAGCAACAAAATCAGCAATTTCGCCGTTATCAGCGCTGAATACGGCATTTGCACTGCACGACCGCAACACTATCATTGGAACGAATAGATACACGAAACGATTTTCCATGTTGCAATAACGTATCACGTAATGCATATACTGACCCCACCTGGTCGTGATCCAGCGTCACGCCCCTGCAAACAATTCCAAGAAATGCCGGCCCCACGATGTGCCGTGCGTGCAGCCAGAGGAACCCGACATGCCGCGATATCTCGATGTGCAGGCGCCGGAAAACGGCGTTCAGCTCATTACCCTGCAACGGCCTGAGGCACTGAATGCCCTGTGTACCGAGTTACTGGCAGAGCTGGCCACTGCGCTGGACGCAGCCGCCCGGGATGACCAGATAGGCGCTGTGGTGCTCACCGGCAGCCGCAAGGCGTTCGCCGCAGGCGCTGACATCCGCGAAATGGCCGAGCGCGACCTGGTCGGCATCCTCAACGACCCTCGAGTAGCCCACTGGCAACGCATCGCCGCCTTTGCCAAGCCGCTGATTGCTGCAGTCAACGGCTACGCCCTGGGTGGCGGTTGCGAATTGGTGATGTGTGCCGACATCGTCATCGCCGGTACCGACGCCCGCTTCGGCCAGCCGGAGATCAACCTCGGCATCATCCCCGGTGCCGGCGGTACCCAGCGCCTGTTGCGTGCCGTCGGCAAGCCGCTGGCCATGCAGATGGTGCTGACGGGCGAAGCCATCACTGCCCGTCACGCCCAACAGGCCGGCCTGGTCAGCGAAATAACCCAGCCCGAATTCACCGTAGAACGCGCCATGCAGATCGCCCGCAGCATCGCCGCCAAGGCGCCGCTGGCAGTGCGCCTGGCAAAAGAGGCGCTGCTCAAGGCCGGTGATACCGACCTGGCCAGTGGCCTGCGCTTCGAACGCCATGCATTCACCCTGCTGGCCGGCACGTTAGACCGTGACGAAGGCATTCGCGCCTTCCAGGAAAAGCGCCAGGCCCACTTCCAAGGCCGCTGATCACCTACCCCTCGACCGACGGAGCGAGTCTGTCATGACTTTCCAGCACATCCTGTTTTCCATCGAGGACGGCGTCGCCTTCCTCTCCTTGAACCGCCCCGAGCAGTTGAACAGCTTCAACACCGCCATGCACCTTGAAGTGCGCGAAGCACTCAAGCAGGTTCGCCAGAGCAGTGATGCACGGGTGCTGTTGCTGACGGCTGAGGGCCGCGGCTTTTGCGCCGGCCAGGACCTGTCCGACCGTAACGTCGCCCCAGACGCCGAGGTGCTAGACCTGGGCGAATCGATCGACAAGTTCTACAACCCGTTGGTGCGCACCCTGCGCGACCTGCCGCTGCCGGTGATCTGTGCGGTAAATGGTGTGGCCGCCGGCGCCGGTGCCAACATCCCACTGGCCTGCGACCTGGTGCTGGCCGCGCGATCGGCCAGCTTCATTCAGGCATTTTGCAAGATCGGCCTGGTGCCGGACTCTGGTGGTACCTGGTTGCTGCCGCGCCTGGTCGGCATGGCGCGGGCTAAGGCACTGGCCATGCTGGGCGAGCGGCTTGGTGCCGAACAGGCCCAGCAATGGGGGCTGATCCACCGCGTGGTGGACGATGCCGCACTGCGCGACGAAGCCCTCACCCTCGCCCGCCAGCTCGCCACCCAGCCCACCTACGGACTGGCCCTGATCAAGCGCAGCCTCAATGCCAGTTTCGACAACGGCTTCGATGAACAGCTGGAACTTGAGCGCGACCTGCAACGCCTGGCCGGGCGCAGCGAAGATTACCGTGAAGGCGTGAGCGCCTTCATGAACAAGCGCACACCCGCTTTCAAGGGGCGCTGAACATGGGCGCACTCGCAAGCAATGTGCAAGTAGCGGTGATCGGTGCCGGTGCCATGGGCGCCGGCATCGCCCAGGTCGCCGCCCAGGCCGGTCACCCGGTAAAGCTTTACGACAACCGCCCGGGGGCTGCCGCCCAGGCAGTTGCCGGTATTGAACGGCAACTCGCCCGGCTCGTGGAAAAAGGCAAGCTGCAGGCCGTAGAGCGCGAGATGATCAGCCTTCGGCTATGCCCGGTCGACACGCTCGAAGCATTGGCTGATGCCGGCCTGGTGATCGAAGCCATCGTCGAGAACCTGCAGGTCAAGCAGGCGCTCTTCAGTCAGCTAGAGGCCCTGTGCACGGCTGATTGCATCATTGCCAGCAACACTTCGTCGCTGTCCATTACCAGCCTGGCTGCCGGCCTTGCACGCCCGCAGCAGGTGGTGGGCATGCACTTCTTCAACCCGGCACCGCTGATGGCGCTGGTCGAGGTGGTGTCAGGCCTGGCAACCGAACCGGCCGTGGCCGCCTGTATCTACGAAACCGCCCAGGCCTGGGGCAAACAGCCGGTGCACACGCGCTCGACACCGGGCTTTATCGTCAACCGTGTGGCACGGCCTTTCTATGCCGAGAGCCTGCGCCTGCTACAGGAAGGCGCAGCGGACTGCGCCAGCCTTGATGCGCTGCTTCGCGATGCGGGTGGTTTCCGCATGGGGGCGTTCGAGCTTACCGACCTGATCGGCCACGACGTCAACTACGCCGTTACGTGCTCGGTGTTCGATGCTTTCTATGGGGACTTCCGCTTCCAGCCTTCACTGGTGCAAAAAGAGCTGGTGGATGCCGGCCGCCTCGGCCGCAAGAGTGGCCAAGGCTTCTATAGCTACGCCGAAGGCGCGCAGCGCCCAGCGCCGGCCGAACTGCACAGCCCCGCCAGCGCCGAAGCCTGTGTTATCGAGGGGCATCTGGGTGTGCTGCAGCCACTGGCCGAACGCCTGCGCCGTAACGGCGTTGCCGTCACCCAGCGCGCCGGCAGCGGCGTGATCCAGGTCGGTGATGCCACCCTGGCATTGTCCGATGGCCGCCTCGCCAGCCAGCGCGCCCGTGAAGATGGCCTGCGCAACCTGGTGCTGCTCGATCTTGCGCTGGACTACAGCACCGCCTCGCGTATTGCCATCAGCTGGTCGGCCGATACCGCCGAAACCGCTCGCGACCAGGCGGTGGCCCTGCTGCAGCGGGCTGGCCTCAAGGTGACTGCGGTCGCCGACCTGCCCGGCCTGGTGGTGCTGCGCACCGTGGCAATGCTCGCCAATGAGGCCGCCGATGCCGTGCTGCAGGGCGTCGGCAGCGCCGCCGACATCGACCTGGCCATGCGCGCCGGGGTCAATTACCCCTGTGGCCCGCTGGCCTGGGCTGCAAACATCGGCATTGCCCAGACCTTGCGCGTGCTCGACAACCTGCAGCGCAGCTATGGCGAGAGCCGCTACCGCCCTTCCCTATTGTTACGTCGCTGCGAGGCCAAAGGAGGCACCCTGCATGACTGAACTCGAACTGGCACAGGCCTGTGCCGACGCCATGTATGCCCGCGACCCGGCCACTCAGGGCCTGGGCATCAGCCTGCTGGATGCCGGCCCGGGCCGGGCAAGCCTGCGCATGCCGGTACGCGCCGACATGATCCAGGGTCATGGCACCTGCCATGGCGGCTTCCTGTTCGCCCTGGCCGATTCGGCTTTTGCCTTCGCTTGTAATAGCTACGACCAGGCCACCGTGGCACTGGGCTGTAGCATCGACTACCTGGCCCCGGCATGGCGCGATGACGTGCTCACCGCCGACGCCAGCGAGGTCAGCCGCAAAGGCCGCACCGGCCTGTACGACGTGCGCATCCACAACCAGCGCGGTGAGCTGGTGGCGATGTTCCATGGCAAATCCTACAAAGTGCGCGGCACCGTGCTGGCGCAGGAGACGCAAGATGACTGAACACACCCTCGCCGACGCCCTGATCATCGACGCCGTGCGCACCCCCATTGGCCGCTATGCCGGGGCCTTGAGCGGTGTACGTGCCGACGACCTCGCCGCCATCCCGCTGAAGGCCTTGATCCAGCGCCACCCCGAGCTTGACTGGAAAGCGGTCGACGACGTGATCCTCGGCTGTGCCAACCAGGCCGGCGAAGACAACCGCAACGTGGCACACATGGCCAGCTTGCTGGCCGGGCTGCCGATGGAAGTGCCCGGGACCACGATCAACCGACTGTGTGGTTCCGGTCTGGACGCCATCGGCAACGCGGCCCGCGCCCTGCGCTGCGGTGAAGCCGGGCTGATGCTGGCTGGCGGCGTGGAGTCGATGTCGCGAGCACCCTTCGTGATGGGTAAGTCGGAGCAGGCGTTCGGCCGCGCAGCGGAGTTGTTCGACACCACCATCGGTTGGCGCTTCGTCAACCCACTGATGAAGGCTGCCTACGGCACCGATTCGATGCCGGAAACCGCCGAGAACGTGGCTGAACAGTTTGGCATTTCCCGCGTCGATCAGGATGCCTTCGCCCTGCGCAGCCAGCATAAGGCGGCTGCAGCTCAGGCCTGCGGCCGCCTGGCGCAAGAAATCGTACCGGTCGAGATCCCGCAACGCAAAGGCCCGGCCAAACGGGTGGAGCACGACGAGCATCCGCGCGGCGACACGACGCTGGAACAACTGGCCCGCCTCGGCACGCCATTCCGTGAGGGCGGTAGCGTCACCGCTGGCAATGCCTCCGGCGTCAACGACGGCGCCTGTGCCCTGCTGCTGGCCAGCAGCGCCGCTGCCCGCCGCCATGGCCTGAAAGCCCGCGGCCGTATCGTCGGCATGGCCGTGGCCGGGGTCGAGCCGCGGCTGATGGGCATCGGCCCGGTGCCGGCAACCCGCAAGGTACTTGAACTGACGGGTTTGTCGCTGGCCGACCTGGACGTCATCGAGCTCAACGAAGCCTTCGCCGCCCAGGGCTTGGCAGTATTGCGCGAACTGGGCCTGGCCGACGACGACCCCCGGGTCAACCGCAACGGCGGGGCCATCGCCCTCGGCCATCCGCTGGGCATGAGCGGTGCACGCCTGGTGACCACCGCGCTACACGAACTGGAAGAAACCGCCGGCCGTTATGCCCTTTGCACCATGTGCATCGGGGTTGGCCAAGGCATCGCCATGGTCATCGAACGCCTCTGAGCGGATCAGACCATCAGCCTGTTACCGAACCGAACGCAGCCGTATATGCTGCGCTCATGACACTCACCGCGTGGCCCGCAACCGCTGGCGCGCGGCGTACAAGAACAATTCGAGTGAAGCCATGAACATGTACCATGATGCCGACCGTGCCCTGTTGGACCCGATGGAAACCGCCAGTGTCGACGCCCTGCGCCAGCACCAGCTGGAGCGCCTGCGCTGGAGCCTGAAGCACGCCTACGACAATGTGCCGCTGTACCGCCAGCGCTTTGCCGAATGCGGCGCCCACCCCGACGACCTCACGTGCCTGGAAGACCTGGCGAAGTTCCCCTTCACCGGCAAGAACGACCTGCGCGACAACTACCCCTACGGGATGTTCGCCGTCCCCCAGGAAGAGGTGGTGCGCCTGCATGCTTCCAGCGGCACCACCGGCAAGCCGACGGTGGTCGGGTACACCCAGAATGACATCAACACCTGGGCCAACGTCGTGGCGCGCTCGATCCGTGCGGCCGGCGGGCGCAAGGGCGACAAAGTGCATGTTTCCTACGGCTATGGGCTTTTCACTGGCGGGCTTGGCGCGCACTACGGCGCCGAGCGCCTGGGTTGTACGGTAATTCCGATGTCGGGTGGCCAGACCGAGAAGCAGGTGCAGCTGATCCGCGACTTTCAGCCCGACATCATCATGGTCACACCGTCCTACATGCTCAACCTGGCCGACGAGATCGAGCGCCAGGGCATCGACCCGCATGACCTCAAGCTGCGCCTGGGCATTTTCGGTGCCGAGCCGTGGACGGATGAACTGCGCCGGTCGATCGAGCAGCGCCTGGGTATCGATGCCCTCGATATCTACGGGCTCTCGGAAATCATGGGCCCCGGCGTGGCAATGGAGTGCATCGAGACGAAGGACGGCCCGACCATCTGGGAAGACCACTTCTACCCCGAGATCATCGACCCGGTCACCGGCCAGGTATTGCCAGACGGCCAGCTGGGCGAACTGGTGTTCACCTCGCTAAGCAAGGAGGCGCTGCCGATGGTGCGCTACCGCACCCGCGACCTCACCCGCCTTCTGCCCGGCACCGCCAGGCCTATGCGGCGGATAGGCAAGATCACCGGGCGCAGCGACGACATGCTGATCATTCGAGGCGTCAACGTGTTCCCGACCCAGATCGAGGAACAAGTATTAAAAATAAAACAGCTTTCCGAGATGTATGAGATGCATTTGTATCGCAATGGCAACCTGGACAGCGTAGAGGTGCATGTTGAGTTGCGTGCGGAGTGCCAGCACCTCGATGAAGGCCAGCGCAAGCTGGTTATCGGGGAGCTGAGCAAACAGATCAAGACCTACATCGGCATCAGCACCCAGGTGCAGCTGCAGCCTTGCGGCACGCTCAAGCGTTCCGAGGGCAAGGCGTGCCACGTGTACGACAAACGGTTGGCCAGCTGATTCATTCGGCTGCCTTTTCGGCCCCGGCATAGTCCGGGGCTTTTTTTTGCGTTTTATGCGCGCTTGCAGGTGCCGCGCAACCCCTGTGGGAGCGGGTTTACCCGCGAAGAGGCCGAAAAGCGATACATCAATCTCATTTGATACACATAAAACTGTTTGACGTTATGTTTTGTATCGCTTACAAATGACTCATGCCTTAGCAGGAGTCGCCGCACATGTACGCACAGCTAGTGGAAACCGGAGTCAAGCGCGTCAAGTCGCTGGAAGAAATGTCCCCCGAGGAACGCAACTTCCAGGAAAAGATCGACGCCGAAATCAAGATCGAAGCCAAGAACTGGATGCCCGAGGCCTACCGCCAGACCTTGATCCGGCAGATTTCCCAGCACGCCCACTCGGAAATCGTCGGCATGCTGCCCGAAGGCAACTGGGTCACCCGCGCGCCTAGCCTCAAGCGCAAGCTGCAACTGATGGCAAAGATCCAGGACGAGGCCGGCCACGGCCTGTACCTGTACAGCGCCATGGAGACCCTGGGCGCCGACCGCGACGAGGAGATCGCCAAGCTGCACAGCGGCAAGGCCAAGTACTCGAGCATCTTCAACTACCCCACCCTCAGCTGGGCCGACATGGGCGCAGTGGGCTGGCTGGTGGATGGCGCCGCAATCGTCAACCAGGTGGTGCTGCAGCGCACCTCCTATGGCCCCTACTCCCGCGCAATGGTCCGTATCTGCAAGGAAGAGAGCTTTCACCAGCGCCAGGGCTACGAAATGCTCCTGACCATGATGCGTCACGGCACCCAGGCCCAGCGCGACATGGTCCAGGACGCGATCAATCGCCTGTGGTGGCCATCGCTGATGATGTTCGGCCCCAGCGACGAACACTCCCCGAACAGCGCCCAGTCCATGGCCTGGAAGATCAAGCGCCAGACCAACGACGAACTGCGCCAGCGTTTCATCGACCAGACCGTGCCACAGCTCGAACTGCTCGGCTGCACCGCCCCCGACCCTGAACTGAAGTGGAACGCCGAGCGCGGTCACTACGACTTCGGCGAAATCCAGTGGGACGAGTTTTACGAGGTGATCAAGGGCAACGGCCCGTGCAACCAGGAACGTGTCGCCACCCGCCGCAAGGCCATCGAGGACGGCGCCTGGGTACGCGAGGCCGCCGTGGCCTACGCGCGCAAGCAACAGAACAAGAACGCCGCCTGAGCGGCGATTGATGCGGAGATCGAAAATGTCTGTCTGGACCCTCTACGAAGTGTTCGTGCGTAGCAAGCACGGCCTTAACCACAAGCATGTCGGCAGCGTGCACGCCGCCGATGCCGCCATGGCCATCGAAAATGCCCGCGAGCTGTACACCCGCCGCAGCGAGGGCGTCAGCCTGTGGGTGGTGCCTTCGGCGCTGATCACCGCCTCCTCCCCCGACGAGAAAGACCCGCTGTTCGCCCCTTCGGACGACAAGGTCTACCGCCATGCCAGCTTCTACGAGCTGCCCGATGAAGTCGGACACATGTGAGGTTGGCCATGCACAACGAAGCCCTGATCCCTTACCTGTTGCTGCTCGGCGACAGTGCCCTGGTCCAAGGCCAGCGCCTCTGCGAATGGTGTGGCCACGCCCCTGCCATCGAAGAAGAGCTGGCCCTGATGAACGTTGGCCTCGACCTGGTCGGCCAGGCCCGCAACTGGCTGGAATACGCAGCCGAACTGCTTGACGACGGTCGCGACGCCGACGCCTTGGCCTTCCGCCGAGACGAGCGCGCCTACCGCAACCTGCTGCTGGTCGAGCAACCCAACGGTGATTTCGCCGTGACCATGACCAAGCAGTTCCTCTACGACGCCTGGCACTTCGCCGTGCTACAGGGCTTGGTCGGGTCCCGCGACGAGCGTATCGCCGGTATCGCCGCCAAGGCACTCAAGGAAGTCACCTACCACCTGCGCCGTTCCAGCGAGTGGGTACAGCGTATGGGGGGCGGTACAGAAGAAAGCCGCCAACGCATGCTCGCCGCCATTCCGGCACTGTGGCGCTTCACCGTCGAACTGACGGCCGCCAGCGACAACGAGGTGCGGTTGGCCGAAGCGGGTATCGCCGCCGCCCCGGCAACTGTGGGTGCCGCGTGGCTCAAACAGGTGAGCGAGACTTTCGCTTCGGTCGAGCTGCCGCTGCCCAAGGCTGCCAGCCACTTCTACCTGGACAGTCGCAAAGGCCTGCACACCGAGCACCTGGGCCTGCTGCTGGCCGAGATGCAGTTCCTGCCAAGGGCTTACCCCGATGCAACCTGGTGAGCTGATTGCCGGCGACCGTGGCGCGCGGCCGCCACACGGCGACGACCTGGCCCGGGCCTGGGAGGTCCTTGCCCAGGTCATGGACCCGGAAGTGCCTGTGGTCAGCGTGGTCGACTTGGGAATAGTCCGCGACCTCGACTGGCGCGCCGGCCACCTGCACCTGGTGGTCACGCCGACCTACTCCGGCTGCCCGGCCACCGAGGTGATCGAGGGTGATATCCGCCAGGCGCTGGAGCAGGCGGGCTTCCCCGCACCGGATCTTGAGCGCCGGTTGACCCCGGCGTGGAGCACCGACTGGATCAGCGAGCTGGGCCGCGAGCGCCTGCGCCTCTACGGCATCGCTCCGCCGCAAGGCAGCGCCAGCAAGCGCAGCCTGCTAGGTGAAACACCCCAGGTGTGCTGCCCGCAGTGCGGCAGCGCCCATACCGAATTGCTCAGCCAGTTCGGCTCCACCGCTTGCAAGGCGCTGTACCGCTGCCGCGAGTGCCTGGAGCCGTTCGACTATTTCAAATGCATTTGAGCCGTGGAGAATACCATGAGCCAGTTTCACAGCCTGACCATCAAGCAAGTGCGCAACGAAACCCGTGATGCGGTTTCGATTGCCTTCGACGTGCCCGAGCACCTGCAGGCGCAGTTCCGCTTTACCCAGGGCCAGTACCTGGTCATGCGTACGCAACTGGACAACGAAGAGGTCCGCCGCTCTTACTCTATCTGCAGCGCCGTGCAGGACGGCGAGCTGCGCGTGGCCGTCAAGCGCGTGCCAGGCGGGCGTTTCTCGGCGTTTGCCAATGAAGTGCTCAAGGCCGGCCAGCAACTAGAGGTGATGCCGCCAGCGGGCAGCTTCTTCGTGCCGCTGGACGCTGCCCGCCAGGGCAATTACCTGGGCGTGGCCGCTGGTAGCGGCATTACCCCCATCCTGTCGATTATTGCCACCACCCTGGACAGTGAGCCGCACAGCCGCTTCACCTTGCTGTACGGCAACCGCTCCAGCTCTGGGGCGCTGTTCCGCGACAAGCTCGAAGACCTGAAAAACCGCTACCTCGACCGGCTGAACCTGATTTTCGTGTTCAGCCGCGAGCAGCAGGATGTCGACCTGTACAACGGTCGCATCGACGCCGACAAGTGCGGCCAGCTGTTTTCGCGCTGGCTGGACGTTCCAGGCCTGGACGCGGCCTTCATCTGCGGCCCCCAGGCGATGACCGAAACCGTGCGGGACAGCCTGCGGGCCAATGGCCTGGGCAAGGAGCGCATTCATTTCGAGCTGTTCGCCGCCGCCGGCAGCGAAACCCGCCGCGAAGCCCGTGAGGCCGCGCGCCAGGTAGATTCCGCGCTCAGCCACATCACCGTGATCAGCGACGGCCGTGCCCTCACCTTCGACTTGCCACGCAACACCCAGAACGTGCTGGACGCCGGCAACGCCATCGGTGCCGAGCTGCCCTACTCGTGCAAGGCCGGCGTGTGCTCGACCTGCAAATGCCGGGTGATCGAGGGGGAAGTGGAAATGGACAGCAACCATGCCCTTGAAGACTACGAAGTGGCAGCCGGGTATGTGCTGTCGTGCCAGACCTACCCGGTGAGCGACAAGGTGGTGCTCGACTTCGACCAGCTCTGAACTGTGCACGCAGCCCTTGTGGGAGCGGCCTTGTGTCGCGAAAGGGCCGCAACGCGGCCCCTGGATCTAGGCCTTGATCACAAACTGCCGGGGCTGCTGCGCAGCCCTATCGCGACGCAAGGCCGCTCCCACAAGGACCGCACTCGCAGTACCTATTGCAACACCCGCGTGACCTCAACAAAACAATTACAAAACCAAGAGATCGCTTGCCATGACACCCGAACGCATAGAAAGCATCGCCAACCACCCCGATTTCCAACACCTGGTGCGGCGTAAACGCCGCCTCAACGGCAGCCTGACCCTGGCCATGCTGGTGATCTACTACGGCTTCGTCCTGCTGGTGGCGTTCTCTCCCAGCACCCTTGGCCGGTCCCTCAGCGGCGGCGTGACTACCGTCGGCATGCTGGTGGGTGTGCTGATGGTGCTGCTGTCCTTCGCCCTGACCGGCATCTACGTACACCGCGCCAACAATGTGCTCGACCCGCTCAACGAAAAGGTCAAGCAGGAGTGCGCACAATGAACTGGACCGCCATCTCGATGTTCATGGTGTTCGTCTGCTTCACCCTGCTGGTCACCCGCTGGGCGGCCTTGCGCACCCGTTCGGCCAGCGACTTCTATACCGCCGGTGGGGGCCTGACCGGCATGCAGAACGGCCTGGCGATTGCCGGCGACATGATCAGCGCCGCCTCCTTCCTGGGCATTTCCGCGATGATGTTCATGAACGGCTATGACGGCCTGTTGTATGCCCTGGGCGTGCTGGCCGGTTGGCCGATCATTCTGTTTTTGATCGCCGAACGCCTGCGCAACCTGGGCAAGTACACCTTTGCCGATGTAGTCAGTTACCGCCTGGCACAAACCCCGGTGCGCCTGACTTCGGCGTTTGGCACCCTGGTCGTGGCACTGATGTACCTGGTGGCGCAGATGGTCGGTGCTGGCAAGCTGATCGAGCTGCTGTTCGGCATCAGCTACCTGTACGCCGTGATGCTGGTCGGCGTACTGATGGTTGCCTACGTTACCTTCGGCGGCATGCTCGCCACCACTTGGGTGCAGATCATCAAGGCGGTGATGCTGCTGTCGGGCACCAGCTTCATGGCGTTTATGGTGCTCAAGCACTTTGGTTTCAGCACCGAGGCCATGTTCGCCAGCGCCGTGGCCGTGCATGCCAAAGGCCAGGCCATCATGGCCCCGGGGGGCCTGCTGTCCAACCCGGTGGATGCCATTTCCCTTGGCTTGGGCATGATGTTCGGCACCGCCGGCCTGCCGCATATCCTGATGCGCTTCTTTACCGTCAGTGATGCCAAGGAAGCCCGCAAGAGCGTGTTCTACGCCACTGGTTTCATCGGTTACTTCTACCTGCTGCTGATCGTCATCGGCTTTGGTGCCATCGTGATGGTCGGCACCGAGCCGTCCTACCGCGACGCCACCGGTGCAATCATAGGCGGCGGCAACATGATCGCCGTGCACCTGGCCCAGGCTGTCGGTGGCAACTTGTTCCTTGGCTTCATCTCTGCCGTGGCCTTCGCCACCATCCTTGCCGTGGTCGCCGGCCTGGCGCTGTCCGGCGCATCGGCGGTCTCCCACGACCTGTATGCCTGTGTGATCCGCCAAGGCAAGGCCACCGAGCAGGAGGAAATGCGCGTATCGCGTATCGCCACCCTGCTGATCGGCCTGCTGGCGGTAATGCTCGGCCTGATGTTCGAGTCGCAGAACATCGCCTTCCTCTCGGGACTGGTGCTGGCGGTGGCTGCCTCGGTCAACTTCCCGGTACTGCTCCTTTCGATGTTCTGGAAGGGCCTGACCACTCGCGGCGCGGTGTGCGGAAGCATGGCCGGCCTGGCGTCGGCGGTGCTGCTGGTGGTACTGGGCCCGGCAGTGTGGGTCAACGTGCTGCATCACGAGAAAGCGCTGTTCCCGTACAGCAACCCGGCGTTGTTCTCCATGAGCCTGGCATTCCTCAGTGCGTGGGTGTTCTCGGTTACCGACAGCTCCGAACGTGCCAGTGAAGAACGAGGCCGCTACCTGGCCCAGTTCATCCGCTCCATGACCGGTATCGGCGCTGCCGGCGCCAGCAAGCACTGACCTCAAGGACGAACAACCATGTCGGGTAAAACAACAACAATGAACCGCACTCACTTCATGTCAGCTGCCTGCCTGGCCACCCTTGCGTTGCCAGTGCCGGCGATGGCCGATTTCATCGGCGACAGCCACGCACGCCTGGAGCTGCGCAACCACTACATCAACCGCGACTTTCGCCAGAGCAACGCCCCGCAGGCCAAGGCAGAGGAATGGGGCCAGGGCTTTACCGCCAAGCTGGAGTCCGGCTTCACCGAGGGCCCGGTCGGCTTTGGCGTTGACGCCATGGGCCAGCTGGGTATCAAGCTCGACTCCAGCCGCGACCGCCGCAATACCGGGCTGCTGCCCTTCGGCCCGAACAGCCACGAACCGGTTGATGATTACAGCGAACTGGGCCTGACCGGCAAAATCCGCGTGTCCAAAAGCACCCTGCGCCTGGGCACCTTGCAGCCAATCTTGCCGGTGGTGGTCTACAACGACACCCGCCTGCTGGCGTCCACCTTCCAAGGCGGCCTGCTGACCAGCCAGGATGTCGATGGCCTGACCTTCAACGCCGGCCGCCTGACCAAGGCCAACCTGCGCGACTCCTCGGGCCGCGACGACATCGGCTACGGCGCTGCCAGCAGTGACCACCTGGACTTTGGCGGTGGCAGCTACGCCATCACCCCGCAAACCAGCGTCAGCTACTACTACGCCAAGCTCGAGGACATCTACCGCCAGCAGTTCGTCGGCCTGATCGATACCCGCCCGTTGAGCGAAGGCGTGAGCCTGCGCAGCGACCTGCGCTACTTCGACAGCCGCAACGATGGCGCCGAACGTGCCGGCAACATCGACAACCGCAACTTCAACGCCATGTTCACCCTCGGCGTGCGGGCGCACAAGTTCACCGCCACCTGGCAACAGATGTCGGGCGACAGTGCCTTCCCGTTCGTCAACGGCGGCGACCCGTTTACCGTCAACCTGGTCACCTACAACACCTTCACCCGCGCCGGGCTGGACTCCTGGCAAGTGCGCTATGACTACGACTTTGTCGCGATGGGCATCCCCGGTCTGAGCTTCATGACCCGCTACACCGACGGCCGTCACGCCGAAACCGCCACTGTCAGCAATGGCCGCGAGCGCGAGCGCGACACCGACATCACCTACGTCATCCAGAGCGGCCCCTTCAAGGATGTCAGCCTGCGCTGGCGCAACGTCACCTTCCGTTCCGGCAATGGCCTGACCAACGCCGTGGACGAAAACCGCCTGATCATCGGCTACACCCTGGCGCTGTGGTAACAGCGCCCCCCTACATTTGAACAGCATGGAGAACAGCATGTCTGCCGCCCCTACTCTGCAAAGCTTCATCGCCGGCCGCTGGCTTGGCCAGCACGGCGCCCAGGCCCTGCGCAGCGCCCTCGACGGCCGCGTCCTGGCCTACAGCCACGAGGAGCGCCCTGACTTCGCCGAAGCCGTCGACTTCGCCCGTGCTCGCGGCCTGGCCAGCCTGATGGCAATGGACTTCCAGCAACGCGCTGCACGCCTGAAAGCGCTGGCCCTATACCTGGCCGAACGCAAGGAACAGCTGTACACCCTGTCGCACCATAGCGGCGCCACCCGTGCCGACAGCTGGATCGACATCGAAGGCGGCAACGCCACGTTGTTCGCCTATGCCGGCATCGGCAGCCGCGAGCTGCCGTCGGGCAATCTGGTGCACGAGGGCCCGGCCATCCCTCTGGGCAAGCAAGGTCACTTTGCCGGCAGCCACATCCTGGTGCCGCGCGCCGGGGTGGCGGTGCACATCAACGCCTTCAACTTCCCCATCTGGGGCATGCTGGAAAAGTTCGCCCCGACCTTCCTGGCGGGCATGCCGTGCATCGTCAAGCCGGCAACTTCCACCAGCTACCTGACCGAAGCCGTCGTACGCCTGATGAACGCCTCCGGCCTGCTGCCAGAGGGCAGCCTGCAACTGGTGATCGGCAGCACCGGCGACTTGCTCGACCGCCTGCAAGGCCAGGACGTGGTGACCTTCACCGGTTCCGCCGATACCGCCGCCAAATTGCGCGTCACCCCGAACCTGATACGTAATTCGGTACCGTTCACCGCCGAAGCCGACTCGCTCAACTGCGCCATCCTCGGCCCGGACGTAACGCCAGACAGCGAAGAGTTCGACCTGTACATCAAGGAGGTGGTGCGTGAAATGACCACCAAGGCCGGGCAGAAGTGCACCGCCATCCGCCGCGCCATCGTGCCGGCCAAGCACATCGACGCCGTTGCCACGCGCTTGCGCGAGCGTTTGAGCAAGGTGGTAGTGGGTGACCCGTCGCTGGAAGGCGTACGCATGGGCGCCCTGGCCTCTCACGACCAGCAGCACGACGTGGCCGAACGAGTGCGCAGCCTGCTGCAAAGCTGTGACCAGCTGTTCGGCGCCAGCGATGGCTTCGCCCCGCGGGGCGATGGTGTGGCCGAGGGCGCATTCTTTGCCCCGACCCTGCTGCAGGCCCGCGACCCGCATGCCGAAGGCGGCGCCCACGATATCGAAGCGTTCGGCCCGGTCAGCACGCTGATGGCCTACGACGACCTCGACGAAGCCTTGGCACTGGCCGCACGGGGCAAAGGCAGCCTGGTGGCGACCTTGGTCACCGCCGACCGCAGCATCGCCGCCAAGGCCATTCCGGTGGCGGCTGCCTGGCATGGCCGCCTGCTGGTACTCGACAGCGAAGCCGCCAAGGAATCCACCGGCCACGGCTCGCCTCTGCCGCAGCTCAAGCATGGCGGCCCGGGCAGGGCCGGTGGCGGTGAAGAGCTGGGTGGCTTGCGCGCGGTCAAGCACTACCTGCAACGCGCCGCCGTACAGGGCTCGCCAAGCATGCTTACGGCAGTCACTGGCGAATACGTACGCGGTGGTGAAGTGATCGAGACTGAAGTGCACCCGTTCCGCCGCTACTTCGAGCAGCTGCGCATCGGTGAATCCCTGCTCACTCATCGCCGCACCGTCACCGAAGCGGACCTGGTCAACTTCGGCTGCCTGTCGGGTGACCACTTCTACATGCACTTCGACGAAATCGCCGCCAAGGAATCGCAGTTCGGTAAACGCATTGCTCACGGCTATTTCGTTCTGTCGGCGGCTGCCGGCCTGTTCGTCTCGCCTGGCGCCGGACCAGTACTGGCCAACTATGGCCTGGACACCCTGCGTTTCATCAACCCGGTGGGCATCGGCGATACCATTCAGGCGCGCCTGACCTGCAAGCGCAAGATCGACCAGGGCAAGACCAGCCCGCTGGGCCAGCCGCAGGGTGTGGTGGCATGGGATGTAGAGGTGACCAACCAGCTGGGTGAGCTGGTGGCCAGCTATGACATCCTGACCTTGGTGCTGAAAAAGCCTGAGTGATTTGTTGGCCTCGCGTGCCTCTTCGCGGGTAAATCGGACCGCGAACAGGCACGCACAGGTTACATAAAGGCCAAGGGCCACCTCGTACATCTGCCCTAATCGCCCACCTCGCCCCTCGGCGTTATAGTCCAGCGATAACAACGCCAAGGAAGCTCCCATCATGCACGCCCTCAAGCTCCTCCTCAGTGCCGCCCTCCTGGCCGGCGTCGCCGGCTGCCAGACCATCAAACCCTCCGAAGACACGCTCAAGCAGCGCACCGAGTTCATTCTGAACACCAAGGTTTCCAACGTCGCCGACGTACGCAGTGACAGCACCATCACCTACTACACCGCCACCACCGCCAAAGGCCGGTACGAGTGCCAGATGCCCAGCGGTGGCATCGTCGCGGTGGCCGGCATGGGCCTGTACGAGCCCACGCCGTCCTGCATGAAGGAAGGCCAGGCGGTCATCCTGCAATAACCCACGCACAGCCCCTGCGCCCTTGCGCCGGTCTAAAGGGCCGGCGCCGCAGGCTCCTCGCGCAATGCGCGCAGGGCCGCACGCAGTTCAGCTGGGCGTACCGGCTTGGAAAGCACGGCGATATTGCGCTCATGCACCGCTGCCTGAATCTTCTCCGGGTCGTGCCCGGTCATGATCAACGCGGGTACGTCCCAGCCGCGCTGGGCCCGCAACCGGTCGATGCAGTCGACTCCGGTTGCCTCCTGCCCCAGGTCATAATCGGCAACAATCACTTCACAATCACTGCTCAAACCAGCAGGCGAACTGTGCGCCTCTACTTCGCACCCCCAGCGCTGCAGCAGCGCCGAGGTCGCCCGCAGCACATTGTGGTCGTCTTCCACCAGGCATACCCGCAAGCCGCCAAGCAGGCCGGCCGCTGCCGGCGAGCGCTCGCCCACAACCAGGGCTGGCTGAGCGCTGAGGCGCGGCAAGCCTTGCAGGCTGACCGCCGTGCCGTGGCCTGGCCGCGAACGCAGCTTTACTTTCAGGCCCATCAGATGCCCCAGCCGCCGCACAATCGACAAACCCAGGCCCACACCCTCGACATCGTTGTCGCGTACCTGGCGTACCCGGTAGAACTCTTCGAACACCAACCGCTGATGCGCTTCGTCTATGCCTCGCCCCTGGTCATAAACGACGATGGCAAGGCCTTCGCCGCAGCGTCGTACCGCCAGCAGCAGCGGGCGATGCGCCGCATATTTGAAGCAGTTGGACAGTACGTTCTGCACCATGGTCGTCAGCATGCCACGGTCGGTGCACGTCCAGTACGCGCAGGGCCGCAAGCGTATCTCCACCCCGGCCCAGCGGGCGGGCTCGGTGTTCTGACGTACCAGCTCCGCCAGAAATCCGGCCAGGGCGAATGTCTCGCTGCGCGGTTGCACGCGCCCGTTGTCCAGGGTGTAAAGGTCGAGAATCGAGCGAAAAAGCTGCGATACATTGAGCAGCGAGCGGTCGATGCTGTCCACCAGTCGCCGCTCCTCGTCGCCCAGCTGCGCCTCGCGCAGGCATGCCGTGAACAGGCCGATAGAGTGAATCGGTTGACGCAGGTCGTGGCTGGCCTGCGCCAGGAAGCGGGATTTCTCGCGGTTGGCCGCCGCAGCCTGTTCAGAGGCCTTGCGCGTGCGCTCCAGCAGCAGGTGCGCATACACCGGGATGACCGTGCTGGTGGTAAGCAACATCAACACCATGAACGGGTTGGCCTGCCAGTAAGGCGTGATCTGGTACACCACCAGCAACGCCGCCAGCGCCAGCACCGTGGCAATCGCCAGGTAGCGCGAGCCGAAGCGCATGCCGTTGCCCAGGTTCACCCACACCATCACCGCATAGATCGGCAACGCCGCCTCGCCACCTACCACCAGGCCGAAGCAGGTACCGGTGTAGTCATGCACCATCCCCAGTACCCGTCGCCAAGGGTAATTCCCGGGCCAACGGGCAATGGCCTGGCGCAAACCGATGGACACCAGCACAAAGGTGACGATGTAGTAGATGACCGGCAGATAAGGCGCAGGCGAGCTGCCCGGCAGAAAGCCCAGCACGGTCATGTAGACCAGCGCACAGCAGGCGACGATCACGCGCAAGTTGGCTTGATCGAGTTCGTTGTTCTTGTCCAGGTCCATGGCCAGCCTCCCTGTGCACGGGGTCGCATTGCTGCCATCCGTAGGCAGCACCCTTTCTCCGAGGCTGCTAAATTAGCATGGCCTTCTACACTTGCGGCTACAGGGAGTTGCCAAGCGTGACGTGTCGCATCATCGTGGCGGATGACCATCCGCTGTTCAGGGAAGCCCTGGCGCGCACCGTAAAGCGCGTGGTTGCGGGTGCCTGCATAGAAGAGGCCGGCAACCTGGATGAAGTAATGGCCTTGGCTGATGGCGGGGAGGTACCTGATACCCTGATCCTCGACCTGCGTTTCCCCGGGCTGGTGGACATCCAGTGCCTTGCGCGTTTACGCCAACAGTTTCGACGCACCACGCTGATCATCGTGTCGATGGTCGACGACCCCGCTATCGTCGAGCAGGTGATGGCTACGGGAGTCGAGGGGTTCATCGGCAAAAGCATCGCCGCAGATGAGATAGGGGCGGCAATCCTCGCCATACGCAATGGCGAGGTGCTGGTCAGGTATGCGCCCTCAGGCTTGCTGCCCAACCTCGGTGGCGAATGTGCAGTGGAGCAACTTACCCACCGTCAGCAAGAAGTACTCCGGCTGATTGCCCAGGGCAAGACCAACAAGGAAATTGCCAAGGCCCTGAATATCTCCCCGTTTACCGTGCGCATACATGTTTCGTCGCTGCTCAAGCTGCTTGGGGTCAGCTCGCGTACCGCTGCTGCGGTGAAGTACACCGGCAGCTGACACCCTTGGTCAGGGGCTGCCGGCGCTCGGATGGCGGGTTAGACCGTCGCCGCCGGGTCCCCCACCGACTGGTTCGGCTTGCTCCCCGAAATTCGCCAGCTCACCGCGGTAATCCCGTAGCGCTCGGCCATCGGCCGGCTGATCTTCCTGATCTTCTCACGCCCGAACTTGGGAATGATGCCGATACCCGCATCGCAACTTGCCCAATGCCAGGCCTCGGCATTGTCCAGGCGTTCCAGGCGAATGATGAAACTGCGCGGTTGGCCATGCAGTTGGTAATCGATGATGTAAAGCTGTGGGCTAGGCATCGCAGGGGGCCTCCTCTTCTCCATGGATGACTCCCTGATTGATCAGGCCATCGCCAGAAAATTCAAAATTTTGTCGAGCAATTGGCACAAGCGGACGTTACGGGTGCTAGAGCAGGCCAGGTCATGGGGCGATTCCGGGTCGGCAAACCCGGAATCGCTGCGTGTCAGCAAGGGTTTTCACTGCTGACTGCGACCGCTGCCGTGGCTATTCTGGCCACCTTTGCGCCCGGCGTCCGAAGCCCGCTGGCGGTCGTTGGCGAAGTTGCCGCCAGAAGCCTGCCCGCCCTTGTGACCCGCGCGCGAAGCCCGTTCCCGGTCGTTGGCAAAGTTGCCCGGGTTGGTTTCCTTGGTGCCGCCGCGCCGGCTTGTTCGCTCTTGGTCCTGCGCCATTTGGTTTCTCCTTGCGATGGATTGGCTGGTCGCATGAGCATGTGCCCTGCCTTTGTTCCGAGCGGCCGATTGCCGGGTCTGCTCAAAGCTTTTGACTGCAGCTGACCAGTGGCACGAAAAGGACGCCAACAAAATGTTTGCGTGGGGTGCGCGATTAAAGGACAAATCCCTGTCTTGACCGTTCGTCGGGTTAAACGCAACGTTTGTTTCTGCCAAGGGCCGAATCCTCATAAAACAAGCGCATCGCTCCGGAGGCCTGATGAAGTTGAACAAGGACCGCGCCACCATCATCTGCCGACATGGCAAGCAAACCCATAAATGGTTATGGGTGAGAAAGTCCAAAGGCGCCTGGACCCTTCCCGGTGGCAAGATTGAACCTGGCGAAACGCCCATGCAGGCAGCAGAGCGTGAATTGCTGGAAGAGACCGGGTTGCAGGCCGACTCCCTGACCTTGTTGATGCGCCACGAAACCTCCGAACGAATGCACTACGTATTCGAAGCAGAGTTTGCCGATGCACCGCAGCCCAAGGCACGGCATGAAATTGCCGATTACCGCTTCGCCCACCTGGACCAGGCACCCGGGCTCAAGGGTGAGATCAAGTCGCTTATCCGCTCGCTACTGGCTTGCGACAGAACCACTGCGGCGTCAGTCCGGTAAGGCTGCGCGGGATGTTTTCGCCGAACCTTCGGGAGCGGGTTTACCTGCCAAGAGGCCCGCAAAGGCAAACGCTAGGCATGCACACTCCACTGAACTGACTCCGGCTCGATCGGCAGCTCGTCGATGGCATGAATCATCCCGTTCTCCAGGGCCTCGCGTGGGCTCAGAATCCGCGGGTGGGCCATCAGGTATCGCGGCACATCCAGCACCTGCGCCGCACCCTCGGTCCGTTCGGCAACGATCTGCGCATACAACTCCAGATCGTAATCGAGGCTCATTGCATATTCGGCCATCCGCGCATGGTCAACCGAACCATGCAAGGTCCAGTGAAACGGATGGAACAGGAACTTGCTGAAGCTGCACGCCGTGCGCCGCTCCCCCGCCAGGAACAGGATATTACCCATGGATTCCACCGTGCCCAGGTTGTGGGTATGCACCGCTACCGGCAATGCCCGCAAGAAGTTGTACAGGGTAAACCCGTAACTGCATTCGCCGCCCATGGTGGCGATGTTCAATTGCAGGATCCCGGCGCCCTGTTGCAACGCCCGCGAGCAGGTATTGATCAGGTTGCCACAGGTCGACGAATTGATCGGCCCGGTAAAATGAATGATATGTCTGGCCATGCTTTCCTCCAGGGTTGGCAGCCATCCCTTGCTCTGCTGGGCATCGTCACCCTGCCCGGCCACCTGCCAAGGCTGACCTTCCAAAAGCCTGATATGCGGTGGAAACGCCAGGGGCTGCAAAGTTCAACCCGGCATCGGTCTCTCCGTTGGTCAAGCGCGTTGAACCCCCGCCACTCATCACGCGTCGACCGATTCAGGACCGCAATGAGGGACTGACGAGGGCCCTGTGCCCTGGAGGTGGAAAATGCGCTTTTCTGTGCTGATGGTGATGGTTGCCAGCCTGGCCAGTGGCCAAGCCCTGGCCGAAGCTTGCAATGTGCTGACCCGCTCATCCAGCGATGCGGTAACGCCGGTGGACCGGCACACCTGCTACAGCTACAGCAATCTGCCTGCCGAAGCGATCAACTGGTCGTGCAGCAACGAGAGCAAGGACATGCTGAACAGCCAGAAGCGCAAGGTAGAACGCTGTGAGGATGGCAGCGTTGGCAGCTGCATCGCGCCCTTGACTCAGGAGGCGCTGGCCAATCCCAAAGCCGTCGGTGGCGACAAGCCGGCTTTGCCCAAGGATGCCCGCGTGATCACCTACTACTACGATACTCCCAGCCTTGGCCAGGCACGAACCGACTGCGAGCGTAACAACGGGGTCTGGCAGACTCATTAAATCTTCTAACCCATGCCTGTCCCACTCGCAGCAACTACCGTGCTCAGCAACTACACGTCAGGGGGTGCGCTGTGGGACCGGTTCTAGCCGCGAACACCGCCAACGCCGGTGCCATCCACCGCGTTTTCGATCAGCGCTCAAACCTGGCTGAACAGCACCCGCTTGAATGCCTCGGCCGCCAGGTGCACCTGCACGGCCCAATCCCCTGCGGCATTGCTGCCGGCATCATCGGATATGTATTTCAGGCACACAAACGGAATGCCTTCGCCGCGCGCGATCAACGCCAGCACATAGGCTTCCATGTCGACCACGTCATAAGGCGCGTCGCCATGGTTGATTTCGAAGCTGTCACCGCTGCCACAGGTTTCCAGCGGCAGGCCGGGGATTGCTGCGCCATGTTCCAGCACTACCGGGATATCCGACAAGGGCGTTTCGTAACGGGCAAAGCCCAGCGGTGTCACGTCCATGTCGCGTTGTACGAAACGGTTACAGCACACCACCTGGCCCTTGCCATGGCGCTGGCTGCCCGCCGAGCCAAGGTTGACGATAAGTCTGGGCCTGCGGGTTGCAATTGCCTTGGTCAGTGCGATCGCCGCATTGACTTTGCCAATGCCGGTGAACACGGTGTTCACCTCGGTGAAGACATCGCCAGCCTCGGCCTCGAGGGCGAAGACGAACAGCGTGTCATCCAGGGAAATGTCGGGGAATTGCTTGATCAGCATCATGGAGCAGGTGTTTCCGCGTGGCTGCAAGGGGCGCGGCCATTGTCGGCCAACCCCGGCTAATTGCAAGTCCCGGCCGCCACCACGGCCTGCAGCGCCTGTGCCTTGCCGAGCCCGCCCTCGATGGCCTGTGCCAGGCAGTGCAACTGCTGGTCGGCATGGGTGCCGTCGCGCAGCAGGTGCCGGGCATGCTGGCAGGCACGCTCGGCATCCACGCTGTCGACCGGCACCTGCTCCTGCAACTGGCCAAGCCAGCCTTCGGCCGTGACTGGCTGTTGCTCGTGCATACCAATGAATTGTGCATGGCGCCCATAGCGCATGGCGCGCCAATAGTTCTCCTGGGCGATCCAGCGCAGTTCGCGGTTGCTGGGCAACAGGTCATGGCGACCAGTAATGGCGTGCTCCACCAAATGGCGAAACAGCGCGGCGATGCACAGGGCATCCTCCAGCTGCGGGCAGCCATCGCAGATACGCAATTCCACGGTCGGGAAGCGCCGCGAAGGTCGAATCGCCCACCAGAAGTCGCCATCCACCGCCAGCGCACCGGTTCGCTGCAACAGGGCGCGATAGCGTTCATAGGCAGCCCAGTCCGGCAAGGCCTCGGGCAAACCCATGTGCGGCCATTCCCCGCAAATCACCCGGCGGTAGCTCATGTAGCCGGTACGCTCGCCAGCCCACATGGGCGATGAGGTGCTCAGCACCAGCAACAGCGGCAGCCAGACCAGCAAGCGGTTGATCAGCTGCATGCGGTCACAACCAGGCGGAACCCCAACGTGCACATGCAAGCCGTTGAGCAGGCTTCGCTGGGCTACATGCCGGTAGTCATCGAACAGTTGCTGGTAATGTGCCGCGGCAGCGGCCTTCTGCCGCAGCCAGGCGGCGCTAGGGTGGCTGGCTGCGCCGTAAATTCCCATCCCCTCCTCTGCCAGCGCCATGCTCAGCCGCTGCCGCCTGTGCTGGAAGAACTCACGCGCTTCGTGAAGATGGGTAAACACCGGCGAGGCCAGCTCGATCTGGCTGCGGAACATTTCCTGGGCAAAATATTGGCCCAGCGCTTCGCGACAACGCCCTATCACCGCAGGTGGCGGTGTTGCCGGGACCTGCCCCGAGCCCAGCCTCACAAGCAGGTATTCCTCCTCGATGCCGAACGTGCAGGCCCGGGCCATGTTGCCTCAGCGATGACGGGTTACAGTGAGCGCCACGGCGGCGATGCGTTCGACCTGCTCGTAGCCGGGTTCGGCCAGTTGCTCGCCAAACACGTCAGGGTCGATCTCCCGGTACGCCCAGGCCCATTGTGGCCCCGCCAGGCGCAAGCGGATAGCCTCGAGCAAGGCGTCGCGGCCATCGACAATGGCCACGCCGGTGTAGAGCAGCAAGGTGCCGTGGCGGGTCAGGCGTTCGCATGCCTGCTCAACGATGCGCAGCGACAGTTCGGCGCCCAGCGCGCCACCGCCGTGGCGATAGGTGCGGGCGCTGCGGTCGAGCATGTAAGGCGGGTTGGCGACAATCAGGTCGAACGTACCGCTGATGCCGTCCAGCACGTCGCTGGGCGCTACCGATACGTTGCTCACCCCCGCCAACGCTGCGTTGATCGTGGCGTAGCGCAACGCCAACGGGTTGATGTCCACGGCGCTGACCTGCGCATGCTGGGCGGCGCGAGCGATCAGCAACGCACCCACCCCGCTGCCGCAGCCAATATCGACTGCATGCTCGACCGGCCTGGGGTTGTGCTGCAGATGCTCGTGGATGACCTGGGCAAAGCGGTAGCTGTCCGGGCCGAAGAACACCGCATCACTGGCCTCGGTGGGGAACGCTGAATGCACCAGCAGCAGGTCGTCCAGGCTTGACCAGCGCACCGAACTGCCCAGCAGTTCGCCCCTTGGGACCAGCACCTGCGCGCGTTCGAGCAACTCAAGTTCATCATTTGATACGAGGCCTGGGGCGAAAGGTCGGCTCCAGCCGAACACGTCGCGCAAGCTGCTGGCCTGTCCGGAACCGTCGCGGGCATTGACGCGGCTGTGGGTCGCGGGTGTCACGCAGGTAAATCGGTATCCGTCGGCACGTAACCGCTGGCCCAGTTGCAGCAACGCCTGGTCGGCCTCGACTGTTCTGGCATCTAGCATCATCAGCGGGGTTCCTCCTGGAGCAGCCCGGTGGTGCGAATGTATGCCCGGGTTGCCGCCAGGCCCTCAGGTGTGGCATGGCGGTTGCCGGCCATTTGCCCTATGAACGCGGCGGGTGCTTCACTGGGCACTTCGCCTTGTGATTCCCTATGGGATTCGGGCAGGCCCCAGCTACCGGGCGCTACACGGCGGATCGTGGGCCGCCAGGTGTCGGCTATCCAGTCGTGCCACAGTTGTTTCTCGTAACTGTTGAACACACCGAACATAACCGCCGCAGGCCCTTCGATCAGCTTCCACCAGCGGCTGTGGGCCGGGTCCTGGCCCCGCACAATCCAGCCTTGGGCCTGCAACGCGGCAACGAACTCGGGCATGGCGCCAGGTGTGGCCAACCACTGATTGACAGTGCGCTGCTGCAGGCGGCAGCGGTCAGCATGCATGAACTGGCCGTAAATACGCTTGCGTTCCAGGGCTGCGAACAGTTCGTCCTGCAGGTTGAACTGGCGGATCAGGTCAGCTGCCGCAATACCCAGCTCGTTCAGGCGATAACCGTTGCGCGCCCTGTCGTAGAACGCTTGCTGGTCGTGCTGGGGGCTGAGCTGGCGCAGGGCCTGAAGCGATAGCTGAGCGTGGCCGCTGGCCGCATTGTCGATCGTCACATGCAACTGGAAGTAGTGGCCGTCGATGCCCAGCTCTGCCAGCTCGTAAGTGGTGATCAGCAGGTGCAGCGGTGGTTGTTCATAGCCGAGGTTATAGCCAATGACCTCAGGCAGGTGCGTGTTGCAATGCTGCCCCAGGGCCAGCTGCAGGCTGCCTTGGAGATACCGTGCATCGTCCAGTGGCATCGCCTCTACACACCCCAGGCGACCCAGCAGACGCTGGTAGATCAGCACATGATTGCAACGCGGGTCACCATTGCCGAGCTCTTCCAGGTAAGTCCGGATCAAACCGTGGAAACGTGGGTCGCCCCAGTGCTGCAGCGTGCCGTGCAGCCAGGCTCCATCCACCGCCTTGGTCGGTGCAACCTGTTGCAGAAACCACAGCGCATGTGCGCGGCAGGTAAAGAAGCGGCGTGGTGCGCCTTGCCGGCGTTGCTCAAGGTACTCGGCGTAGCCGGCGGCGACATCGCCAGCGCACCTCGCGCTCCAGGCTGGCAAATCCGAAGGTGAGTCAGGCAGGTCATCCGGCAGGCGTGCAGCACGTGAAAGTTGTTCGTCGAGCCATGCGGCGCTGCCGTCATAGTGGCCTGTCAGCATTGCCTGATAGCGCTGTTGCACGCTGGACCGCTCGGCGGCCATTGGCAAAACTGGAGCGGTGTCGCGGTTCATCACCCTCATGCCGTGCTCCTTGTGGGCCTATTGGCTCGGTTTCTGCCCCGGCATCGGTTCCGGGTCGGGCGCAGGCTGCGGTGCCGGCTTGGTATCGGGTTGCTGCATCTGCAGTGATGGCTTGCTGGGGTCGGCATCCTTGCCCGGGTGG
This sequence comes from Pseudomonas sp. TSO6, assembly GCF_056098905.1. NCBI lineage: Bacteria > Pseudomonadati > Pseudomonadota > Gammaproteobacteria > Pseudomonadales > Pseudomonadaceae > Pseudomonas > Pseudomonas sp. TSO6. The sequence continues at coordinate 173,749 of NZ_JBLZWV010000033.1, read as the reverse complement.
TCATTGTCGCGGTCAAAGCAGCCGCCGACCAAGGTCAGCGAGCCCATGAGGATGATCAGTGGAGTCAGTCGCATGGGTATTCCCCCTTTGGCTGATTGCAGTGCCAGGTCGCCCCGGCACTGCGCGTCGGTCAATTACGAGCGGCCGCCCTTGCGGCCCGACTCGTGCGGCATGTCCTTGCCAGAGGACTGGCCGCCCTTGCGTCCGGCTTCGGAAGCCTTGTCACGATCGTTGGCAAAGTTGCCTGGGTTCTTGTTACCGCCTTGGCTGCCTTGTTGGTTGCCGGTACGGCTGTTGTCTTTAGTGGCCATGGTGTTCAAACCTCGTATGACTTCGGAATGCACGGCAAGCTGCCGTACACAGGTTGGGAGTTCGGCGATATCGCGGGATTCGTTTTATTGCGAAGGGTTCGGACCGGTGGCGTTAAATAAGCGGCAACACCATATTTGGTGCGCCTGTCAGTCGTGCGGCGGGTTATCCAGATGGGCCTGGCGGCGGCCCAGCCAGCTACCGGTCGCAGCCCAGCCCAGGGCAATCACGGCGCCGATCAGCATCGCCAGTTGCGGGTGCTCACCCATTACGTCCAGCGCACGCTTGACCCAGCCGCTGAGGGCATCGCCGCCTCGGTAGACCACCGTGTCGATGAAGTTCTTGGCCTTGTACTTGTCCTCGGCGGGCAGCACGGTGAACAGCATCTCCCGCCCTGGCCGCACCAACGCGTACTCGCCGGCCCGGCGCACCACCATCACCACGACGAATACCGCGAACACCGGGGCCAGTGCCAGCCACAGGAAACCCGCAGCCATTACCATCGGCACCGCCACCAGCAACACCCCCACACCCAAGCGCCGGGCCAGGCGCCCGGTGAGGAATACCTGAGTGAGGATGGCCAGGGCCTGCACCACCGTATCGATCAGGCCGAAGACCTGGGTTTGCCGGGTGCGATCGGTGAAGGTTTCACTGACGATGCGCGCCTGCTCGAAATACAGGAAGGTGCTGACGCTGGCCAGCAACACCACGAACAGGGCGATGCCCAGCAGATACGGGGAACGCAACACGGCGGTAGCGCCGGCAAACGGGTTGCCACCCAAGGGCCGCGAGCCCGCCCGCTCGGCCTGTTCTGGTAGTGGGTGGCGCAGTCGCCAGCGTTGCAGGAACAGCGCGGCACCGATACTGCCCAGCAGAAACACTGCGGCTAGCACCAGCAGCCCGGAATGGCCCAGCGGGGCCACCAGTAAGGTGCCAAGGATTGGGCCACTGAGCCCGCCCAAGCTGGCCCCGGCGGCCAGTAGGCCGAACAGGCGCTTGCCCTGCGCAGTGGAAAACAGGTCGGCGAGCACGCTCCAGGCCAGTGAAATGGTCAGCAGGTTGAAAACCGATAGCCAGATGTAGAAGGCTCTGGCGGTCCAGAGATCGTCCGGGTTGTCGGCAAACAGCGCCGCGAACAGCAACAGGTTGCTGGCAAAGAAACCGTAGGTCCAAGGCAGGATATACCTGCGCTGCACCCTGGACGCCAGCCAGCCAAATAGCGGCAGGCAGGCCAGTGTGGCGATGAAGGTGCCGGTGAATAGCCATTGCAGGTTGTCTACACCACCGGCGACGCCCATGGTTTCTCGCACCGGGCGCAGCATGAAGTAGCCGGTGAACAGCAGGTAGAACAGCAGCAGGCCGGCGATTACTGCTGGCCCCTCGCCGGGCTGAATGTTCAGCCCTTGGTCCAGGCGCCGCCGCCAGCCTTGCATGATCTCAGGCAAACTGCTTGATCAGCGCCTGTTGCTGCGCCTGGGTGAGCATGGGTGCTTGTCCGGCCTTGAGCTGGTCGAGCTGGCGATCGGGTCGGCCGGTGGCGGGGATTACCGTGGTCACCGCCGGGTGGCTGATGGCGAACTTGAGAAACAGCTGCGCCCAGCTGCCAATGCCTGCCTCTGCGGCCCAGCCGGGTAACGCCAGGTCCTTGACCTTGGCGAACAGGCGGCCATCGTCGAAGGCCCGGTTGATGAGCACCGCAACGCCCTTGTCCTGGCACAGCGGCAGCAGCTCGCGGGCAGCGTCGGGGGCATTGACCGAGTAATTGATCTGGATGAAGTCCAGCGGCTCGCTGCGCACGATACGGGCGACTTCGTCTTGCCCGCTGTTCAGGTAATGGGTTATGCCGACATAGCGGGTCTTGCCCTGCCGCTTCAGCTCGCGGGCATAGGGCAGCTGGGTCTGCCAGTCACGCAAGTTGTGGATCTGCAGCAAGTCGACCTTGTCGGTGCGCAGGCTCTTCAGGCTGCCGGCCCATTGCGCTTCGGCGTCGGCACGGCTGTCGGCGGCGATTTTGGTGGCAATGAAGCACTGTCGGTGCCAGCCGCCCTCTTCCAGCAACTGCCCGAGGATGCTGTCGGCACCGCCGTAGTTGGGCGAGGTGTCGATCACCCGGCCGCCCCCTTCGAAAAATGCCTTGAGCACCGCTTTGAGCTGCTGATACTGGGCCGAGTCGGCGTCTACCTCAAAACTGCCGGAAGTACCGGCACCGATCACGGGCAACGCCTCACCGGTGGACGGTACTTTGCGGGTCAGCAAACCCGCCGGGGTGGCGGCGTACAGCCAGGGGCTGACGGCGGCCAGCACCCCCAGCGTGGCACCCGCGCGTAGGACATCACGACGTGCGTACATGGAAAAGCTCCCGTCATGAATCGGAAACTTTCAATGCTAGCCGCACTATCCCGTGCCGGCAGGTGTTTCTGTATCTGGATGTTTAGTGATCAGGCCAGCAGCAGGCTCAGGTCAACACCCGTCTCGCCCATCGGCGGGCACCAGTAATAGCCACCGGTCAGTGGCCGGCTGAAGCGGTACAGGCCGTCGATGATGCCGTCCTCCAGGCCGCTCATGCGCCGCAGCTGTACTTCAAATGCATCGAAGCTGTGGCCCAGGGCAACGAAGGCAAGGCCGGCGCCACGCTGGTCTGCCCAGGCCACCGAGCGACGGACCATGAATGCTTCGGGCTCAAAGCTTTCCTGGGCGGTGCGTTTGACGTGCGCAGACTCGGGCGCATCATCCAGCTCTTCGTTGTCGCTCAGGCGGCGGCCGATGATGTTGTCCTGGTCAGCCTGGGGCAGCGACTTGAAGTACTCCAGGTCGTGCTTCCACAGCTGAAACGCCGCAAAGCTGGCGCCGTCGGCAGCAATGGCCGCCTGCACAGCGTCTTCGTCCACCGGGTTTTCGGTGCCGTCTTCATAGCCGGTCAGGTCATGGCCGCCACGGTGCAGGAAGCCGTCAACGCTGTCCGTCAGGCGCAGGGCTGGTGCCAGCGCGTGCTCCAGGGCCTGGGCGCGCAGTAGCAGATCGCCGCGCTCGTTACCGCGCAGCCACAGCCACAGCGCGTGCTGGGTGCTGGGGTTCTCCACGGCGGCGTCCAGCATCGGGAAAGCTCGCAGGCCAGGCACGGCACGGCCCAGGGCCTTGGCCAGCGGTGCACCGACACCCAGGATCAGCTGGTCGCCATCGACCAGTGGCAGCAAGGCATCCAGAGCGGCAGGCAGCGCCTCGGGCGATTGCAGGGTGAAAAACAGGTGACGGGCATGGGCCGGCACCGGGGTGGCAAGCAGCCCTTTCTGGAACGGCATGACAGGCTAATCCTCGGATAAAAGCGGAATGCTACTGCGCCTGCAGGCCTGCTGCAATGCGGCATGCAGCCTCGCCAATTGCCGCAGTTGGTAACAAACGGTTACCAATAGCTGGCCCTTTGCGATTAGCTATCAATCAGGGCCGACCTACACTGCTCGAGATCCTTCGCCCGAGAGACTGCCCATGACCGCCTCGCCCTTGCTCACCGCCTTTCTGCCGCTTGCCTTGGGCATCATCATGCTCGGCCTTGGGCTGTCGCTGACCCTGGCCGACTTCGCTCGCGTGGTGAAGTACCCCAAGCCAGTGGTGGTGGGCCTGGCCTGCCAGATTCTGCTGCTTCCGCTGGTGTGCTTCCTGATCGCCAACGGCTTTGGCCTGGAGTCGGCCCTGGCGGTGGGGCTGATGCTGCTGGCCGCTTCGCCGGGTGGTACCACGGCCAACCTGTTCAGCCATCTGGCCCATGGCGATGTGGCGTTGAACATCACGCTCACGGCCGTCAACTCGCTGATCGCGATTTTGACCATGCCGTTGCTGGTGAACTTGTCGCTGAGCTGGTTCATGGCCTCGGACCAGGCCATTCCACTGCAGTTTGCCAAGGTCTTGCAGGTATTTGCGATTGTCCTGCTGCCGGTCGCCCTGGGTATGCTGATTCGCCGTTACGCCCCTGCTTTTGCCACACGCATGCAGAAGCCTATGAAACTGGTGGCGGCACTGTTCCTGGCCTTTACCATTGTCCTGGCGCTGGCCAAGGATTGGCAGACCGTGGTCGAGTACGCACCAGTGGTGGGCCTGGCGGCGCTGTTGTTCAACCTGCTGAGCCTGGCCGTGGGCTACTGGGTGCCGCGCCTGTTGAACATCCCCAAACGTCAGGCAATTGCCATCGGCATGGAGATTGGTATTCACAACGGCACGCTGGCGATTGCCTTGGCACTGAGCCCGTCATTGCTGAACAACCCGACCATGGCGGTGCCGGCGGCACTTTACAGCCTGATCATGTTCTTCACGGCGGCAGGGTTTGGCTGGTGGGTCAGCCGCGGGCATGTGGCGGCAGAGCCCAAAGGGGAAACGGTTAATTAAAGATGTGATAGCCGCTTCGCGGGTAAACCCGCTCCCACAGGACGGCGGTGCTGTTGGGAGCTGCGCCGAACCTGTGGGAGCGGGTTTACCCGCGAAGCGGCCCGTTCAGGTTGTCACTACTGGCTGCGCTTGCTGCGTAATTGCTGCTTCAACACCTTCAGAGGCGGCGCATAGAAAAACCCGAACGACACACTCCCCGTGCGCCCCTTCACCGCGTGGTGCAACTGGTGCGCACGGTGCAGCCGCTTGAGGTAACGGTTGACCGGCCGCGGCGCGCGCGGCCAATGCCGGTGAAAGAACCCGTCGTGGGCCACGACATACAACATGCCGTACCCCGCCACCCCGCCACCAATCCACTGCAAAGGGGCATAACCACTCTTGCCCAGGGCGACCAGCGCTGTGGCGATCAGCCCCAGCGCCACCAGGTACAGGTCGTTGGTTTCGAGCATGCCCAGGTGTGGCTCATGGTGCGAGCGGTGCAGCCACCAGCCCCAGCCATGCATGATGTACTTGTGAGCCAGCGTGCCAACGCCCTCCATGGCCACCAGGGTGCCGAACAATACGGCGAGATTGAACAGCATGGAACGGTCCGGTGGATGGCAAAGGGAGGCGCAAGGGTACCGGCTGCCCAGGTTTTTTTCCATGCGGGCGTGTCGGGTTGCAGGCCACCCACGGATGAAGCCATTGTCATGTTTTCACCCTTGACCTGCTCTGCCACGCGGCGTATGGTCCGCGACGCAATTTTGCCTTCCTCAACAGGAGACCTGCCTTGGACAGTAGCCCCAGTCGCTTGCGACAGGCCCACGTGGCGCGCTAGCCCGGCAGTGTCCTGCACTGTCTGGCCGCTCTGGCAAGACGGTGGTTTCCTGTAACCCCCGCTTCTTCTCCCCTCCTCGTGGTCCTGCGCATTTTTCTGGTTTTTTAAACCGCGCCAACTGATGGCGTTCATGCGGGCGTGTGCCTGCGGAAGAGGTTTGCTATGGATTGGAAAGTATTTCTGCTGCGCGTCAGCATTGCCCTGCTACTGGGGGCACTGATCGGTGCCGAACGGCAATTGCGCCAACGCCTGACCGGGCTGCGCACCAATGCGCTGGTAAGCACCGGTGCCTGTCTGTTCGTGCTGATGACCCAGGCGGTGCCAGGCATGGCGCCTGCCGATGCGTCGCGCGTCGCCGCCTATGTCGTGTCGGGCATCGGCTTTCTTGGTGGCGGTGTGATCATGCGTGATGGTTTCAACGTGCGTGGCCTGAACACCGCGGCCACCTTGTGGTGCACTGCTGCGGTCGGCGTGCTGTGCAGCTTGGGGCTGTTGCTGGAGGCTGCATTGGGTAGCCTGGTGGTGCTATGCGCCAATATCCTGTTGCGTGACATCGCCCAGCGCCTGGACCGTCAGGACGTGGTGCCGGCCAGCGAAGTGGAACAGCACTTCGAAGTGCGCATCGTCTGCCGCGCCGAGGACGAAATCCAGGTGCGCAGCCTGATGCTGCATAGCCTGGGCGATCCGCAGCTGCGCTTGCAGTCACTGCAAAGCGAAGACCTGGACACCCCTGCGCGCCTGGAAGTGCGCGCCGAACTGCTGGGCACCGCACAGGCACCGGCGCAACTGGAACGGCTGGTCAGCCGGGTCAGCCTGGAAAAAGGCGTAAGCTCGGTACGCTGGCAATTGCAGCCGCAGGTGTTGGCGGCGGACTAGAACGACTGGAGTGATTCATGCTTATCCGCCTTACCCTTGAACACGATGTTCAATCCCTGCCGGACATCGAGCGTTCCGCAGCCCAGGCTTTTGTCGGTTGGCCGGCACTGGCCTGGCTGGCCGAGGGTGACGTGATGGATTGCGCTGAACACAGGGCTTTCGTCGAGGCAGGTGGTAGCTGGGTGGCTGAGGATCCCGCTGGGCGCATTGTGGGGTTTGCATGTGCCCGGCTTGTGGGCCAGGCACTGCACCTTCATGAGATATCGGTGCGCCAAGAGGCCCAAGGGCAAGGTGTCGGGCGCCGATTGCTGCAGCAGGTGGAAAATGCCGCGCGCTGCGCCGGTGTGCGCGAGCTGACGTTGACCACCTTTGTCGATGTGCCCTGGAATGCGCCGTTTTATGCACGGTTCGGATTTGAAATTATCGATGAGGGGCTGCTGGGCGAACGACTCCGGGGCATTCTTGCCAGTGAGCACGTTCACGGTCTGCAAGGGCGATGTGCAATGCGGCTCTGCCTTGCTCGTTAGCCGTTGGGGGCGCAAAGCCAGATCACGAATCCACGCCCAGCACCACACTCCCCGCCACGCAATACCTGTCGCGCCCCTGCTGTTTGGCCTGGTACAACGCCCGATCTGCCGCCGCGACCAGCGCCTCGGCAGTCACGCCCTCCCGCGCCAGGTCGCCCACTGCGATCCCCGCACTGAACGATACCCGTCCCAACGGGCTGGCCGCATGCTCCAGCATCTGCCGGCGTAACAGTTGCTGCAGCTCCTGCACCAGCGCCTCTGCCCCACGGCGATCGGTGTCTGGCAACAACAGCGTGAACTCCTCGCCACCATAACGCACAGCCAGGTCGGCCGGCCGCTTCAAGGCCTGTTTCAGCACTTCGGCAAAGCGCCGCAGGCACTGGTCGCCTGCGGGGTGACCGTAGTGGTCGTTATAGGGTTTGAAGTAATCCAGGTCGAGCATGACCAGCGCCAGGGAATACCCTTGGCGGCGAGCCCGGCGCAGCTCTGATTCGAACACCGCATCCAGCCGGCGTCGGTTACCCAGCCCGGTCAGGCTGTCGGTCAAGGCCAGCGCTTTGAGTGTCTGATGTGCCTGGAGCAGCGCCCGCTCTATGGCAATGCGCTCGCGCAACTGGCGCAGCACCACAGCTGCGAACGCGGCCAGCCCGACCAGTAATAGCAACAGTACCGCCACCGATTTGATTGCATCATGCCGCCAGGGCGCGATGATCGATTCACGCGACAAGCCCGCCTCCACTACCAGCGGGTAGCTGGACAACGCGCGATAGCCATACAGCCGCGGCGTGCCATCGATCACCGCGACCGCCTCGGCTACCCCTTCTGCGGCATACGGCAGGTGGTTTCGGAAAATCTCGCTGTTGGCCAGGCTGCGGCCTACCACCTGCGCCACGAACGGGCGCCGTACCAGGATGGTACCGTCGCGCTTGGCCAGCACCAGCGCACCGCGTTCGTCGATCTTGAAGTCGCCGTAGTAGCGCACGAACCATTCCACTTTGATGGTGCCCAGCAATACACCGGCGAAGCTGCCGTCGGCATATTCCAGGCGCCTGGAAATAGGAATGATCAGATCGCCGGTCGAACGGCTGCGTACCACCGAACCGATACGTACCCCCCGGTCGGTGTGGTTGCGATGGTAAGCAAAGTAGTCGCGGTCGGCGTTATTGGCGTTGGGCGGGATTGCCGGCTGGTCGGTAACGATCCAGCTACCGTCCGGGCCGTAAACGAACAGCCCGTGCAACTGCGGCATGATGCGTTTGTGCTGCACCAGCAAGGCATGCAGGCGCGGCCGGTCGATGTGCTCGAAACCGTCGCCTTCCAGGCGTTCGGCCAAGGCAGCGGTAATGGCGTCGACCTGGCGGATAGCGTCCTCGGCATGCTGCGCCGTGGCCCGGGCCAGGTTGCTGACCATGTTCTCGGCATTGCTGTAGGCGTATCGGTAGTCACGCCAGATGCGCCAGCCTTCCACCAGCACAAATGCCAGCATCACTACCAACATGAACGCCAGTACCAGGCGGAACAGCGCCACGGCGCGGCCCTCGCCTGTTAGCGCGAAAAGTCCTTCGTCATCCTGTTTCCTGGCTGCGCACATTGGAGTCCCTGGCCATACCGCGTTCGCCGCCTTTCACTATAGTTCAGCGTCGTACAGACAAAACCGGCGGCGAAAAAGATTAAACCTTTGCCTCACCCTCACCCTCAACTGTACGCGACACTGAGGTCGCGCCACGGTTTAAGGAGTGAAGCATGAGCAATCTCTTCATCAAGCGCGTTGGTTTCTCCATGGTGTTGGGCCTGGCATCGGTGCACGCACTGGCGGCGAGCTCCGACGACTTCGTCGATGCGGCCACCGAGGCCGGCATTGCTGAAGTGGTCACCGGCAACCTGGCCAAGGAAAAAAGCCAGAATGCCGAGATCAAGACCTTCGCCCAGCAAATGGTCACTGACCACACCCAGGCCAACCAGAAACTCGGCGACATTGCCCGCAAGCTGGACATATCCGTTCCGGACGAGGCAGCCATGACCGACAAGGTCAAGAAGATGATCCTGGAATGGCGTGATGAGTCGTTCGACAAGTCGTACCTCAACAATCAGGTTGACGCTCACGAAAAAGCGGTGGAACTGTTCAAGAAAGAGGCTGCATCCTCCGACAAGGCCGAGCTGAAGGCCTTTGCCAGCGAAACCCTGCCCAAACTCGAACAGCACCTGGAGCATGCCAAGGCGCTTCAGGCCAAGCACGCCAAGTGAGGTCCGCCATGAGTAACGATGCATTGAAAACCGAAGTGCTTACCCGCCTGCTGCATGCGCACCCTGAAGGGCTGGGCAAGGAAGTGCTGGACAACTACCGCGGTGAGAAAGCTGTGGCGGGCATGCTGAAGACATTGCAGGAAGCAGGCCTGATCCACGACGGCAGCGTGGTAGTGGGTAGTGACCACCAGATCAGCGTGCACTACCCGATCAAGCTGTCGGCGTCGGGGGTCGAAGCGGCGCGAAAAGCCGAAGCCTGAATACTCGCCCGTCGGGCCATAAGGCTGCTCTTACGGCAAACCTGCTAGCTCACTGAGCTAGCAGGGCGCTGCTGGAGCGCTGGGCATAGCCGCACTCACTTGTCCTTTTCAATGTCTCTGGGCGCCTTGGCCGGCCCTTGCGGGTCCACCTGTGGGTCGTCAACATCCGGGGAATCAGGGTCGAAACCAAGGTCGTCCGGTTTATCCGACTGCTCCGTCGAGTGAGGCCCCTCTTTGCGTACTGGTTCAGAATCATGCATGGTGTTTTCTCCCGTGAGTGTCAAAGGAAGAACACGCCAGCCACGGAAAGTTTGATTAATCTCCAGCGGGTGCCAGCTGTGCGCGACATTGCGCCAGCGCCTCGTCCCGGTCCTTCAACTGTTCCTCAAAGCGCTGCAATTGCCGCGCTTGTTCGGCGCACAGGTCTCGTCTGGCCTCCAGGCTTTGCGCCTGCACATCCAGCTGCCGGCGCATTTCTTCGCTGGCGCCCTGAGCCTGGGCCAGGATCGTGCGCAAGCCCTGGATCTGCGCATCGCGTTGCTCCAACAACTCGTCCTGCGCCCGGCACTCGCTGGCCGCCTGGCGGTGTTCGCCCAGCAAGCGCTCGTTGTCGCGGTGCAGGCGGGTCAGTTCATCCTGCTTGACGATCATGCCCTGCTGCAACTGGCGCACTTCCACCTGCATCTGCTGCAACTGCGCTTCGTGGCGGCGCTGCTCCTGCTCGCGCTGCTCACGGCTGGCATTGCGGTAGTGCTCCAGAGCATCGCGGGCATGGCGATGCTTGTCTTCCAGCGATTTGACCTGTTCGTCCTTGTCGGCCAGACGCACCTGCATCTCGCCCAGTGACTGGTTGAGGCTGGCACTGCGCAGCTGTTCGGCCTGCAGGGTGCTTTGTGTGGACAGCAGCTTTTCCGTCTCGGCGGCCAATGCCGCTGCATCGATCTTGTGTTGCTGATGCGCTGCCGCCAGCGCCTGCTGGGCAATCTCCAGCTGCGCTTCAAGCGTTTCCCGCTGTTGAGTGAAGGTGCTTTCGGCCTGCTCGATCCTCAGGTCGGCCTCATCCTGCAACTGGGTTGCCAGTTGCCCGACCAGGCGGCTCAGCACATCGCTCAGCGCGGCGCCGCCTTCGGAAGCCACCGGCTGCTGGCCGTTCAACTCCTTCAGGTAACGGTGAATGGTGGTCTTGGAGCCGGTATTACCCAGCTCGATACGTATGGCATCGATGCTGGGGTTCTCGCCCCGTGCAATCAGCGCCTGACGCGCCTGCTGCACTACCACCTTGTTGATACCGCCCCGGGCCATGCTTGCTCCTACGATTTTGTACTGTGTTATGTACCATGTAATTACGTACCAATTATGGCGATATCCAAACGCTCCTGCAAACAGTTCCTGACATGGAATAATCACGGCTTATCGCATGTGATAAGTAAAATGCTGTTGTTTTCGACGTTGGCAGCCGTACAGAACCCGCAGGCGCACGACCTTGTGCCGGTTACGCTTTGCCGCCACCATGGTCGTCCAGCACTGATCACCGATAGAAAATGAACCTGGAAAACTACAAGGCAATCGCCGACAGCATCGCCCTGCTGCTGTACCCGCACGCTGAAATCATCGTCCATGACCTGCGCAGCCAGACGGTGGTGCACATCGCCAACAACTTCTCCCAACGCAAGCTGGGCGATGATTCGGCGATCGATCACGAATTGGGCGATGTGCTTGACGGCGCCAACCTGGGCCCGTACGAGAAGCTCAACTGGAACGGCCAGAAGGTCCGGTCTATCAGTACCGTCCTGCGCAACGCAGAGGGCGAAGCCGAGCACTTGATGTGCATCAATCTGAACGTGTCGGTACTGGAGCAAGCCCGTGTGGCGCTCGATGCGTTCTTCCAGATGGGCCGGCTGGTACCGCAACCTGACTCGTTGTTCCGCAACGATTGGCAGGAACGTATCAACACCTTCCTGCACGCGTGGCTGCAAGCACGCAACCTGTCGCTGCAGACACTGCAGATGAAGGACAAGCGCAGCCTCGTGCAGGCACTGCACGCCGAAGGCGCGTTCGAAGGGCGAAGTGGTGCTGACTATGTCGCCAATGTGCTGAGCATGGGCCGGGCCACCGTGTACAAGTACCTGAAAGAGCTGAAGCCCTAGCAGCGCGACGTTGACCTACAGGGGGTCGCCAAGCGGGCCTGCCCGTGCACTTGTCTGTAATGGATAATTATTCTACTGTGGACAAATATTCCATAAGGAGCACAGCATGCCAGCCATTACAGCTTCACCGACCTTTGCCGACAGCCTTTACCTCGATGCACTCTACGAATCCATCAAGGAAGCACACAGCGCACTGCGCCCAGCCGTCTGCATTACACCACTCACCTACAGCGCTCGGTTGTCGGCATTGAGCGGCTGCGAAGTCTTGCTGAAATGCGAACATCTGCAGCACACGGGGTCGTTCAAGTTCCGTGGCGCCAGCAACAAGATCCGCCTCCTGCCGACCGAAGCACGCAAGCGCGGGGTAATCGCTGCCTCTTCCGGCAACCACGGGCAGGCACTTGCACTGGCCGGCAAAACGGCTGGCGTGCCAGTGACTGTCTACACCGCCACTTCCGCCTCGCCATACAAACTGGAGGCGATGCGGGCGCTGGGCGCCGAAGTGCTTTGCCTGCCCACGGACCCGCTAAGTGCAGAGCTGGAGGCAGCCAGGCAGGCCAAGGCTCATGGTGTACCGTTCGTGTCCCCCTACAACGACCTGCAAGTCATTGCCGGCCAGGGCACCATCGGCATGGAGTTGTTCGAGCAGGCACCCGACCTGGACGCGGTGTTTGTCGCCGTCGGCGGTGGCGGGATGATTGCCGGCATCGGTGCCGCCCTGCGCGTACTCAAGCCGGGTACCGAGATAATCGGCTGCTGGCCGGCGAATGACCCTGCACTGGAGCAATCTCTCAAGGCCGGAGCGATTGTCGAGGTGGACGCCCGCGAAACGCTGTCGGACGGCACAGCTGGCGGCGTCGAGCCCGGCGCTGTCACCTTGCCGCTGTGCCAGGCGTTGCTCACCGATACCGTACTGGTCAGCGAAGACGAGATTCGCGCCGCCATGCGCGTTATCGCCAGCACTGAACGCTGGATCATCGAAGGCGCTGCAGCGGTTGCGGTCGCCGGCATGCAAAAGCTCGCCGAGCGCTATCAGGGCAAGCGTGTCGTAGTGATCCTGTGCGGCCGTAACATCGTGCTGGAAAAATTCCTCGAGGCCGTTCAATGAAAGTCTTCAGCAAGGCGCAGATCACCGCCAGCTTCAACCCGGAGCTGGCGGTTAGCCTGCTGGAAGAAGGCTTCATCGCCTACTCCAGCGGCAAGGTCCAGGTACCGCCCGTGCAGGCCTTCGCATTTCAAGCGGCGAACGGTGACTGCTGCGTGAAATCGGCCTACATCGAAGGCAGCCCTACCTTCACCGTCAAGCTTTCAACCGGTTTTTATGACAACCCTTCCAAGGGCCTGCCGAGCAACGATGGCCTGATGCTGGTCCTCTCGGCGCTCACCGGGCAGCCGCTGGCACTGCTGCAGGACCAGGGCTGGCTGACCGCCATGCGCACCGCGCTGGCCGGGCGTATCGCTGCACGGCTGCTGGCACCGGCCGCGGTCAAGGCCATTGGCATCCTCGGCACCGGCATGCAGGCGCAGATGCAGCTTGAACAGCTGCGCGCCGTTACCCATTGCCGCCAGGTCATTGTCTGGGGCCGGCATGAAAACGGGCTTGCGGCCTATGCAGCATTTGCCCGTGAACTGGGCTTTGAGGTTCGCACCACACGGGATGCGGCAGAGGTCGCAGGCGCGGCAAACCTGATTGTCTGCACCACCCCTTCCCGCCAGGCGCTGCTGCACAGCGAGTGGGTCCGACCGGGTACGCATATCACTGCCGTCGGCGCCGATGCACCCGGCAAGCAGGAGCTGGACCCGGCACTGGTGGCCAGGGCAGACCGCATCATCGTCGACTCGGTCGCCCAGTGCAGCCAGTACGGCGAAGTGGCTCACGCGCTCGAGAGCGGTCAGCTACACGCCAACCAGCTGATCGAGTTGGGTGCGCTGCTGGCCGGGCGCGCCAAAGGGCGCGAGCACGACGGCCAGATCACCCTGGCAGACCTGACCGGCGTGGCTGTGCAGGATGCTCAAGTTGCGAGCTGCGCCCTGGCTGCACTGAGCACCTGAACCCACAGCGAAGTCAGAACAGACGCTGCACCTGCGCCGGCGTACGCTGCATCAGCACCTTGCCATTGCGTACCGACACCAGTGCATGCCCCTGGGTGCGCACCATTTCGTAATCGTCAGGCGCCGACAACAGCAACAGGTTTGCCGGCCGCCCCACCTCGATGCCGTAGCGCTCGCCCAGGTTCAAGGTGCGGGCGCTGTTATCGGTGATCAGGTCAAGGCAACGCTGCAGGTCTTCGTAGCCGAGCATGTGGCAGATGTGCAGGCCGGCCTCAAGAATGCGCAGGATGTTGCCGTTGCCCAGCGGGTACCACGGGTCGACGATGGAGTCCTGGCCAAAGCACACGTTCATCCCGGCACGGTCGATCTCGGCAACACGGGTGACGCCACGGCGTTTGGGGTAGTTGTCAAAGCGCCCCTGTAGGTGAATGCTCTCGGTCGGGCACGACACGAAGTTGATGCCCGACAGCTTGAGCAGGCGGAACAGCTTGTAGCAGTACGCATTGTCATACGAGCCCATGGCCACGGTATGGCTGGCCGTCACCCGGGCACCCATGCCGCGCACCCGGGCCTCTTCGGCCAACACTTCAAGAAAACGTGATTGCGGGTCATCGGTCTCGTCGCAGTGCACGTCCACCAGACAACCGGTACGCTCGGCCAGGTCCATCAGGAACTTCACCGACGACACGCCCTGGTCGCGGGTGTTCTCGAAATGCGGAATGCCGCCGACCACATCGGCGCCGATGGCCACCGCTTCGGTCATCAGCGCCCGGCCGTTGGCGTACGACTCGATCCCCTCCTGCGGGAAGGCGACAATCTGCAGGTCGACCAGCTCGCGTACTTCGTCACGCACCTCGACCATGGCCTTGAGCGCGGTGAGTTTCGGGTCGGTCACATCGACGTGGGTGCGCACATACTGGATTCCGTGGTCCACCAGCATGCCGATGGTCCTTTTCGCCCGTATCTTGATGTCTTCATGGGTGGTGATTTCCTTGCGCTCAGCCCAGCATTCGATGCCTTCGAACAGGGTACCGCTCATGTTCCACCGGGGTTCGCCGGCAGTCAGTGTGGCGTCGAGGTGGATATGCGGCTCGACAAAGGGCGCCACCACCAGGTTTTGCCCTGCGTCCAAGTCATGGGCAGCAACGGGCGCCACCACCTCGGTCTGCGGCACGATGGCGGCAATGCACTCGCCGTTCAGTTCGATGCGGAACAGACCAGGCTTGCCGCGCAGCCGTGCGTTGATGATGTTCATGCTGTTACTCCTTGTCGTGGGCTTCACTCATGCGCCATACCAGCATGGCGACCGAAGCATTCATGCGAAAAAGCGGGTCATCAATGGACTGCCCGCTTAGTTGTTCGATGCGCTGGATGCGCTGATTGATGGTATTGCGGTGCAGCCCCAGGCGCTGTGCGGCCTTTTGCCCGTTGCCGTTTTCCATAATCAAGGCGTCGAGGGTGTGCACCAAGGCATTGGCCTGCTTGCGCCCAGGGGCGATCAACGGGCCGAGCGTACGGCTGACGAAATCGTCGACCAGCGAGCGGTCGATGATGCCTTGCAGCAGGCGCAGCACGCCAAGTTCACTGAAGTTGCAATAGCCGTTGGCTGGGCGCAGGTGCTGCGCGACGTCCAGGGCCTGACGAGCCTCGTTGAGGGCCTGGCGATAGTGCGCGCAATCGTCGGCGACGCTCGACAAACCCATGTGCAAACTCAGTTCAGACGTCGTGGCCTGCAACTGCCGGTAAAGCACAGCCAACGTCCCAGGCAAGTCGTGCGTATCTGCCAGCAGTACCACGAACAGATCACCTGGCAGCTGCGCCATCACGCTGCCTGCCCGTTGGCGGCACCAGGCTTCAAGCTGGTCTTCCAGGGCCTGACAGGTAGCTTGCCAGGTACGCTCGCCGTGGGTCAGCCCATGGCGCTCGAACAAGCCATCCACGCCCGCTAGGCGCAAAGCCAGCAAGCGCCGCGGTTCGTCCAGTGCCAGATGCAGGTGCGCTGCCCGCTGCCGGGCAATGGCCAGGCTCGGGTAGTCACCCGTGAGCAGCTGGCCAAGGATATCGTGACGCGAGCGGCGTACCTGGCTCATCTGCACCAGCGCCGTGCCGATCAGGTGGGTCACCACCACCATCTTCAGCGCATAGGGCTGCTCGATCAGCGGCAGGCCAAGTTGCTCGGCTCGCGCAATGACAGACGCAGGCACGCTCTGGATAAAGCTGCCGCCAGTGAGAATCACCATGCCGGCGATGCCCACTGCGTCGCCATCTTCCACCAGGCTCAGCAGGTTGGCCTCACCGCGCGGGTGGTTGATGCCAGTGACGAACACCAGTTCACCGCCCATTACCCATTCGGCAATGCCTTCGTTTTCCGCCACATACGGCCAGCGCACCCGCCGCTGAAGGTTACGTGCCCCGGCCAGCACACGCATCTCGTGCAGGCCAGGCAAATGCAGGATCTCGTCCAGCGCCAGGCTCACGGCTCCACGCCCGCCTGGCCTGGTGCCCTGTGGCGTGCGCCCAGTTCGAGCAGGGCGATGTAGCACAGGGCCGAGGCGCCGATACCCACCAGCGGCGCGACCCACGGCGAGGCATAGGCCAGCACCGCGCCCACGGCATAGGCAAACAGCCCGATAAGGTTGTAGCGTGGCAGGCGTACCGTGGCCAGTGGCGGGTACTTGCCGCGGTGGCGATACCAGAAGTCAGCCATGATCACCCCGCCCACCGGGGGAATGATCGACCCCAGCAGCACCAGAAACGGGATCAGCATTTCGTACATGCCACCAATCGCCAGCACAATGCCAACCCCGGCCGCCAGCAGGGTTGCCGTGCGCCTGCGCTCGCTGCGCAGCAAATGGCAGGCGGCGGCCGACACGTTGTAGATGGTCGGCCCCTGAATGGTCCACAGGTTCAGGCACAGCATCACCACCGCCGCGAACGACAAGCCCTGCAACATCATCACTTCGACGATGTCGGCCTGCTGGTAAACCATCGCGCACCAGGCACCGGCCACCACCATCAGGCCGTTGCCAAGCAAGAATGCCACCACGCTGGCGATCACCGCCACCCGGCCGCTACGCGACAGCCGTGTCCAGTTGGTGGCTTGGGTGGCTCCACTGGCGAAGGTGCCGAACACCATGGTCACTGCGGCCGAAAAGGTCATGGTTTCGTGCGGTACTACTGCGGCCAGGCCGGCAAAGCCACCGACATCGCGGGTGGCAATGTACATCGAGACCAACAGCAGCACGAACATCAACGGCACCGAGACTCGCGACAGCACGTCCAGGCCCTTGAAGCCGATGATGGCAGTAATGCTGAAGCCCAGGCCAAACAACACCATCAACGGTACGCTGAAACCTTCTGCCAGCCCCAGCAGCTTGACCAGCACGATGGCCACGGTGGCTGTGCCCCAGGCGTACCAGCCCAGTTCAGCAAAACCCAGCAGAAAGTCCGAGAGCCGGCTACCTGCCTCACCGAAACAGAAACGCCCCATCAGTACGGTATTCAGCCCGCTGCGCGAAGCGATGAATGCCAACGCTGCGGCATACATCGCCAGCAAGCTGTTGCCGACGGTGGCCACCCACAACATGTCGACAAAATTGAAAGCCATGCCCAGCTTGCCACCGGCGAACATCGTGCCGGTGAAAAAGGTAAAGCTGAACAAGACCATGGCAATCGGCAGCAGGCCCTTGCGGGCGGATTGCGGGGCTTCGCTGAGGGGGAATTCGCTGGGTGAGCTCATTGCACGGGGCTCCGGGTGGTAGTTGGGAGCTGGAAGAGCAATATGCGGGCCGCTTTTTCGAGGGCCGAAACCCGGAATCAAATCGGGCAGGCAGCCCAGGAGGTGATGTGCACTGTGAACATTAAAGTCGCATTTCGGCGTTATGAAGGTGTGCTGAACGACTTATTTTGAGGCATTCATGCACCAAAGCGGGCTTGGGCTAGGTAGGATTCACCCAGTCGACCAAGCACTTTGGGCCTGCTGCGCAGCCCATCGCCGGCAAGCCGAGCTCCCACAGGTACGGTGCAACCCTTCAATCATTACGCGGTCCCTGTGGGAGCCCGGCTTGCCGGCGATGGGGCGCAAAGCGGCCCCGGGTGGCTACGCCACCCCGTCCAGGCCCATCTGCCAGAAGTCCGCCTCCAGGCTGGACGCCTGGCCAAAAATCCCCACCAACTCGGCAAACCGCTGCTCGGTCATGCTCCGCGCCGCCAGCTCATCCAGGTGCTTGCGCGCAGCTGCCGCCACACCCTGATAGCCTTCCCCGGCATATTCGCCAATCCACTCGCGGTACGGGTGGTTGCTCAAATCGCCAACCCGGTCGGCCAGGGTCCGGCCGATCTCGGCATAGCCGATCACGCAGGGTGCCAGTGCCACGTGCAGCTCCAGCAGGTCGCCGGCAGCGCCGCAGTCCAGCACGTAGCGGGTGTATGCCACCGTGGCCTGATGCTCTGGCGCGGCCTCGATATCGCCCTGGGTCAGCCCCCAGCGGGCGCACAGGCGCAAGTGCAGTTCGGTTTCATCCAGAATCGCCGCCAGCCCGGCCTGTGCCGCGCGGATGTCGGCCGGGCGACGGCTCTTGTAGGCCGCCAGTGCCCAGGCACGGGCGAACTGGATGAGGAACAGGTAATCCTGTACCAGGTAAGTGCGGAACGCTGCCTCACTCAGCGTGCCCTCACCCATCTGCCGCACGAAGTCATGGTCTACGTAGCTGTGCCACTGTGGCGTGGCTGCAGACTTGAGGCGATCGAAGATATCCATGCTCATTTGCCCTCCGGGTAAACGGCATCGAAGAAGGCCAGCTCCAGCGCAACAGTGCGCTGGTAGAAGTCACTGGCCAGTGCGGCGTGCTGCGGGCCGACACGGTCCAGCTCTGCCTGCAGGAATGCAACGAAGCTCTGGAATGCGGGGTTGTCGTGCAGGGTGATCCACTCGGCATGGACAAAGTTGTCCGGCATCGGTTTTGGCGCCTTCAGCGCCCAGTCCAGGTACAGGCCTTCGGCAACGTTGAGTACCGCCAAGGCCGCGGCGTATGAGCGGGTGGCTGCCGCTTCGCGCATGATCGCCTTGAAACCTGCGGTTGGCGCGGTATCAGCCGGCTCAATGCGTTGCGCCGGGCTTACATCCAGGGCTTCGAAAGCGCGCAGGAAGTAGGTGTTCTCATCGCTTGAAATCATCCCGGCAAAGCGGCCAAAGCGCAGGCGCGCCTCGAACGTATCGGCGGTGGCGATGGCCGCGCCGAGCAGGGTCAGGAAGCTGTCGAGAAAGCGATGGTCCTGCACCAGATAGTCGACCATGATCGGGTCCGGTAGGCTGCCGTCGCACAATTGGGTCACGAAACGGTGGCCAACGGCCGCCGACCAGGTCGGCTCGCTTTGGCGGCGCTGGGACTGGCTGAAACGTTCGGTCATGTTGCTGTCCTTGATGAAGGTGACAGCGAGACCTTGGCAGTTGACATGGACGGGCCTCGCAGTGAGGCCGGCAAAAAGGCAGGTAACAAGCCCCATCCCTTCGCCGGCATGATCCGGATCAGGTTCGAAGGGTCACCGCGCTGCAGCCTTCAGCGGTTTCTCAGCCCTCTGCTGGGCTCCCCTTGGTGGCCAACAGATATACCCCAGCGCGCCAGGGGTGTCACGCCCCAATCCCCCCAACCAATGGGCATTGGGTACCCGCTAGTGGGGACTTATACCCATTTTTGACGCCCCGTCATTTCGCGGGCATCAGGCGCCACAAGGATTTGTTTAACAAAGCATTACCGAAATAACTGTTGGCACAGCCGTTGCTCAGGGCCTTTTAACGGGCAAAACGCCATTGATGGCTTGGAGCCATAGAGCCGCGAGCGAGGCACAAGGCAATGAAAAAACCTGCCGTGATCCACCCTACAGGGCACGCATGGATGCTGTCTTCCGTCACTGCGCTAATGGTCAGCCTCGGACTGATCACGGCCATGGCCTCACCCATGGACGACAACAGTCAACCGTCGCCGACCGACCCATCGGCCTACACCGATCAGCCTGCCGACCCGACCCCGGCCTTGCTCAACCTCAACACCTTGCCAGAAGCCAACCAGGGCTCGCTTGAACTGATCAATGGCGCATACGGCGACCGCAATACGGTGCGCATCGACAACGTGCTGCCGCCCGCCCTGCAAACCTCGGACAGGTACCCCACCAACGGCAAGCCCAGCCCGTTGTTCGGTGCGCAGCCCTTCACCCAGCAATTGCTGCTGTTCGAAGAATTCGGGCCAGAGAAGCTGGACCCGACCACGCCGGCGCCCGAGCTGACCTTCCCTGTACCCACCCTCGGCGCGGCCCCCGCCCAAGACCCCAACGTAGTCGCGCGCAGCGGGCCAAGTGGCACGGCACTTGAGGCGTTTCTCAAGCAACCCGGCCTTTACCCGTTCCCGGCCCAGTACGCCAATGTGCTGGACCGCAACCCCTGGAAGGCGCAGATCGAGATGTTCCTCAACCGCCAGCCGGTCGGCTCGCCTGCCGAAGGCCGGCCGCCAGGAAAAGCCTGGTCGCACCAGCGCTGGAACGAGTTCTACCCACAGGCGGCGTTCAAGACCGCCCAAGCCGGTGCGCGCATCAACCTCGGTCTGCGTGACCGTAAACAGCTGCACAATTATGCGGTTGGCGAGTTCGCGCCTGGCGGCCTGTATTACCAGACCTCCGAC
Organism: Pseudomonas sp. TSO6; assembly: GCF_056098905.1. Taxonomy (NCBI): domain Bacteria; kingdom Pseudomonadati; phylum Pseudomonadota; class Gammaproteobacteria; order Pseudomonadales; family Pseudomonadaceae; genus Pseudomonas; species Pseudomonas sp. TSO6. The sequence continues at coordinate 153,466 of NZ_JBLZWV010000033.1, read as the reverse complement.
ATCCCGACCACCCTGGGCACCACCAAGGGCATCGACACGCGGTTTCACCCGAACATGCCCTTGCAGAACCATAAATCACTGTGGACATTCGACGGCACCTTCCCGGCCAAGCTGCTGATGGTGCGCTATGGTCAGCCGATCCTGATGCGCCATTACAACGCCTTGCCTATCGACCCCTCTGCCAACGGCGGCTTTGGCCTGCACACCATCTCGACCCACGAGCATAATGGCCACTCCCCGGCTGAGAGCGATGGTTTTGCCAACGCTTACTTCTTCCCCGGCCAGTACTACGACTACCGTTGGCCGGTGCAACTGGCCGGCTACGACACCATCAACACCCGTGCCCAGGATCCGCGTGCGGCCTTCCCCTGCTCGCCGGGTGAAACCTTGTTCGTCAACGACGCCACGCCGGGCCTCAAAACCTGCCAGAACGGCAGTATCAAGATCCGCGGTGACTGGCGTGAAACCATGAGCACGCACTGGTTCCACGACCACATGATGGATTTCACGGCGCAGAACGTCTACAAGGGCAACGCCGTGATGATGAACTACTACAGTGCGCTGGACCGCGGTAACGAGGCCCTGCAGGATGGCGTAAACCTGCGTTTCCCCAGCGGCTCGGGCATGCCGTGGGGCAACCGTGACTATGACGTCAACCTGATGATTGCCGACAAGGCCTGGGATGCCAACGGCCAGCTGTGGTTCAACCCGTTCAACACCGATGGCTTCCTCGGCGACCAGATTCTGGTCAACTGGCAGTATCAGCCCAAGCTAAAGGTACGTGCGCGCAGCTACCGCTTCCGTATCCTCAACGGCTCGGTATCGCGCTACTTCAAGTTTGCCGTGGTGCGGGAAATTGCCGGGACCAGCGGTGAGTTCAAAGGCCCCTCCGGTTCCAACCTTTCATATGCGCGGGTGCCGTTCCACATGATCGCCAACGACGGCAACATCATGGAACACGCCGTGCCATTCGACGGCACCCTGGACCTCAACGGCGACGGCAACCTGCAAGACAACAATGGCATCCTGCCGCTGCAAGCCATCGCCGAGCGCTACGACATCATCATCAACTTTGCCAAGAACGGCATCAAGGCCGGCGACAAGTTGTACTTCGTCAACCTCCAGGAGCACCGCACCGGCAAGGGCCCGGAAGCTGCCATTTCACTGGCCGATGTGCTGTCGGGCAAATACAAGGCGGTGATCAAGCAGACCAGCAAAGGCCCGCAGTGGGACAACGGCGACCCCGCAGTCGGCAAGTTCCTGCAATTGCTGGTGCAGCCTTACACCGGCCAGGACCTGAGCATGGACCCGGTGGCCTACGAGCCAGCCAAGCCAGGCAAGGCCGCAGGCCTGAAAATGCTGCCGCTGCCCATTGACCGCAACTCTGCCGCCGACCTGGCCAAGCTCAAGGATGCCCGCCACCGCGAATTCATCTTTGGCCGCTCCGACGGTACCGACACCAAGCCGTGGACCATCAAGACCGATGGTGGCTTCGGTTACAGCATGGACCCACGACGCATCACTGCTGCACCGCAATTGGCCAATCAGTCTACTGACGGTGGTTTCAGCGGGGACGGCACCCTGGAAGTGTGGAAAATCGTCAACGGTGGCGATGGCTGGAGCCACCCAGTACACGTGCACTTCGAGGAAGGCGTGATTCTCAGCCGCGACGGCAAGGCACCACCTGAATGGGAAAAATGGGCGCGCAAGGACGTGTACCGCATCGGGCCGGAGACTGATTCGTCGGAAGAAGTGGAAATGGCCATTCGCTTCCGCGAGTTCGCGGGTACCTACATGGAGCACTGCCACAACACCCAGCATGAGGACTCGTCGATGCTGCTGCGCTGGGACATTGAGCACCCGGGGCAGTTCCAGGTAATGCCGACCCCGCTGCCAGGGTGGGATGGCGTGCAATACATGGCTTCGGTGGGCCTGCCAACCTTCCGTACCAAAGGCCATGACGACAACGACGACCCGGCCAACAAGCCCCCCGTCGCGGCCAATGACAGTGCAGCAACGACTGCTGGCAAGGCAATTACGCTGAACGTGCTCGCCAACGACACCGACCCGGACGGCAACGTACCGCTAACCGTGACCGGCCTCAGCCAGCCGGACTCCGGCCTGGGCAGCGTCAGCACGGACGGCACCACGGTGACTTACACCCCACCTGCCACGGTCGCCACGCCGTTCACTGCCAGCTTCAACTACACGGCGCGTGATGCCAAGGGGGCCGAGTCGGTGACCCCGGCAACGGTCAGCATCGCTGTGAGCGCGGCGGCGGCGGTCGACCAGATCCAGGTCACCAGTGCCACGGTGCAGGTGCGCAGCGGCAACCGCTTCACCTGGGATGTGCAGGGGACGACCACGGTGGCCACCGGCAACAGCATCAGTGTGACTGCGGCAACCACCGGGGGCCCGGTAAGCCTGGGGAACGCCACGCTGACTGCCGCTACCACAGGTGCCCGCTGGCGGGTCTCGGTGACCACCACCGGCTTCGGCCCGGCCACGCCAGCCACGGTCACGGTGAAATCGACGCTGGGGCAGACGGTGACAGCGCCAGTCAGATATCAGTGAGTGCACCGCTCCCACAGAAATCGCGCAGCTGCGAGCTCTGTGAAGTTCCTGTGGGAGCGGGCGTGCCCGCGAAGGGCTGCACACCATAGAGGACCCTATCATGCCTGGCTCATGGCGTTTCCTGCTGGTACTCGCGGTATTTGCCGCCAGCATCCCGTACTGGCCACTGCAGCCGAAGCAACCGGTGGCCGAGGAAACCGCAAGCCCTTGGGGCGCCGACTACTTCCCCAACATCCCCCTGCTCACCCAGGACGGCGACAAGGTGCGTTTCTTCGACGACCTGATCAAGGACAAGGTGGTCGCCATCAACTTCATCTTCACCGGCTGCACTGACTCATGCCCGGTGGAAACCGCGCGGTTGCGCCAGGTGCAAAAGATTCTCGGTGACCGGGTCGGCAAGGACATATTCCTCTACTCCATCAGCATCGACCCCTACAACGACACCCCCGCCACCCTGAAACGCTACGCCGAAAAGTTCGGCATCGGCCCTGGCTGGACGCTGCTCACCGGCGAGCCCGACGACATCGAGCAATTGCGCCGTAGCCTGGGCTTGTGGATAGACGGCCTGGAAAACGGCCGCTCCAAAGACCACAACCTGAGCCTTATCATCGGCAACCAGGCCACCGGCCGCTGGATGAAGGCCTCGCCCTTCGAAAGCCCGTACATCCTCGCTGACCGGCTGGGCAACAGCTTGCACAACTGGAAGCAGGCCAGCGCCATGAACAATGATTATGCCCAGGCCCCCGAGATACGTTCCCCCAGCAGTGGCGAGCAGATTTTCCGTACGCGTTGCTCTTCCTGCCACACCCTTGGCAACACCGAGCCAGGCCAGCCAGGTATTGGCCCCGACCTCCTGGGCGTAACCCGTCAGCGTGACGCCAGCTGGCTGACCCGCTGGCTGAAGGAGCCCGACCAGATGCTGGCCGAGAAAGACCCACTGGCCATGCTGCTGTATGAGCAATACAACCGCCTGGCCATGCCCAACATGCGCCTGGGCGATGCCGAAGTCAGCGCATTGATGAGCTATATCGAGGAAGAAACCGCGCGCCTGCAAACACCCGTCGCGAATAGGGAAAACCCTTAGAGGCGATTAGCCATTAGTCATCAGCCTGTCATCTCCTTGTCGTATTTTTTGAGCATCACCCAGGGTCGGGAACTGTCAGCAGTGATACGCCGTTCGCTTTCATCCGCCAGCCTCCTGCGACTGCTGATCCTGATGCTCTGTGCGGCCACCCTGGCCTTTCTCTGGGGGCTGCACATCACGCAGAAAGCCGCCGCCCGCCAGGACGCGCTGTCGGCCAAGGCCGCCGAGCACCTGAACCTGGCCAGCATCGTCGGTGAAAGCCTGCGCCAGCTGGTCGACCGCGCCCAGGCCGTTGGCCGGGTCACCCAGGACGACATGAAGGTGCTACGCCAGGGCAACATCAGCCTGGCGCGGATACTGGCCGAGGACCCGGTGTTCAAACGCATGAGCCTGTACGACCGGCAAGGCCGGCTGTTGTCAGCCAGCCATACCGACGAAGCTTCCGCACTGCCCGAGGACTGGTTACGCCAGCTGCAATGGCACGTTGCCCGCTATGGGTTCAAGCCCTTTCTGCCCAGCGTGCAGGCGCCGGACCAGCAGGCCACCCTGCCCAACTGGCGCCTGCCGTTTCTGCTGCCGTTGACCGACCTGCCAGGCCGCGACATCGAAAACATCCTGGTGGTGCAACTGGACATCGGCTACCTCGCGGTACTGTTCCAGCATATCGACCTGGGCAGCAGCGGGCTGGTGCGCCTGCTGCAGGATGACGGGCTGGAGCGGCTGCGCATAGACACCAGCGGCGTGGTGGTGGCCGGCGATGGGTTGCAGCCTGAACTGCCGGATACCGGCAGCGACGCGGGCATGCTGACCCAATACGTGGCCGGCGACGCGTACCAGAGCCTGTACCGACATGTTCCAGAGCGCGGGTTCAGCGTAGTGGTCAGCCAGCGCCAGGATGAAATCCTCGCGCCTTCGACCCTGGCCTATTCCCGGCAATTCTGGTTGAACCTGAGCATGACGCTGATGATCATCGCCAGCCTGCTGTGGACCTTGCGTCTGCTGCGCAAGCGGCAAGAGGCCTTCAGCGCCCTTGAACATGCCCAGCAGGTCAACCAGCAGCTTATCGGCCGCCTTGAGGACGAACACCGGCGCAGCAGCCATGCCGCCGCCACCGACCACCTCAGCGGGCTGCACAACCGCCGCCAGTTCGTCGAGGTGGCCGCCCAGGCGCTGACCCGCCAGCGTGGCAAGCGCCGGTTGATGGCGATTCTGTTCATCGACATGGACCGCTTCAAGTCAATCAACGATTCGCTCGGGCACAAGATCGGCGATCTGCTGTTGCAGGCCGTGGCCGGCCGCATCCAGCGTTTGCTGGAGGCCGGTGACGAGGCTTCGCGCTTTGGCGGCGACGAATTCGTGGTGCTGCTGGCGGGCGAGCGCAGCGAAGACCAGATCAATGCCTGGGTCCATGAACTGGTCCAGCGCTTGTCGGCCACTTATGCCCTGGACGGCCAGGAGGTCAACACCAGCCCGAGTGTGGGCGTGAGCATCTGTCCACGCGACGGCCAGGACATCGACAGCCTGATCCGCAGTGCCGATGCCGCAATGTATTCGGCCAAGCAGGCCGGCCGGGCCCAGTATCGCTTCTTCGACCCCTCGCTAAACACGGCCGACATCCAGGCCTTTACCCTTGAACAGGCGTTCGGCAGCGCCTTGGCCGAGCGCCAGTTCGTGCTGCACTACCAGCCGCAGATCCGCCTCGACACCCAGCAGGTACTGGGCTACGAAGCGCTGGTACGCTGGGACCACCCCGAGTTCGGCCTGCTGTACCCGGACCGCTTCATCGACCTGGCAGAGCGCAGCGGCTTCATTGTCGATCTGGGCTGGGAGGTGTTGCGCCTGGCCTGTGAAGCCTTGGCGGGCTGGGACGTGCAGGGCCGGGAAACGCGGTTGGCCGTGAATGTATCCGCCCTGCAACTGCGCCAAGGCGACTTCGCCATGCGGCTGCTGAACGAACTGCAAAGGTATGCCATCGCCCCGCAGCGGCTGGAGCTGGAAATTACCGAAACCACCATCCTCGACCCCGAAGGCACGGCCGTGGAGCACCTGCATACCCTGCGCGGCGCTGGCCTGGGCATCAGCCTGGATGATTTCGGCCGTGGCTACGCCGGCTTCGCCCATCTGCATTCGCTGCCATTGAGCAAGCTGAAGATCGACCGCTCGCTGATCGCCCCGCTGTCCAACAGCCCTGATGACAGCCCGATCGTGTCCTCCACCATCATCCTGGCCAAACGCCTGGGCCTGGAAGTGGTTGCCGAAGGCGTGGAAACCCGCGAACAGGTGGTGTGCCTAAAGCTTGCCGGTTGTGATATCGCCCAGGGCTACCACTTCAGTCGGCCACTGTCGCCGGCGCAGTTACGCGAGTACCCGCCGTTCAATGGTGTCGAGGAGAAAGCATGCGTGTAATGCGGACACTGGCGCTGCCCCACTGCCCCCCAGCTGACAACCTGGGCCCGCTTCGCGCGCCATCGCGACGCAAGGCCGCTCTACAGAGACCGCGCTGGCATGCAATATCCCTTGATTCGGTTTATGGTGTGCCCATTACCCATCGACACCCGTACCATGACCGATATCGAGCGCTACCTTCGCGCCGCCACCCGTGACAACACCCGGCGCAGCTACCAGGCTGCCATCGAGCACTTCGAAACCCACTGGGGCGGTTTTCTCCCTGCCACTGCCGAGAGCATTGCCCGCTACCTGGCCGACCACGCCGACCAGCATGCCGTCAGCACCCTGCGCCAGCGCCTGGCTGCGCTCAGCCAATGGCACGTCGCCCAAGGCTTCCCCGATCCGACCAAGGCGCCGCTGGTGCGCCAGGTGCTCCGCGGTATCCGCACCCTGCACCCGACGCCGCCCAAGCAGGCAGCCCCGCTGTTGTTGCAGCACCTGCAAACTGCGGTGACCTGTTTTGAAGAGGAGGCCCGCCAGGCACGTGAACATCACGACCTGGCCGCCCTGCGCCGGGCCCGCCGTGACAGTGCGCTGCTGTTGCTGGGTTTCTGGCGTGGCTTTCGTGGTGATGAACTGGCGCGCCTGCGCATCGAACATATCAAGGCCGAAGCGGGTGTCGGTATCACGTTGTTCCTGCCGCGCAGCAAGGGCGACCGAGAAGCCCTGGGCGTGCAACATCGCACCCCTGCCCTGAAAGCCTTGTGCCCGGTCACGGCCTACCTGCAATGGCTGGAGGTTGCCGGCATTGCCCATGGGCCGGTGTTCCGCAAGCTCGACCGCTGGGGCAACCTCGGTGACAGCGCCCTCAACAGCAACAGCCTGGTCGGCCTGCTGCGGCGCATGCTGGAGCGTGCCGGGGTACCGGCCGCGCTCTATACCGGCCACTCGCTACGGCGTGGCTTCGCCACCTGGGCAACCGCCAATGGCTGGGAACTGAAATCGCTGATGAGCTACGTGGGTTGGAAAGACGCCAAGTCGGCCTTGCGCTATATCGACTCGGCGCAGCGCTTTGGCGAATTGGCCGTTTTACCGGCCAGCCAGATGCAACGGCTTATTCCTTGAAGCTGTGCCGGGCAACGCCGCCAGTTTCCGGGCGGATGGCATACAGGTCGCCAGCATCGGGGTAATGGTGCAGCTCTTCAGGGCTCATGTCGAAGCGCGCGGTGCTGATGTACAAGGTGTTCAAGCCCGGCCCACCAAAGCAGCAACTGGTGGGGCACGGTACCGGCATCAACACCTGGTCGGTCAGGTGGCCGTGGCGGTCGTAACGCAGCAGGCAGCTGCCATGGTACTGGCACACCCACAGCCCGCCTTCGCGGTCCAGCGCCAGGCCATCCGGCCGCCCCAGTTCGGCGGGGGTTTCGGCAAACAGCGTCACCGCACCCAGTCGGCCTTCGACGAGATACTCCGCGCGGTAGATGGCGCGCGCCGCCGAATCGACGAAGTACACCGTATGGCCGTCCTGCGACCAGGCAAGGCCGGTGGGCAAGGCCATGTCGTCGTGGATCACCTGGTCGTTCAACTGCCCGTCGAAGCGGAACAGCGCCCCGGTATTGCCGCTCAAGGCTTCGTCCATCAGCCCGGTAACGAAGCGTCCTTGCGGGTCGCAGGCGCCGTCGTTGAAGCGGTAGGTTGAACGTGGGTGGACAGATGCAGAATGCTGGAGCACCTTGCGCGCCGGCACATCGAAGATGGCCACGCTGGCATCTTCTGTGAAAATCAGGTTGCCCCGGTCGGTCAGCGCCAAGGCGCCAATGCGCGCGGCTGACGCGTAAAGGCTGTGAACTTCGCCATCCGGCGTCAGGCAGTTGATGCGCCCGCCAGAAATATCGACGAAGTACAACGCGCCGCTGCGCTCATCCCAGACCAGGCTTTCACCCAGGTCCGCGCGCGTGTTGGCGACTTTGACCGGCACGTAGTTGCATTCCTTGATGCGGTTCCAGCGCTCGGCCACTTCGGCCAGGTCGGCGGCCTGCACACGGCCCAGGTCCCGGGGGTAGCTGACGCCGCTGTTTTCGTTGAAGCGTGTGGCGGTGAACTGGCCGTTGCTGGCGCGCAAGATGTAGCCGGTGTCATGGCACAGCGCACTGGCCAGGTACAGCACGCCAGGCGTAACCCACTCGGGCTTCAGCTCTTCTGGCGGTTGGCTGATGCCCCACATGCGGGTCTTGGCCACCGGCGATATGGCATTGACCAGGATGCCGTGCTCCTGGCCCTCCATGCTCAGGGCGTTCATGATGCCGACCTGGGCCATCTTGCCGGCGGCATAGGCCACCAGCCCAGGCTGCGCATAGCGCTGGTACATGGCACGGTCCGAGGTGGTCAGTACTACCCGTGGCGCTGCGGAGCGCTTGAGATGGGGCCAGGCATGCTTGGCCAGCCACACGGGCGCATGCACATTGATGCCCAGCGCGCGTTGCAGGAAGGCGGATTCATGATCTTCGATACGCTGGTAATCGACCCAGCCGGCATTGTGGATGAGGATATCCAGCGCGCCAAACTGCTCGATGGCCAGCTCGACCAGTTGCTTGCAGGCGCCCTCGTCCTCCAGTTGCCCGGCGTGCCCAACCACCGCAAAGCCTTTGCCACGCATGGCCGTCAGTGCGTGTTCGAGTGCCGAAGCGTCCTGCCCTTGCCCCGATCGGTCGGTGCCCAGGTCGCTGATGACGACCTGCGCACCACGTTCGGCCAACGCCATGGCATAGGCCAGGCCCAGGCCTTGTGCGGCACCGGTGATGACCGCAACTTTATTGTGAAAAGGGTCTGTAACGGGCATTTCTGGCTACCTTCAATTCTCCTTTTTACGATATCAACAAACAAATCTATGACTTAATATTAAAAGCATGCACCTTTGATATCTCAGGGATATCACCGACGAGTAGCCACGCTGCAGGAATAGGGATGATCGAAACACGTTTGCTCAGGCAGTTCATCGCTGTGGCCGAAGAATTGCACTTTCACAAGGCCGCCGAGCGCCTGCACATGGCGCAACCACCGCTGAGCCAGGCGATCAACCGCCTTGAAGAAAAACTGGGCTTCAGCCTGCTGCTGCGCAACAAGCGCGGGGTGCGCCTGACCGCAGCGGGTGCGGCGTTTCTCGACACGGCCTACCGCACGCTGGCTGAGCTGGAACAGGGGATCGAGTACGCCCGCAGTGTGTCTGCAGGGGTCAGCGGCAAGCTGACCATCACGGCCATTTCCATCGCCTATTACGACTCGCTGCTCAGCAGCTTGCGCCGTTTTCGCGAGACTTATCCGAACGTGCAGTTAACCATCCGCGAGATGCCATCGGCGTCACAGGCCAAGGCTTTGCTGGCCGGTGAGGCAGATATCGGTTTCATGCGCAGGCTGCCGCTGCCGGCTGGCACCCTTGAAGCACGGTTGTTGCTTGATGAACAGATCGTCATGGCCTTGCCCGCCAGCCACGCGAAAGCGCAACAGGGGGAAGTCGACCTGCGCGAGTTTGCCGATGAGGATTTCGTATTCACCCCGCAAGCCTTGGGCGGTGGCTATCACGCGCAGTTGCTTGCGCTGTGTGAGGCGGCGGGTTTTTACCCCCGGGTGGTGCAGGAAGCTGCGCAGATTCACACTTTGCTGGGCCTGGTGGCATGTGGTTTTGGCGTGGCCCTGGTGCCGGCCTCGTTCGTCGGTTCCACTGCGCGTGAGCGGGTGCAGTTTTGCCCGATCCGGCCGATCGATAAGCAACCCGCACCCGGGATCGGCCTGTACATGAAATGGAACGCCCAGAACGCTTCGCCAGCACTGGCCAACTTCATTGCCATGTTCGATTCCCAGCCCACCATCAGGTAACCCTGTGGGAGCGGGCACGCCCGCTCCCACAGGGTTCAGCTCAGGTCAGGTTCGCTTTGCAACGCGCCATAGCCGACCAATGTCACAAGCCCGCGCCTGCAGCAACTGCGCAGCATTGGCACAAGCCTGCTCCAGGCTCATCGGCCCGCTGGCCAACGCAAATGCAGCATCGACCCCATGGGCATACAACTGCTGATAACCCTCACCCAAGGTCCCGGCCAGCACCACCGCTGGCACGCCATGACGCTTGGCTACCCGGGCCACACCCATCGGTGTCTTGCCACGGAGTGTCTGGGCATCGAAACGGCCTTCACCAGTCACCACCAGATGTGCCCCCTGCACCAATTCATCGAGGCCGGCCAACTCGGCCACTACCTCCACCCCAGGGCGGAACTGTGCGCCCATGAAGGCCCGGGCAGCGAAGCCCATGCCACCGGCAGCGCCGCAACCTGGGTAGTCGCGCACATCCTTAGCCAGCACCTGAGCACAGATATCGGCAAAATGCCCCAGTGCCTGGTCCAGCGCCTGCACTTGCTGCGGGTTGGCCCCCTTCTGCGGGCCGAAGATCGCCGAAGCACCATTGGCGCCACACAGCGGGTTGTCGACGTCAGCCGCCACTTCAAATTGCACTTCGGCGAGCCGTGGGTCGAGGTCGCTGGCGTCGATGCGGGCCAGCTTGGCCAGGGCCAGGCCGCCCTCCTCCAGCGCTTGCCCGTCAGCGTCCAGCAGGCGCAGGCCAAGTGCGCGCAACATGCCGCTGCCGGCATCGTTGGTGGCGCTGCCACCGATGGCCAGTACTACCCGCTGCGCACCGGCGGCCAAGGCGGCTGCAATCAGCTCGCCTGTGCCCCAGGTGCTGCTGCGGCAAGCGTCGCGCTGGCCGGTCGGTACCAGTTGCAGGCCACTGGCCTGGGCCATTTCGATGATTGCCGTACGGCTTTGTGGCAACCAGCCCCACCCGGCCTCCACGCTCTGCCCCAGCGGCCCGCGCACGGTCTGGCGGCGCAATTCGCCGTGGCTGGCGGCAAGGATCGCCTCCATGGTGCCTTCGCCGCCGTCGGCCATCGGGCACTCTACCAGTTCAGCGTCCGGCCACGCCTCGCGCAGGCCCGCGGCGATAGCGCGGGCGACACCGGCAGCGTCGAGGCTGTCCTTGAACGAGTCGGGGGCAATGACGATCTTCATGGGGATTCTCCTGTCCTGATGAGCGGCATGCTGACAGCTGTTCGCCAACGGGGCCTCGGTCAAATGCACAAAACGCCGGACGGGTTGTTTGGGCGGATGCCTTTTTGCCTGCACTGGCCCTATCGCCGGCAAGCCAGCTCCCACAGGTGTGATACAGCCCTGAGGGCAGCATGCATCCTGTGGGAGCTGGCTTGCCGGCGATAGGGCCAGTGCAGGTGAATACTTCAGGCTGCTGGCAACAGCTGCAACCCCAAGTACAAACTGAGCATTCCTTCCATGCGTAGCGGGTCGACCTCGCCCAGTTCGGCAATCCGCTCCAGGCGATAGCGCAGGCTGTTGCGGTGGATGCCCAGGGCATCGGCACAGGCCTGGCTCTGGCCGTCATGGGCACACCAGGCGCGCAGCGTGGTGAGCAGCTGGCCGCTGTTGTCCCTGGCGCGAATGCGCTGCAGCGGCTCCAGCAGCTCATCCAGCGCATCATCATTGCGGTGGCGCCACAGCAGCGCCGGCAGCCGGTAGCGCTGCAGGCTGAGCAAGCGTTCGGTAGGCAATACCTCGCGGCCATAGGCCAGCAAATCGCGTACCCGGCGGTAACCCCGGCGCAACTGCTCCAGGCTCTGCGCGGCACTGCCCAGGGCCAGCCGCTCCACTTCCCAACCGTGACGTTGCAGGCGCTCCAGCAGGCGCGGCTCATCCAGTGCCACGCTGGCCGGCCGGCACCACAGCAATGACTGGCGGGCCGGGCTGACACACCAGCTGTCCGGGTACCGGCTCATCAACCACGCCGACAACGCCTCGGCGGGTGGCCCCGAGGCCAGTTCGAACAGGCAAGGTACCCGCGGCAGCTGAGGCTTGAGGCCCAATTGCCGGGCTTCGTCGAGCAGCCGAGGTGAATCACCGCTGCCGCCCAGCAACAGTGCCAGCAAATCATCACAGCGCTGCCGTCGCCATTGCTGGTCGGCCTGTAGATGGCGCTGGGCCAACAGCATCTCGGCAGTCATGCGTACCAGCTCACCATAGGTGCGCACCTGCTGCGGGTCCCCGGTCAGGCCCAGTACACCCATCAGCCGGCCATCAAGCATCAGTGGCAGGTTCACCCCGGGCTGCACACCCTTCAGGCACTTGGCCGCGTCAGTATCCAGTTCGACGATCCGGCCATTGGCCAAAACCAGTTGCGCCCCCTCGTGACGGGTGTTGATGCGCTCCGGCTCGCCGCTGCCCAGGATCAAGCCCTGGCTGTCCATGACATTGACGTTGCACGGCAGAATGGCCATGGCCCGGTCAACGATATCCTGTGCCAGGTCATGGTCGAGTTCGAACATTGCGTGGTCCTTTAGGTGTTAGGCTTTTGGGCTCGGGCACAGCAGCCTGGGCCGAGCGCTGTGCAAAAGCACAAAGACAGGCTAGCCGCAGTCCCCGAGACTCGTCAGGGCGAGCGCCGGAACAGGCGACGCGGCAAAAACCATAACAAAAGAGAACCCGATCATGGCACACAGCCCCGCCCCTGACCAAGGCTCGGACACCACCCGCAACGCGCTGTACCGGCGCATCACCCTGCGGCTGATTCCGTTCATTTTCATCTGCTACCTGTTCAACTACCTGGACCGCGTCAACGTCGGCTTTGCCAAGCTGCAAATGCTCGACGCCCTGAAATTCAGCGAAACGGTGTACGGCCTTGGTGCCGGCATCTTCTTCATCGGTTACGTGCTCTGCGGCCTGCCGAGCAACCTGGCACTGAACCGCTTCGGCCCGCGGCGCTGGATTGCGCTGATGATGATTGCCTGGGGCAGCCTGTCCACCTGCCTGCTGTTCGTCACAACCCCCACCGAGTTCTACGCCCTGCGGCTGCTTACCGGCGCTGCCGAAGCCGGCTTCTTCCCGGGCGTGGTGCTGTACCTTTCGCGCTGGTTCCCGGCCGCCCGTCGCGGCCGCATCATGGCCCTGTTCATGTCGGCAATCCCGGTGTCGGGCCTGCTCGGCGGGCCGTTTTCCGGCTGGATCCTCCAGCACTTTGCCGCCGGCCAGCACGGCCTGGCCGGCTGGCAATGGATGTTCCTGATCCAGGGCCTGCCCACAGTTGCCTTGGGTGTGCTGGCGGTGTTCCTGCTCAGCGACGGTTACCAGAAAGCCGCCTGGCTGAGCCCGGCCGAGCGCCAGCTGATCGCCAACGACCTCGAAGCCGACGCTGCGGGCAAGCCGAAAACCACGGGCGATGGCGTGCTCGCAGTGTTGACCAACCCGCTTATCTGGACCTTTGGCTTCATCTACTTCTGCATCCAGAGTGGCGTGTACGCGATCAACTTCTGGTTGCCGTCGATCATCAAGAACATGGGCTTCGACAATCCACTGCTGATCGGCTGGCTCAGCGCCATCCCGTACCTGCTGGCCGGTGTGTTCATGATCCTTTGCGGCCGCTCGGCAGACCTGCGCAACGAGCGCCGCTGGCACCTTGTGGTGCCGATGCTGATGGGCGCCGTTGGCCTGCTGATTGCGGTGAACTTCGCCGGCAACCCAGCCATTGCCATTCTGGGCCTGTCGATCGCCACCATGGGCGCGCTGACCGGGCTGCCGATGTTCTGGCCGATGCCAACCGCCCTGCTCAGCGCCGGTACAGCAGTTGCCGGGCTGGCGATCATCAACTCCGTGGGCCAGATGGCCGGTTTCCTCAGCCCGTACCTGGTGGGGTTCATCAAGGACCAGACCGGTTCCACCGATGCCGCGCTGTATTCGCTGGCGGCGTTGATCGTGCTGGGTAGCCTGGTGGCCCTGCGTGTCACGCGGTCGGGTGCGCTGAGTTCTGCACGTGCCAGTTGAGCCTGTTCGCGGGTAAACCCGTTCCCACAGGCATGCCACAGCCTTCGAGGCTGTGGTGATCCTGTGGGAGCGGTTTCACCCGCGAAGAGGCCCGCCAGGCTACCCTACATTTTCCTCCTCCACCGATCGTCGGTTCAACGCATCCCCTCCCTACCCCAGGCGTCAAATGGTTCCAAAGGCCCCTTTGGAGAACCCCATGACCCAGCACGCCGTGGCCTGTCTGGCCCAGCTCGACGAACATCGCCCCTTGCGCGTCCAGGCCGGCAATGAAGAGCTCATCCTCATTCGCCAGGGCGATCAGGTGCATGCCTACCAGGGTAACTGCCCCCACGCAGGTGCCCCACTGGATGAAGGCCTGGTCTGCGGCGGCCTGCTGGTTTGCCCTTGGCACAAGGCTGCATTTGCCGTCGATGACGGAGTGGTCTGCGAACCCCCGGCGCTGGCTGACCTGCGCCGCTACAAGGCCTGGGTGAAGGACGATGAAGTCTGGGTCGACGACCAACCGCTGCCCGCCATCGCACCACCCAGGCACAGCGATGCCCGCTGCTTCGTTGTGGTGGGCGCTGGTGCGGCCGGCAGCGCCGCAGTAGCCACCTTGCTGGCCCATGGCTTCGCTGGCCGGCTGGTGTGGATCGACCAGGAGCGCCAGCCGGCCTACGACCGCACCGCGCTGAGCAAATTCGTGATTGCAGGGCAGATGACGCCCGATGAAGTACCTGCGTTGCTCGAAGCCGACGCCCTGCGCAAGGGCCAGTTGGAGCGCAAGCACGGCAAGGTGCGCACCCTGAACAGCCAGAAACGCCAGATTACGCTGGCCGATGGCCAGCAGATCGGTTACGACGCCTGCCTGCTGGCCAGCGGCGCCAAGGCACTACGCCCTGATATCCCCGGCGCCGACTTGCCCGGCGTGTTCACCTTGCGCTCGCGGGTGGATGCCGCACAGCTGCTCGACGCAGCCGAACCCGGCCAGCCGGCGGTGATCGTAGGCGACGGCTTCATCGGCCTGGAGGCGGCCTCGGCCCTGCGCAGGTACGGCGTTCAGGTGCACGTGGTGACTCGCCATGAAGTCCCGCTTGCCAGGCAGTTAGGTGATCGCATCGGGCGCAGTATCCGCGAACTGCATGAGCGCAAAGGGGTCACCTTCCACGGCCCTACGCAAGTCCAGCGGTTCGAAGGCCGGGACAAGGTCGAAGCGGTGCTGCTGGCCAACGGTGAACGCCTGGAGACGCCACTGGTATTGCTTGGCACCGGCGTGATACCGGCCACCGCTTTCCTGCAGGGCGTGCAGTTGAACGAGGACAAGTCGCTGCGGGTCGATGCAGAAATGCGCGCCGCTGACGGTTTGTGGGCAGCAGGCGACATCGCCACGTTCCCGCTCTCGGGTCGCCCTGTACGCATCGAGCACTGGCGCCTGGCCCAGCAACACGGGGTGATCGCCGCCGCCAACATGCTCGGCGAGCAGCGCCGCTACGCCGATGTGCCATTCTTCTGGACCTACCAGCACGGCCGCACCTATGAAGTGCTGGGCCACGCACGGGAGTGGAACCGGATCGAGTTTGTCGGTGAGCCGGAAAAAGGCGATTTCATTGCCTTTCAGTGTGTGGGTGAACAGGTCGAGGCCGTCATCGCCAAAGGTTACTCTGATGCCATGGCGGCGCTGTCGCAGCGCCTGAAACGCCCATTGAACCTGCAGGAGGCGATCACGCTGCTTGGCTGACAGCCGCCTTTAAAAGCGCCCCGGTTGTGTGTAAAACAGGTGGATCAGCCGACTGCAAAAGGAACCACGCGCATGATCTACCGCCCCCTCGGCCACAGTGGCCTGCAGGTTTCCGCCCTTACCCTGGGCAGCATGATGTTCGGCGAGCAGACCAGCACCGAGGACGCCCTGCGCATCATCGACAAGGCCTGGGACCAGGGTATCAACTTCATCGACACCGCCGACGTGTACAACGCCGGGCGCTCGGAAGAAATCGTCGGAGAAGCAGTGGCGCGCCATCGCCAGGACTGGATCGTTGCCAGCAAGGTCGGCTTCGGCCCGGCCGACGGCCTGCCGAACCGCAGCGGGCTGTCACGCAAGCACATCTTCAACGCGCTGGAAGCCACCCTGACGCGCATGGGCATGGACTATCTGGATATCTACTACCTGCACCGCGAAGACCAGAAGGTGCCGCTGGAAGAGACCGTACAGGCCATTGGCGACCTGCTGCGCCAGGGCAAGATCCGCTACTGGGGCGTGTCCAACTTCCGTGGCTGGCGCATTGCCGAGGTCTGCCACGTTGCCGAGCGACTGGGTGTGCCCAAGCCGGTGGTCAGTCAGCCGCTGTACAACATCGTCAACCGCCAGGCCGAACCGGAGCAGCTCGCTGCAGCCGCCGCACAGGGTCTGGGCGTGGTGCCCTTCAGCCCATTGGCCCGGGGCGTACTCAGTGGCAAGTATGCGCCGGGTGCCGTGCCCGATGCCGGCAGCCGCGCCGGGCGCCAGGACAAGCGCATCATGGAGGTGGAGTGGCGCCAGGAGTCGTTGGCCATCGCCCGGCAGATCCAGGCTTATGTAGAGGCAAAGGGTATAGGCATTGTCGAGTTTGCCATTGCCTGGGTGTTGAACAACCAGTGGGTGAGTTCGGCGATTGTCGGGCCGCGTACCGAGGAACAGTGGGATACCTATGGTGGTGCATTGGGGGTGAAGATAACGACGGAGGATGAAGCGTTCATCGATTCGCTGGTGACGCCGGGGCATGCGTCGACGCCAGGGTTCAATGATGTGGCCCACTATGTGAGCGGGCGGTTGGCCCGTAGCTGATTATTCGAAGACAATCTTTAGCCTTACCGGCCTCTTCGCAGCACAAGGCTGCTCCTACAGGGCCGGTACTGACAACGGAATTGGGGAGCCCTGCGCCGGGCTTCCGGTCCCCCCTTTCCCCAATCATCTCGGTATCGTGCGCACCATTGGTTTTCACCTCTGGAGCTGCAATGAAACTCTTCCAACCCCTGCAAATCGGCCCGCTCACCTTGGCCAATCGGGTGTTCATGGCCCCCCTCACCCGCCTGCGCAGCCTCGAGCCGGGCGATGTGCCAACCCCCATGATGGCCGAGTATTACCGCCAGCGTGCCAGCGCCGGGCTGATCATCACCGAAGCCACCCAGATCTCCTTCCAGGCCAAGGGCTATTCCGGCTCGCCCGGCATTCATAGCGCCGAGCAGATTGCCGCCTGGAGGCACATCAACGAAGGCATTCATGCCGAAGGTGGCCACAGCGCCGTGCAGGTGTGGCACACCGGCCGGGTGTCGCACACCTCGTTGCAACCCGGCGGCGAAGCGCCTGTGGCGCCCTCGGCGCTGCCGGCCGGCGCACGTACCACCCTGCGTGACGAGCAAGGCAACCTGGTACGTGTAGAAACCTCCGCACCGCGCGCCCTGAACGAGAACGAGATTGCAGGCATCGTCGCCGACTTCGGCCAGGCAGCGGTGAACGCCCGCGAAGCCGGCTTCGACTTCATCGAACTGCACGCTGCCCACGGGTATTTGCTGCACCAGTTCCTTACCCCGAGCGCCAACCAGCGCGAGGACCGCTACGGCGGTAGCGTCGAAAACAGGGCGCGCATCGTGCTTGAAGCAGTGGACGCGGCAATTGCCAACTGGAGTGCCGAGCGCGTGGGTATCCGCGTGTTCCCGCTGGGCGGGTTCAATGGCGTGGACAATGGCGAAGACCAGGAGGCCGCAGGGCTATACCTGATCCGCGAACTGGCCAAGCGCAACCTCGCCTACCTGCACCTGTCCGAGCCGGACTGGGCCGGCGGCAAGCCGCTGCGTGACGAGTTCCGCCAGGCGATCCGCGATGCCTATCCGGGGGTTATCATTGCTGCGGGTGCCTACACCGCCGAGAAAGGCGAAGACTTGATTGGGCGCGGTTTGATCGATGCCGTAGCGTTCGGGCGCAGTTACATTGCCAACCCGGACCTGGTACAGCGGCTGCGGGTGCAGGCGCCTCTGAACGAACATCGGGCACAGTTCGATTACGCCAATGGGCCCGAAGGCTATACAGATTATCCGTTTCTGCACCAGGCCATGGGCGCTGGTGAAGCTTGGGTTCACCGATAATCAGGGTATTCACCGGATACAGACGGCCATCCTGCCCCTGGATCTGAAAGACAAAAAACGGAGCCCTCCAGGGGCTCCGTCTTCCAGTGGCCGGGCACGCCTTAGCGTACCAGTCACTCAGGCATCTTACTCGGCGCGCACTTGCGCAGCCTGCATGCCCTTCTGGCCCTTTTCGGCAACGAAAGACACTTTCTGGCCTTCTTTCAGCGACTTGAAGCCGTCCGATTCAATGGCTTTGAAGTGGACGAAAAGGTCGTCGCCACCGCCGTCGGGAGTGATGAAACCGAACCCCTTCTCATCGTTGAACCACTTGACCGTTCCGTTTTGTCTGTTGGACATACTCTAATCCCTCAAATGCTGGCTGGTGCGTTTACATGGATAGTTGAGCCGCCAGTCGATCGACTGGCATCTTCATACTCCATCTTGGGCGATATGAAGCCAACTAGCCACTCACACTTTTACCAGTACACAAAAAAAGTCGCCGATGCCAGCGATAAACCCAGATACAGGCTCGGCATGGGGGCCTGATAATCCCCAATCAGTGCTACCAAGGCCCGCCCGATTCCCAGCTGGCGACCAACAAGTCGATGAAACCGCGTACCCGAGGGGACAGGTGGCGCTTGCTCGGGTACACGATGCGAATCGGGTCCGCCGGTGGCCGGTAGGCGTGCAGTACTTCCACCAGGGCGCCAGCGCGCAGGTCGTCACCGGTGATGTAGGTGGGCAGGTGAATCAGCCCGAAGCCGGCCCGGGCGCCGTCGAGCATCGCCTCCGAGCTGTCGATGTTCAACCGGCCAGGGTCTTCGCACAGGTGCAGGCCTGCTTCAGTGTCAAAGCGCCAAGGCATGGCTTTCTCGCCCGCGAGGAAGGCGATCTTGTCGTGACCATAAAGGTCGGCAGGCACCAAGGGAATACCTCGCGCTTCGAGGTACGCGGGCGAAGCGCAGGTGACAAACTGCTGCCAGGCCACCGTGCGGGTCAACAGCTGCGAGTCTTCCTTGGGTGCGCCGATACGCACCGCAACGTCCACGCCCTCCTCGACCAAGTCGACGAAACGGTCGGTGAAGCGGATGTCTGCGCGCAGTTCAGGCCACTGCTTGAGGTACTGGTCCAGCACCGGCAGCACATGGCGCTGGCCGAGCGACAGCGGCGCAGTCAGGCGCAAGGTACCGGTGGGCTTACCGCGGCGCTGGGCCATGGCACTTTCCACCTCGTCCAGGTCATCCAGTATCTGTCGCCAGCGATCGAATGCCACCAGGCCTTCATCGGTCAGGCTCAGCTTGCGCGTGGTGCGATTGAGCAAACGCACCGCCATGCGGGCCTCCAGCCGAGCAATGCTCTTGCCCACCGCCGACCGGGTCAGGCCCAGGCTTGCGGCGGCGGCAGTGAAGCTGCCGGCCTTGGCGGCGCTGACGAAGGCGGCGATATCGCCGAAGCGGTTGGGTTCCATGGACGGTTCCTGAGTGTGATGCGGCCGGTTTAGATGGGTCTGGATCTGTGAATTGCAAGCGCCAGGAACGGCAAGCCTCACGACAAGCCTTTGATCACGAGCAGATGCACGGGATAGAACAGGTATCCCCACCGCCCTACGGCAGGTACCTGCCAAGCATCATGGCGTAACAACAGCCACCCGACAGGCACTGCCAGCACAGCAGCAACCAGCGTCAGTAGGGTAATGGGTGCCAGAAAGTGCTCGCGCAGCCAGTTGTTGGTCAGGTTGCCACCAATGGCCATCAGGCAGGGTAGCAACCAGGCCAATCCGCCCTGCCTGCGTGCCACCAGCCAGGCGCCAGGTAGCAACACCCCCGCCAGCCCATACATCAATTGATCACTGAACAACCACCCCGCCAGCAGGCCTGCAAGGCCAAGCACTCGCGCCGACCGCAATGGGTGGTGCACACCCCAGGCAACCAGCAATCCCAGTACCAGTGTCGGCATTACACTGAACGTCTGCGAACCACTGTCCAGCCAACGATAGGCAGGCTCCGAGAGCACCGCGAACAGCAGCATCAGCGACAGATAGCGCAGATTGGCGCGGGTATGGAACAGCTCTGCCCTGGCGCGCCCCACATTCACCGCAATGGCCAGGCAAAACAGCGGAAACGCCAGGCGGCCGAGCACGAACAAACCCTCGGCCTCAGGCCATATGAAGCGCAGGTGGTCGGCAACCATGGTCAGCATCGCTGTCCATTTGACCAGGTCCAGCCCGGCCGAACGCATGCCTCAGTGCCCGCGGTCGACCGCACCTGCCCCCAGGTACCGGTCGGTCCAGGCAGCCAGGGGCAAAGGTGGCTGCTGGTCGACGATACGACGCCAGATCAACACCAGGTCATTGCCGTTGAACATTGACCCGGGCCCGGCGCCGTCCCACGCCGAAGGCATATCGACAATCCAGTGGCCCTGGGTGTCGCGGTGCGCCATGTTGAAACGGAAGGTATAGTTGCCCGGGATGCCCATGCGCAGGTCGGTGACCACCAGCGCATCGCCTATCTGGTCATACCGCAGCCAGTCGCCGGTGAACCAGCGCAAGCGCTGGTGCAAAGGGTCGCCTGCCAGCGCGTTTGCCAGTTCCAGGTTACGCGGCAAGCGTTGCATTTCCGGCGCCTGCCGGTCGAACCCGCTGCTGATGCCTTCGTAGTAGTCACCATGTTGGGTCTTGGCCATTACCCGCCAGACCAGGCTGTTGAACGCGATAGGCACGGCGCGAACCTCGCTCACGACGATGCCTTGCTGGTCCAGTGCCGCCTGGAAGCGTTGCTCGGCTGCCATGCGCCCGGCAAGGCCGAAACCCAGGTAAGCGGTACTGAACACCAGTGCAAGGGTCAACAGGCGTGTAGCCCGGCCGGTAACGCCCTTGATGCTTGTGTAGATGACCGCCGCCAGTAGTGGCAAGGTATAGACCGGATCAATAATGAACACTGCGGCCCAGCTTTGGGGGGTGGGTTGCAGTGGCCAGAACAGTTGCGTGCCATACACGGTAAAGGCATCCAGCAACGGGTGGGTGACGAGTACCAGCCAGAAAGCAAGGAACAGCCTGGGCAAGGTGTAGCCTTCGCCGGGCCAGCATTTATTGACCAGCCAGGCCAGCAGCAAAGCCAGCCCGGTGAGCACGAACAGCGAGTGCGAGAAGCCGCGATGGTAGGTCATCTGCGACACAGGGTCTGCATAGCGGATGATCACATCGAGGTCGGGCAGCGTGCCCAGGGCGGCGCCATACAACAGCGAGCGGCGGCCCTGGATGCGGCCAAGCACGGTGCCTTGCAGGGCAGCGCCGAGTACGGCCTGGGTAATGGAGTCCACGGATAGCATCCCTGAAAGGTGGTTCCTGAAAGCTACCCCCAACCTGTGCCGATACGCAATTCCTGTGTAGTAGCGGCGAAATGCTCGTGATTTTGTGTATACCTTTCAGAACAACTGCCAGGTGTACACCAGGGTCAGCCGGTTCTCGTCGATATCGCTGCGGTAATTGGAACGTGCCATGGCGTTTCTCACCCGAATCCCCAGCCCTTTCAGTACCCCGCTCTGTACCGCATAACCGATGTCCAGGTCGCGCTCGCGATCACGGCCTTCATAGCCCAGCCCGGTATCGACATTGTTACCGGTGATGTAGCGCACGGTCGCCGTCAGGCCTGGCACGCCCATGGCGGCGAAGTTGTAGTCGTAGCGCACCTGGTACGAGCGTTCGTCTGTGTAAGCGAATTCATACGTCGGCACCTCGTTACCCAGCGGCGAAATATTGGCGAACACCCGTGGGAACGGGCTGTCGCCATAGATGCCCTGGTAGCCCGCATGGAAGCTGTGTCCGCCATGCCGGGCGGTGAACATCGAGAAGAACGCCTGGTTGTCGATGTTGCCCAGCAACGCCTCGCCATCCTCACGCGCGGTGAAGTAGCCCAGATTGGCACTGAGCACCCAATCGCCCACAGGCTTGCTGTGCTTGAGGCCGACAAAGCCCTGTTCGTAGATATCCTCCAGTTGCCCGTACCACAGGCTGACGCTGCTCTGGTTGGCATTGAACGCATAGTCCCCGCCCACGTAGTTAAAGGCATCGCTCTCGGCCTGGCGCATCGGCACATGGCCGAGCATCGCGTTCATCTTGCCGTCGCCGCCTTCGTTGCGCAGGTGGGTGCTTTTCAGATGCCCGGCCTGCACGGTCAGCCCGTCAATTTCAGACGAGCTCACGCTGGCGCCCTGGTAGGTCGGCGGCAGCAGGCGGATGTCGCTGAAGGTCAGCACTGGCAGGTTCGGTTGGAGTTCACCGACGCGCAGTTCGGTCTTCGACAGGCGGGCCTTGAAGGTGGGCGCAAGTCGGCTGTACTCGTCGGCAGCACGGCCGTCGCCATGCACCGGCAGCAGGCCGGTGTTGACGCGGTCGGGGCTGCTGTCCAGCTTTATGCCCAAAAGCCCCAGCGTATCGACGCCAAAGCCGACCGTACCCGGGGTGTAGCCGCTCTTGAAGTCGAGGATGAAGCCCTGGGCCCACTCCTCTGCCTTGGACTGCCTGTTGGCCCCGACAATATCGGAGAAATCGCGGCTGAAGTAATAGTTGCGGGCGCTCACGGTGGCCTTCGAATCCTCGAAGAAACCGCCTTCGGCGGCCAGTAATGGTTGGCTGAGCAAAGTCAGGCCCAGGGCTACGCAAGGGGTGTTGTTCATTCCGAAGCTCTCTTGATCTTGTTTTTATGGATAAAGCGTTGGGAACACGGCAGTTCATCTGGTGCGGCGCAGCACCTCCCCGGCACGCGGCTGGCGCAGCCTGAGCAGTGCATGGGTCAGCAGGCCGAACAGCAGCCCCCAGAACGCTGCCGACAGGCCAAGGAAGGCCACCCCCGAAGCGGTGACCAGGAAGGTGAACAGGCCTGCATCGCGCTCGGCCGGTTCTGCCAGGCTGCGGGCCAGCGCCTCGCTGATGGCGCCGTACAGGGCCAGCCCGGCCAGGGCCGCGATCAGTGCGGCGGGAAAGGCTGCGAACAGCGACATCAATGTGGCACCGGCAATGCCCAGCAGCAGGTACAGCGTGCTGCCAGCCACTGCCGCCACATAGCGCCGTCGTGGGTTTTCGTGGGCCTCATGGCCCGTGCACAGGCTGGCGGTAACCGCCGCCAGGTTCAGCCCGTGGCAGCCGAATGGCGCCAGCACGGTACCGGCCAGGGCACTGGCGCTGATCAACGGGCTGGCCGGTGTGGCGTAACCCGCATTGCGCAGCACCGCCATGCCCGGCATGAACTGCCCGGTCAGCGCCACCAGCACCATCGGCAGCGCCAGGCTGAATACCGCTGGCAGGCTGAACTGAGGGGTGATCCACTGCGGCGAAGCCAGTTCCAGTACCAGCGCCTCGCTACGGAACGCACCACTGGCCACGGTCACCAGGGAGCCCACGCACAGCACCGCAGCCACTGCGTAACGGGGCTGAACCCGGCGCATCAGCACGTAGGTGACGAACATCGCCAGTACCAGCAACGGCTGCACTGGCAAGGCGCGGAACACTTCGATACCAAAACCGAACAGGATGCCAGCCTGCATGCCAGCGGCGATGGACCCCGGCAAGCGCGCGATGATGCGGTCGAAGGCCCCGCTGATGCCGATCAGCAGCAGGACCAGGTTGGCCACCAGGTAGGCACCTACGGCCTGTTCCAGGCCGAGTTGCGGCAAGGCAGTGACCAGCAGCGCGGAGCCGGGGATCGACCAGGCGATCACTACCGGCACGCGGTAGCGCAAACTGAGCAGCGCACCAAGCACCGCACTGCCCATGGACACGGCCCAGACCCAGGATGACAACTGCTGGTGAGACAGCCCGGCCGCTTCGGCGGCGTGGAAAATGATCACCAGCGGGCCGGCGTAAGAGATCATCGTGGCGATGCAGCCCGCGACAATGGCGGACAGTGAGCTGTCATTGATCAGGGTTTTCATGGCGCATCCCGCAAGGCAGTGGCCGGTCTTTGTGGCTGGCTCTTGTTCTGTGTTGGCTTCTTCGCGGGCGTGCCCGCTCCCACAGGTCCAGTGCAGTGCACCGACTGCGCGCAATCCTTGTGGGAGCGGGCAAGCCCGCGAAGAAGCCAACGCGGTGTAGCCTGGCCTTGTTCTTTTCGGGTCATGCCTGCGCCGCGATGGCCTGGGCTTGCCGACGGCCGCTGGCCAGGTGCACGGCCATGGCCAGTGCGGCAATCGCGCCAGGGATGGCGAAGGCGATGAAGTTGAGTTGCAGGGGCAGGTTGATGCCCATCAGTGCGCCGCCCAGCAAGGGGCCGACGATGGCGCCGTTGCGGCCGATACCCGAGGCCCAGCCAAGCCCCGTGGAACGCACCGACAGCCCATACATTTGCGCGGCGCCGGCATACAGCAGGATCTGCGTACCAATGGTTGTGGCGCCGGCAATGAAGATCAGCAGATACAGCACCGGCATCGGGCTATTGACGCCCAGCAAGCTGATCGACAGCGCGGCGGCAATGAAGAACGCCACCTTTACCTTGACCAGGTTGTAGCGATCACCCAGCCAGCCGCCGAGGATGGCCCCAGCCATGCCGCCGAAGTTCAACGCCAGCAGGAACGACAGGCTGGAACCCAGGCTGTAGCCAGCGTTGGCCATCAGTTTTGGCAGCCAGGAGCTGAGTGCATAAACCATCAGCAGGCAGCAGAAGAACGCCAGCCACAGTGCCAGGGTGCGGATGGCGAGGCCGTTGCGGAATAGCTCCAGCACTGACGCCCCGCCACCCGCTTTACGGTCAGCCGCCTGCAGCATGTCATCGGCCTGCACGTCGCATTGCGGGTCGAGTCGTTTGAGCAACGCCCGCGCTTCCTCGGTACGCCCCTTGCGCACCAGAAAACCAATGGACTCTGGCAGGTAGTAGAGGATCACCGGCAACACCAGCAGTGGTACAGCAGCTGCGAAGAACATCGACTCCCAGCCGAAACGCGGCAGCATGAAAATACCGACGCCCGCCGACAGCATGCCGCCCAGCGAATAGCCGCTGAACATGATCGCCACCAGCGTACTGCGCAGGCGCTTGGGCGCGTACTCGTTCATCAGCGCCACAGCGTTGGGCATCAGGCCGCCACAGCCCAGGCCGGCAATGAAGCGGTAGATGCCAAACTCGCTCGGGCTTGTGGCGAAGCCATTGAGGATGGTCGCCACCGAGAACAAGGCGAAACAGATGGCAATGCCCTTCTTGCGCCCGATGCGGTCGGCCAGGCTACCGAACGCCAGGGCGCCGAACATCATGCCGAACAGCGCGTAACTGCCCAGCGCACCGGCCTGCAAAGGGGTCAGGCCCCACTCTTTCATGATGACCGGCAGTACCACGCCGTAGATGAACAGGTCATAGCCGTCGAAGATCAGCAGCAGGCCGCACCAGGCCATGACCATCCAGTGGAACGGGGTGAAACGCGCGTTATCGATGATCGGGTGTACGTCAAGGGTTCGCATGGCATCTGTCGCTCTTGTTTTTGTTGTGATGGAAAGCTGTTGCCTTGGGGTGTTGCTCAGCCGAGGTCGCCGCCCCCTACCGGCAAGGTCACGCCGGTGATGTAAGAGGCCTCGTCGGAAGCGAGGAACAGGATCGCCCCCACCTGCTCGTCGATGCTGCCGTAGCGGTGCATCAGGCTGCTGTCGAGGGTCTGGTCGACGATCTGCTGGTACCAGTGTTTTTCCTGTTCGCTTTGCTCGGCGCTGTTGCGTGGCACGCGCCGGGGTGGCGCTTCGGTGCCGCCGGGCGCAGTGGCGTTGACGCGGATGCCGCGCCCTGCAGTTTCGAAGGCCAGGCATGCGGTAAGCGCGTTGACGCCGCCCTTGGCTGCGCCATAAGGCACCCGGTTGACGCCACGGGTGGCGATGGAAGAAACGTTGACGATGGCGCCGCTGCCGCGCTCAAGCATGTACGGCAGCGCGGCATGGCAGCACCACAGGGTGGGGAACAGCGAACGGCGCACTTCGGCCTCGATCTGCTCGACTTCGTAGTGCTCGAAAGGCTTGGCCCAGATGGTGCCGCCAACGTTGTTGACCAGGATGTCGAGGCGGCCGAAGGTTTCCACCGCACTGGCCATGACCCGGGCGCAATCGGTGTGTTGCTCCAGGTCGGCGGTGAGGGTGAGCATGCCTTCGCCGGCCAGCTCGTGGACCAGTTCGGAACGGTCTACAGCCACCACTTGCGCGCCTTCGGCCTTCAGCCGCCAGCACACGCCCCGGCCGATGCCTTGAGCGGCACCGGTGACCAGGGCAACCTTGCCTTGGAATCTGTTGTTCATATGTTTTTCCTGCATGACCCGGTTAATGGCAATTGGGAGGGCTGCGGCCTCCATCGCGACGCAAGGCCGCTCCCACATGGATCGCGTTTCCCTGTAGGAGCGGCCTTGTGCCGCGAAAGGGCCGCGAAGCGGCCCCGACGGGCTGTCAGGCCGCCGCGGCAAACTTTTCGTAGTAGAAGTTGGCCGGGGTAATACCCTGCTCGCGCACGTACTGGCTGACCGCCTCGACCATCGGCGGTGGCCCGCACAGGTACAGGTCCACATCGCCGTCATTGAGGTGACGTGGCTCGATGTGCTGGGTCACGTAGCCCTTTTGTGGGTACTGGCTGTCCGGGTTGGCCACACAAGCGCTGTAGGTAAAGTTGGGGATGCGCGCCGCCAGCGCTTGCAGGCGGTCGAGCTCGACCAGGTCGAAGTCGTTGGTCACGCCATAGATCAGGTGCAGCGGGTGCTCACTGCCCTGCTCGGCAATTTTCTCCAGCATCGCGGTGAACGGCGCCAGGCCGGTACCGCCAGCCAAAAGCAACAGCGGGCGCTGGATCGGCCGCAGGTAAAAGCTGCCCAGCGGCCCTGCCAGGCTCATGCTGTCGCCGGCTTTGGCCAGGTTGGTCAGGAAGCTGCTCATCAACCCACCCGGTACGTTGCGGATCAGGAAGCTGACTTCGCCGCCCTTCTGCAACGAACTGAACGAATAGGCGCGGCTCTGCTCGCTGCCCGGCACCTTGAGGTTGACGTACTGCCCCGGCAGGAAGGCCAGGCGGCTTAACGCTTCACCCTTGATCGACAGGGCAATGGTGCTGGCCGACAGTTGGCGCACATCGCTGATGGCGGCCTCGAAGCTGGCCTGTTCGGTCTTGCACAACTGCGACGAAGCAGGGATGCGGATGACGCAGTCGCTTTCAGCCCGCATCTGGCAGGTCAGTACGTAGCCTTCGGCAATTTCGTCTTCGTTCAGGGCATCTTCGATGAAGTTGTCGCCCAGGTCATAGCGGCCGGATTCGGCCTTGCACTTGCACGTACCGCAGGCGCCGTCGCGGCAGTCCAGCGGGATGTTGATGCCCTGGCGGTAGGCAGCGTCAGCCACGGTTTCATGGCCGGCAGCCTCGATGAAGCGGGTAACCCCGTCTTCGAAATTCAGTGCGATCTGGTAGCTCATGTTGCACCTCGCAGGCGAGCCGGCCCACGGCGCGTCGCAGGACGCACCGGGCAGTACTCGCAAAAACCTGTATCAGATGTGGTAGATGTCGATGACCTGGCGCACGTAGTCGTTCTTCAGCACCACCTTCTTGGCCTTGATCAGCGGCTGTTCGCCGCGCAGGTCGAGGGTGTAGAAGCTGGTGCCGAAGTAACTGTCCGTGGTCTTGTAGCGGAAGCTCAGGGTGTGCCAGTTGAAACGCACCTGGCAGCTGCCCTCGCCCTGCTCGACGATCTCGATGTTGCTGATGTTGTGCGAAGTACGGGTGTCGGGCACGGTCGCACTGGAGCGCTCGGTCTTGATGCGGAACACGCGGTCTTCCAAGCCGCCACGGTTGCCGTACCAGATCAGCGAGATTTCGCTTTGTGGGTCTTCGGTGAGGGTGTCGTCATCGTCCCAGCTCGGCATCCAGAAGCTGGCATCGCTGGCGTACAGTTCCAGCCACTGGTCCCACTGGGCGTCGTCCAGGTAGCGCGCTTCGCGGTAGAGGAAGTCGCGCACGGTTTCATACAGGCTCATTGCACGGCCTCCACAGGGATCAGCTGCTGTTCGTCCTTGAGGGCCTGGATCATGGTGTCCTGCCAGTACTTGTGCTGCAGCACGAACAGGCCTTCGTCTTCGGTACGCACGCCAGACAGCAGGGGTTCGAGGTCAATCTCCCTGGCTGCCTCATCGGCGCCTTCGACCCAGTGCTTGGCGCCACGGGACATGTCGTTCCAGCCAGTGCCGCCGCCATAGCCGGTCTGGCACGAGCGGAACTCTTCCAGGTCGTCCGGGGTGGCCATGCCGCTGACGTTGAAGAAGTCTTCGTACTGGCGGATGCGCTTGGCACGGGCATCGGCGCTCTCACCTTTGGGGGCGATGCAGTAGATGGTGATTTCAGTCTTGTTCACTGAAATCGGCCGGGCAACGCGGATCTGCGAGCTGAACTGGTCCATCAGGTACACGTTCGGGTACAGGCACAGGTTGCGCGAGTTCTCGATCATCCAGTCGGCACGCGCCTGGCCGTAGTCGGCAGCCAGCTGGTCGCGGCGCTCATAGGCCGGGCGGTCTTCCGGGTTGGCCCAACGGGTCCACAGCAGCAAGTGGCCGTGGTCGAAGGAGTAGAAGCCGCCACCCTGCTTGGCCCAGGCACCGGCGCTCATGGTCTTGATCTCGTCGCCCGCCTCGCGCTGCTTGCGCTGGTTCTGAGTAGCGGCGTAGTTCCAGTGCACGGAGCTGACGTGGTACCCGTCGGCTCCGTTTTCGGCGGTGAGCTTCCAGTTGCCTTCATAGATGTACGAGCTGGCACCGCGCAGCACTTCCAGGCCTTCCGGCGACTGGTCGACGATCATGTCGATGATCTTGGCCGATTCGCCCAGGTGCTCCACCAGCGGTTTCACATCGGCGTTCAGGCTGCCGAACAAAAAGCCCCGGTACGACTCGAAGCGCGCCACCTTGGTCAGGTCGTGGGAGCCGTCGCAGTTGAAGCTGTCGGGATAGCCGGCGTTGCTCGGGTCTTTCACCTTCAGCAGCTTGCCGCTGTTGTTGAACGTCCAGCCGTGGAACGGGCAGGTGTAGCTGGAGCGATTGCCGCGCTTGTGCCGGCACAGCATGGCACCGCGATGGCTGCAGGCGTTGAGGAAGGCATTGAGCTCACCGTCCTTGTTGCGCGCGATGAAAATCGGCTGGCGCCCCATGGTCAGGGTGAGGAAGTCGTTTTTCTCGGGGATCTGGCTTTCGTGGGCCAGGTAGATCCAGTTGCCCTCGAAGATGTGTTTCATTTCCAGGTCGAACAGGCGTGGGTCAGTGAACATCTCGCGCTTGCAGCGGTAGATGCCCTTTTCACGGTCGTCCTCGAGCATGGCATTGAGGTAGTCGAATCCCAGGGACATGGCCAGGGTCTCCCTTGTTATTGTTAAGACCTGGTCAGGTTAGGGAGACGACTGGCGGGGGACTATCCGTATTGTGCAGAGTGCTATCCACCGTTACGTACTTTGGGGATTTGCTCAGTGGGTTCAGAAAATGGCAAAGTGTCGAACAGGCGTTTTTTGAACACATCATTAGCTTTCACGAATTGTTTCTCAACCCATTGTTTGATAACTAAAATCTCCTTGCGTGTCTCATGAGCTGCTTGTGCTTCCAATGGGAAACCTTCAGCCGCAAAGTATTTCTCAGCGAACTCGAAGCGATACGCTCTGCCTTGCAGCCAAACCCAAGCATTCTCTAGTCGCTTTACATCACTCTGCCCCCAGGACTGATTTTTTTCGGCATGTTTTACCCTAGCCGGCAAAGCAGGATCTACTTCAGATAGAGCCTTCTTCACACCAAGGGTTTTTAGCCTTGGTGCTTTTGGACCCAGCACATAGGATGCAGCCGACCGTAGTCCCCATCGTGTTGTAAATAGGCCGCCATTGAGGAAAAACCCGAAGTGACCACTTGGGTCCACATTGTTCACGGGGTCATTACTGCAGTAGCAGTACGCATTGAGACCCCCTTCATCAAACGGGCTCAAGCTATCTGGCGCATTGAAACGCATCAGGACAGAATTGAAAGCGCGATATCCGTTTCCAAGCAAGTAGTGTCCTGTAACAGGGTCTTTTCTATTCCCGTTGAAGCGCAGCACTGATGAGCAATCCTCGCCTCCATCATGCCCGTAAACCGTGTACTGCAGTAAACGAAAGGAAATCCGCGACGTTGACATGGTTGCCACCTTTTACCCGAAATAAAGCAAATGGTGGGTTGCACATGAAATATAAACAACTGGCAGAAATACCAGGTCGCCAAGCTGGAGGGCGTCACCCCCGCCGCTTGAACGTCTGCGAAGGCAGCTCACCAAACTGCTGCCGATACACCTCGGAGAACCGGCCCAAATGCAGGAAGCCGTAATCCAGCGCAAGCTCTGTCACGCTACGCACGCCACAGGTCGGATCGTTGAGACAGGCATGCACCCGCTCCAGCTTTCGCTGGCGCACGTAATGCTTGGGCGTGGTGCTCAGGTGCTGTTCAAACAGCGCATACAGCGAACGCAAACTCATACAGGCCTGCTCCGCCAGCACTTCTGCGGACAGCTCCAGTTTCAGGTTGCGTTCGATGTAATCAAGAATGCGCTCAAGGCCGGCCTGCGGTGCGCTGAGGCTCTCGCGGCGGATGTTGGTGCTCATCAGGGTCAGCAGCTTGCTGGCGACGATCTGGCTGTAATGGCCCTGCACCCTGGGCAGTGAATCGCCCACTTCCGCCTCGTGGCAAACCATGGCCAGCAGGTTCACGAAGCCATCCAGCTCATCCAGCCGGTAATGATTGCGCAAGAACCGCACGCCCCCATCTGGCCGGTGCCAGCGCTGTTCGTCGCAGATCGAGTCCAACAGCCGGGTGGGCACTTTAAGGATGAACTTCTCGCAGTCTTCCGAGTAAGTCAGGTCAACCGGGTCATCCGGGTTGATCAGCAGCAGCTCGCCCGGCACCAGGTGCTGCTCGCGCTTGTGCCCGCGCCACAGGCAATTGCCGTTCAGCAGCACTTGCAGGTGGTAGATGGTTTCCAGCGCCGGTGAGGTAACGCGCACGCTGCCGCCATAGCTGATGCGGCACAGGTCGAGCTCGGCAAACTTGCGGTGGCTGAGGCTGGCCTGGGGATGGGTGGTGCGTGACAGTCCGATGCAATGCTGGCCTACATGCTGGTTCACATAATCGGACACAGCATAAGGGTCGGCGTGGTGAAACACGCTACTGCGCTCGCTCAGCAGGCGGCTTTCCATAGGCAAGGCACTCGGTATCGTTATTGTTCTGGTCGCCGCTTCCTACGGCCTTGTGAGCGGTGGTCGCGGTCATCACGGTCATTCTATCGGGTCGGTTGCGGATAGCGGGGGCAGGCGACAACCGGTGAATGGCCACACTACAGCAAAAAGGCCGCGGTTGAGCAATGCGGCGATGGGATTGGATGGGCGGATAGCGGACAAGCCAGATGCAGCTGGCGTTCGTTTATCGAACAGTATTTTCCTGTACCGGCCGCTTCGGGAGTACACGCGCGCGAGGCCGGTAATATTCCATTTCTACCAGAAACAGCTTGCAACCAAACCACCCTGCCATTCGGTCACTTTTTCAACACCCGGCGCAGTGCATCTGCTAGAAAGCGCACATGCCTACCCTCTTCCTTACCCACCTGCGCCGCCGCTGGCTCACCTGGTTGTGTGCCACCTTGCTGGTTATTGGCTTACCCTCCAGCTGCGCCATGCTGCAGCACAAGGAGCGCGAACTGGTGTTCCGCATCGAGCCTGGCCAAGCCAGCTGGTTCCGCGGTTTGCCCAGCGAGGTGCAAGAGCTCGACCTGCGCCCGCGCAGCTTCAGCGATAACCAGAGCCTGCACGCGTGGTGGTGGCCGGCCAAACGCGCCAATGCCCCGGCGGTGCTCTACCTGCACGGCGTGCGCTGGAACCTTACCGGCCAATTGTTCCGCATCGAGCAGCTGCATGCCATGGGCTACTCGGTGCTGGCCGTGGATTACCGTGGCTTTGGCCAGAGCCGGGGCGACCTGCCATCCGAGGCCACGGTGTACGAAGATGCCCGCATTGCGTGGGAACGCTTTACCCAGCTGCAGCCCGATGCCGGCAAACGCCTGATATTCGGTCATTCGCTGGGCGGCGCGGTGGCGGTGGAACTGGCCAGTGAACTGACACGTGAAGCGCAGCGAAGCGGTGTTGGGGCGCCGGCACGCGGGCTGATCCTTGAGTCGACCTTCACCTCCCTGGGCGATGTCGCGGCAGCGGTGGCCAATACCTCCCTCCCGGTGCGCTGGTTGATGTCGCAGAAGTTCGACTCGCTGGACAAGATCGGCAACATCGGCCTGCCAGTGCTGCTGGTGCATGGAACGGATGACCGTTTTGTACCCCCTCGCTTCAGCCAGCAGCTGTTCGACGCAGCCCGGCAGCCCAAGACATTGCTGCTGGTGCCGGGGGCCACCCATAACAACAGCATGAGCCTGGCCGGGCAGCGTTACAGGCAGGCAATACAGGCGCTGCTCTGAAACTACCAATGGCCTTGGGTGGCTGAAAACCTGGAGCCGCTACGCGCCCCTTTCGCGACACAAGGCCACTCCTACAAGGGCCTGCGCAACGGCTACGGTTCACTGCACCGGCAAAAAATTCATTAGCAACAGGCTTTGGGCGTAATTCAAACCAATCCGCCGATAACGTTCATCCAGCAACTCGGCTAACAGGTCCAGCCGCGCAACGATCTTGCCAAACTCCACGGCAAAACTCAGGTTGCTGCCCTCTTCCGAAATCTCGTTGGAGAACAGCAGCAACACCCCATTGGCGTCCTGCCGCTGGCTAAGCATCCAGGTGGCCTTTTCGATATTGCGCGCCGCATTGTTGATAAACAACGGGTCGATGGTATCGGTCATGTAGAACTCGGTACGCCCACCGTGCGCGGTAATCAGCATGCTGCCGATGGCGTAGATGAAAGCCCCTACCCGATCACCACGAAACTCCGGGCTCAGGGCGTAGCTCAATGCCGCCAGGTCACGGCGGTTGCCCAGTTGCGGCAGGGGCTGACGATGTTCGATGGCCATGCGGATCTGCCGCTCGGCCGTGGCAGCGTCCACATAGCCCGACATCTTCCACTGGTTGGGGTTGCGCAGGTACAGCTTGTTCATCAGCAGGTACAGGCTTTGCAAGTTGTCGCGCATCGATAGCGTGGCCAGGCGGTCGACGCTGGTCTGGAACAACTCGCTGGGTTTGCCGTTGCCGAACTGGCTGACAATATCGCGGCCTTGCTCCTGGGTGCAGGCGCACAGGCATGTGAGGGCGCCTGCCAGCAGCAGGCGTGGGAGGAAATTCTGGGAGCTTGCAACCATCGGCACCGGGTCGATATTCGGCGGCCGCACCGGGGGTCAGTGCAGCCTGGCCAAGCATAGAGCCCGGAAATCGTAAAAAGTGCAGTGATCGGGGATAGGTGGCTCACATGGCGTGGCGCAACATCTCTACCATCTGCGCATGCAGCGCCGCGTCACCACAGGCCACAACGCACCCGCCATTCTGTGCACTGCTGCCATCCCAGGCAGTGATCACCCCACCCGCCCCTTCGATGATCGGCATCAGTGCCTGTACGTCATACGGCTGCAGGCTCGCTTCGACAATCACGTCGACAAAGCCCGAGGCCAGCATGCAGTAGGCATAGCAATCGCCGCCGTAGCGCATCAGGCGCGCCTTGCCGGCAACGGCCTCGAACGCGGCTTTGCGCTCGGCGGTATCGAACATGTCCGGCGTGGTGCACATCAGCGTGGCCGAAGCCAGGTCGGCACAGGCACGGGTTTTCAGTGGCGTACCGCTGCGCCAGGCACCTTCAGGGGTACCGACAAAGCGTTCACCGGTGAATGGCTGGTTCATCACGCCAACCACAGGGCGCGTGCCATCGTTCAGGGCAATCAACGTGCCCCACAACGGCAGGCCGGTGATGAAGGCACGGGTACCGTCGATCGGGTCGAGCACCCAGGTCAACGGGCTGCTGCCGACGGCCACGCCCGCCTCTTCACCAAGAATACCGTGGTCCGGGTAGCGGGCCTGGATCAGCGCGCGCATGGCGTCCTCGGCCGCCTTGTCAGCCACGGTCACTGGGTCGTACAGGCGCCCGCCCTTGTCCTCGACATCCAGGCTGGCGCGAAAGTATGGCTTGATCGCCACTGCGGCAGCGTCGGCCAACTGCTCGGCGAAAGCGCAAAATTCGCCGATCTGTTCAGCGCTCAGGGACATGGGACAGGCCTCGTGACAATGATGGGGCACGCATCATACCCGACACATGACGCTAGCCGCACTCAGGCAGGCGCAGGTGAAAAAAGCCTGATCGGTTTGACCGGGCGCACACGGGTCTAGACTGAACAGAACCAGGTAACCGGGGGGCTGCCACACGTGGAGGTGTGAGATGAGCCAGTTCAAGCGCTTGTTTGTCATGCTCGGCCCGCAGATGCGCCATACGCCAGCGCTGCAACGCGCGGCGGCGCTGGCGGAGTCCAGCGGTGCACTGCTGGATATCAACGTTTTCGTCGACGATGTCGACACCTTTGGCTTGATGAGCGATGGCCGCGAGCGTGAGCGGCTGCTCAGTGACAACCGCCAGTGGCTGGCAGATGAGGCTGAACAGTTGGGCAATGCTGGCCTGGACGTGTCTACCGAACTGTTGTTGACTCGCGACCCGCTGGGCAGCGCGCTGGAGCGGGTCGAACGGCAAGGCTGCGATTTGCTGGTCAAGGACGTGCAGCACGAACCGGTGCTCAAACGCCTGCTGGTCACGCCACTGGATTGGCAGTTGCTCAAGGACAGCCCGGTTGCCGTGCATCTGGTCAGCGACATCCGCCTGCCCCTGCCCCGGCAGATTGCCGCGGCAGTAGACCTTAACAGCCACGGTGCTGGCGAGCACCTGGACGAGCAGGTGATCCACAGTGCCCGTGCCCTGGCCCTGCAGTGCAACGCCGAGTTGCACTTGCTGCATGTGTGCGACGCGTTCAAGACCCATATTGCCGACTTCGGTGCCGGTACGGTGACCATGCCCGGCTTCGACGGCAGCGTGCGCACTGCGCAGCGGGCGGCGTTCAACCGGCTGGGTGACCATCACCAGATCCCGCTGGAGCGTCGGCACTTCCTGGAAGGCCCAGCTATCAGGGCCATTGCCGAGTTTGTCGGCCACAGCCGGGCAGATGTGATCGTGATGGGCAGCCATCGGCATGACGCCATGCAGACATACCTGGGTGGGACCACTGCGCATGTGCTGGAACACCCGCTGTGCAATGTGCTGGCGATCAAGGCCGTTCGCTGAGCGTTGGCATGCCTTGGCCGGCCTCTAGGTGGTTTGATACGCGAGGAGGCTGGCAACGATCCAGCACCTACGCCGACCCGGCGGGTGCACCTCGGACGGTGCAGGCCGGGTTTCGTATACGTACTGAAAGGCTGGGGCCGCACAGCGGCCCCTACTTCAGAAACTTTTGCTGTAGAACAGCGAGTAGGACTCAATACCGTCGTTTGGCTGCTTGATTCCCGCATTGGAATAATGCATCGCGCGAATCCCGACTTTCCGCTCCCCAGGCAGCTTCAGGCCGAAACCGATGCGGTCTTCGAAGTTGACCGCCGATCCCATGCGCTGGTCACCCACGTCGGTCTTGGAAAACGCCGCCAGGCCAATACCGGCCTCGATGTACGGCGTGTAGGTAAAACCACTGAACTCGTAAGTGAACACCGGGCTGAAGGACAGCGAGTGCGCCCCACTGGCGTCACCG
This sequence comes from Pseudomonas sp. TSO6, assembly GCF_056098905.1. Taxonomy (NCBI): domain Bacteria; kingdom Pseudomonadati; phylum Pseudomonadota; class Gammaproteobacteria; order Pseudomonadales; family Pseudomonadaceae; genus Pseudomonas; species Pseudomonas sp. TSO6. Next base: position 117,772 of record NZ_JBLZWV010000033.1, on the reverse strand, counting down.
CCCTCCCAATAGGTGTAGGCAGCATCCCAGTAACCGGTCACATAGCCAGTGCTGCTCTCCAGCCACTTCTTGTCCCAATCGAAGGACAGGCCAATACGGTAGGTCATGTCGCCTTGACTGGTGGCGCCAACGGCGCCGGATACCTGCGCGGCCTGGGCCAGGTTGGCCCCTGCAAAGGCCAGCACTGCAGCGGCCAGCGACGCAGCGAGACGGGTTTTCATCAATGACTTCTCCTGATGGTCTACAAAGCAAGCGGGGGCTTTGGCCCCTCGATTTTTAGAGTGAACCGGTGCATCCAGACCGGTCACACGAAGTAATAGTTTTTTGATTATTGTCCAGATGATCAGAAAGTTGAAAGTGTATTGCCACTATTGGCTAAATCGCTTGCTCAAGATGTGCCTTCTCGTGCTCCGCGCCTCAGTCGTATTCCGCCTCTTCATGTTCGCCCAGCAAGCGCCTTTGCCGGGGCGTTGCCTCTTCCAGCACCTGAGGGTTGAAACGCCAGTTCAAGTACGGCGAGAACTTCTGCGCGACCATGCGCCTGCCGTAATGCACTTGCAGCATGTCGCGCTCGCGAGCCTGGCTGCGATTGGCTCCGCCGCTGTGCCAGACATCGCTGCGAAAGACCAGCGCATCTGTTGTGGTCGATGTCGCTGAGGTACAGCTCAGCAGTCAGTATTTGTGCAGGCTGGGTGAAATCGCCCTTCGCGCCTAGCCAGTCGGGCAGCTGCGATGGCGCAGCGCAACAGGGCGATACGCAGGGGTTCGAGCACACCGGGGAGTAACACATAGCCCCGCTCGTTCAACATCTCCAGCTGAAGATCCAGGCTCATGGCGATGCGCTCCTCTCAGGCAGGAGTACATCCGTACTCCTGCCGTATTTTTTTGATCAACGCCAGTTCAGGTTCACGGTCGCGGGGGCCTTGCCGTTCACGGTCACCAGTTGCTGCACCGTCTCACCTTGGGCATTGCCAGTGACCTTGTACTTGCCGGGAGGCAACTGCACATACAGCAGCGGCCCGGCATCTGTGACGCTGAGCACGGGCTGGCCTTGTGCATTCTGAATGTCGACTGTGGCACCACTCTGGAACTTGCCTTCTGGGCCAGTGGAAAGCTCCACGTGCAAGTCATAGCCGGTGGTTTTGCGCAGCGCATTGGCCTCATCCTGGCCAATACCACCTTGCAAATAGCGCACGCCGTTCTGCTCCTGCGGTTGCAACCGCACGGCCTGCATGTCGATGGGGGCATTGAGATCGGCAGCAGCAGCCAGGGTCCATGGCATGGCCAGGGTGATCAGCAACGCCGCGCCGAGGGCATAGTGATGGTTACGCATGGTACGACCCTCCTTTAGAGGATGGCTTACCTATTATCTGATCCTCCCGGGGTATTGGTGTTCTGGCTGATGCATGGTCGTCATCGTGACATTCGGCACTAACCCATCAATCGAATGTAAATTTAGATACTGATCAATAGGTTGTACGCCCTTCCTCAAGCAGTTTCACGAACATGCTCAAGCTGCGTGATACCGCGCCCCGCCGCCAGACCAGCCAGGTTTTCAGGTAGCGAAAATCTTCCGACATAGGCCAGGCACTGACCGTGCTGCACCCGGGCATATTGTCGAGCATGCTGCGCGGCATCATGGCCAGGCCTGCGCCAGCGCTGACGCACGCCAACATGCCATGGTACGACTCCATCTCGTGAATCTTGCCCGGCACTGCCTGGTCCTTGACGAACCAGTTCTCGAAGTGATGGCGATACGAGCAGTTGGCACGGAAGGCGTAGATGCTCTCACCGTTCACATCCTGGGCGCGCGTAACTGGCGCATGGTTGAGCGGCGCGATGACCATCATTTCCTCTTCAAACACCGGCATGCCTTCCAGTGTCGGGTGCAGCACCGGGCCGTCGACGAACGCGGCCACCAGCCGGCCAGACAACACGCCTTCGAGCATGGTCCCGGATGGCCCGGTGGACAGGTCAAGGTCTACCTTGGGGTAGCGCTGGTTGTACGCCGCCAGCAAAGCCGGGATGCGCACCGCTGCCGTGCTTTCCAGCGAACCGAGGGCAAAGGTGCCCTGCGGGTCTTCACCGGCCACGGTAAGGCGCGCCTCGTGCACCAGGTCGAGGATGCGCCGGGTGTATTCAAGAAAATTCCAGCCTGCAGGCGACAGGCGCAGGCGGCTTTTCTCGCGAATGAACAGCTCCACGCCCAGGTCTTCTTCCAGTTGCTTGATGCGCGTGGTCAGGTTGGACGGCACCCGATGGATGTGCTGCGCGGCGGCACTGATGCTGCCCTGCTCTGCCACGGCCTTGAAGATCTCCAGTTGCACCAGGTCCACAGCCTTTCTCCAAACGTGAATGTTTCGCTCATTATTATTCAGTTTTCATTAAAGCCATAGCCCACTAGTCTGGCGTCACTGATTAACAACAACGAGAGTGTCCCGCCATGAGCGCGATCAGCAGCCTGACCCACGCCATCTCCCTCGACCCGTACAGCGGCGAGCAGATCGGCGCCTACCCGTTCGACACCGACGCCGCACTGGAAGCGGCGCTGCAACGTGCCAAGGTTGGCTACGGCCAGTGGCGCCAAGTGTCGCTGGGTCAGCGCAGCGAGTACCTGCTCGCCCTGGCCAGCACCCTCGAAGCCAAGGCCGAAGCCTTTGCCCAGATGATCAGCCGCGAAATCGGCAAGCCGATTGCCCAGGCCCGTGGCGAAGTCAGCAAGTGCGTCGGCCTGTGCCGCTGGTATGCCGAACACGGCCCGGCCATGCTTGCCGCTGAGCCGACCCAGGTTGAAAAAGCCCGAATCGAATACCGCCCGCTCGGCCCGATCCTGGCCGTGATGCCGTGGAACTTCCCTGTCTGGCAGGTACTGCGCGGCGCCGTGCCAGCGATCCTGGCAGGCAATACCTACGTGCTCAAGCACGCGCCGAACGTGATGGGCAGCGCCTACCTGCTGGGCGAGCTGTTCAAGGATGCCGGCCTGCCGGATGGCGTGTTCGAAGTGCTGAACGTGACCCCGGATGGCGTCACCCGCGCCATCAACGACCCGCGTATCGCCGCCGTGACCCTGACCGGCAGCGTGCGTGCCGGCATGGCGATTGGTGCCCAGGCCGGTGCCGCGCTGAAGAAGTGTGTACTGGAGCTCGGTGGCTCCGACCCGTTCATCGTGCTGGCCGACGCCGACCTGGATGCCGCCGTCAAGGCCGCAGTCATTGGCCGTTACCAGAACACTGGCCAAGTCTGCGCAGCGGCCAAACGCCTGATCGTGGAAGACAGCATTGTCGAGGAGTTCACGCGCAAGTTCGTTGAAGCAACCCGCGAGCTGAAAGTCGGCAACCCGCTGGAAGACGACACCTACATCGGCCCGATGGCCCGTTACGACCTGCGCGACGAGCTGGACGGCCAGGTTCAGGCGACCCTCGCCGAAGGCGCCACCCTGTTGCTGGGCGGCAACAAGGTCGAAGGCGTGGCCAACTTCTATGCGCCGACCGTGTTCGCCAACGTCACCCCGCAAATGACCGCATTCAAGCAGGAGTTGTTCGGGCCGGTGGCCGCGATCATCACGGCACGTGATGCCGAGCATGCGGTAGAACTGGCCAACGACAGCGATTTCGGCCTGGCCGCGACCATCTACACCGCCGACTATGCGCTGGCCGAGCGCATGACTGCGGCACTGGATACCGGTGGCGTGTTCATCAACGGCTACTGCGCTTCCGACCCCCGTGTGGCGTTTGGTGGCGTGAAGAAGAGCGGGTTCGGGCGTGAGCTGTCGCACTTTGGCGTGCGCGAGTTCACCAATGCCCAGACAGTGTGGCTGGACCGTAACTGATTCACGACCCTGGGGCTGCTTTGCAGCCCTTTCCGACCGGTCCGGCGCCACGGCACGGCCGCGACTACAGGAGATCGCGTAATCCTGTAGATACTCTGTTGGCGGTCAAGCTTTTCCAAGGTACTCAGAGCTGAAAAGCTTGGCCGTATCAAATGGTTCACCGGTGTGGATATCCCCCATGGCAGTTCTGCCGGCAATGGCTCAATCGCTCAGGCTTGCCATTTCCTTGTAGGAGCAGCCTTGTGCTGCGAAGAGGCCGGCAAGGCAAAAGATCATCTTCGCCAGCTATTGCCTCTTCGCAGCACAAGGCTGCTCCTACAGGTTGGCTTGAAACCAGTGCCTCCTTGGCCCGGTTCGGCGGCTAGATCAGGTAATCGAGGATGGTCTGCTCACAGGTGCGGATATCACCGATGGCAATTTTGCCTGATGGGCCGCAGAGCGGCCCCAGATGCCTCAGTCCCGAACCTGGTCCTTGACCCAGTCCAGCATCCCCCCCGGCACGATCAGTTCATGCCGCGCCCGCGAACAGGCGGTATACAGCCCCGCCAGCATCCGCGCCCGCTCATTGCGGTTGCCCGCCACCTGCGGCGCCACCATCAGCTCCGGCGACACCATCACCCGGGCGAACTCCATGTTTTTCACATCCCGCACCCGCCCCAGGAACAACTTCGGCGCCTTGTCCCAGCGGTAACGGCTCTTGGCTTTGGCAAAATGCTCCGGCGTATAGCCTTTGCGCAGCATGTTGGCCACGGCAACAAACGCCTTGTCATCGCCCTTGTCCTGCTCCAGCGCCTGCCAACTGGCGTAGCGGAACAACATCGGGTGACGCGGTCGAGTGCCAAAGCGGTACAGCTCGATGCAGTCCTCGACAAACAGTTCGAAGTCCTTGCGCGCGCTTTTCAGCAATACGAACGGCACACTTTGGTGCGTCAGGCGCTGGAACCAGCCAAACAGCCCCCATTCGTCATCGACGATCAGCGCCGTGGGCTGTTCCGGCACGGTTACCGTATCGAAGAAACTGACCCGCGTGTAATGCTCGGCGCTGCCACTGAAGGCTGCCTGGATCGCCGCCGGGTGCGCCTGAATCAGCGGGTTGAGCACATTGTCCATCGCCGGCCCGGCACGCAGGGAATGGTCGATGTAGCGTTGGCGGATGAAGCTGCCATGGTGCGGGCTGAGGCCGTTGAGGTTCTGCAACTCGTCGCCCAGCGCAATGATCGACTGCGGGCTGCGGTCCAGCACGGCAAGCATCGGTGCCGACAGCTCGTGAGCCTCGTCGACGATCACGTGGGTGTAGCGGCTATCGATCACATAACCGGTCAACGACAGCAACTTGACCCGGTGGTAGTCGCGCACCGGCAGCTGGACTTCCCGCGCGGACGGGCGAATCAGCTCTTGCCAATACAGGCGGGCCTTTTCCAGCAGTACCTCCTGATCCAGCGGCGAAGTACCCGGCCCGGCCCAGGGCAAATGGTGCAGCTGAAGCTGGGTATCGGCACTGTGGCAGAAGGTGCGCACGGCGCGAACGCACAAGGCAACCACATCGCGCGCGGCGAGCGGGCCGATGTCAGGGATGGCCAGCCAGCGTACAACCTGCTCATTCTGCGGGCGCCATGACAGTTTGGTGCGATACGGGTCGCGCAGACGCCAGCCGTTGTTGGTGAGGTCGCGGTTGAGCAGCTCGTCAGCCAACTGACCGAAAGTCAGCGCGGTGTAGGCGGCAGCGTCCTTTACCCGCGCCTGCAAGGCGCGCAACTGGCTTTCGGTCAAAGCCAGAAGCAACGTGCGCTGTGGTTCCAGCAGGCGGGCGAACTGGTGAATCAGGAAGGTCTTGCCAGTGCCAGCAAAGCCCTGCACCGCCACTGACTCGTCGATACCACTGAGAAACTCGCGCAGCAGGCGGTTCTGCTGGTCGCTGAGCATCAGATCAGTGGCCAGCGACGGCAGGTACACCGGATGCAGCGGTGTGGCCCGCTGGCGGTAGGTGTCGGCGAACTGGAAATTCCACTGGCCTTCGGTATCCAACAGTTCGTCTAGCGTGTACTGCACCTCGGCCGACAGCAGAGCAATGCCGTTTTCGCCCAGCATGCCCAGGCCCATGGCAAAGGCTTCACGATCGAAGTGCTGCGCTACCTGGCTTTGAAAGCGCCCAGGCGCGGCGCTTTCAACTTCGTTGGCGATGCGTACGATTTCGGCGAAACGGCGCTCTTGCGCGTCGGCCGAGGCGGTGGCGGGCTGGCGCGGCAGGTTTTGCGCGAACAACACTGCGGCGGCTTCGAGGACGCTGGCAGTGGTGAAAAAGTCGGTTTTGGGTTCGCTGGCGAGGCGGTCGGCCTGGTCGCTGGGCAAAGGCAGGTAGAACATCGGCACCTCGGTTTGGATCAGGGCGGCACGATAGCAACTTTCGGCGTGAGATGCTGAGTTCAGTGCTGGCTGGGCCGACCTCCTGGCGGGCGCGCCCCCTTCCACAGGATCGCCTCAGGTCCCTGTGGGAGCGGGCAAGCCCGCGAAGAGGCCAACAACTATTTCGCTACCTTAGCCCCTGCTCCGCTTCAAGGTCTCGCTCGGAAACTCCTTGAACAATTGCCGATAACTCTCTGAAAACCTTCCTAAATGCCAGAATGACCAGCGCATCGCGACCTCGGCCACGGTCGCCCTGCCATCGCGTAACAGATCGCGACGGGCGCCATTCAGCCGGCGCAAGCGCAGCCACTGGGCAGGCGGCATGCCGGTAAATGCCTTGAACGCCTGCTGCAACTGGCGCAACGAGACCCCGGCAACATCCGCCAGCTCCACCAGGTTCAACGTCTCTTCTGGGCAGTCCGCCGCCCACTCGCTGACCCGGCGCATGATCGCCCGTTCCTCGTCGCGCCGCCCCAAGGCTATGCCCTGCAGGCGCTGGCTGGCGTTATCGAGGATGAACAGGCAATCCTCCAGCAGTTGTTCCGCCAGGGCCTGCCCCTGCAATGGGCAGTCGGCCTGCCCGAGGCGGGTCAGCGTGGCACTCAGCCAACTGCCAAACAATGCGTTCTGCCCACTGCCCAGCGGCACCATGAACAACCCTTCGAGGCGTTGCGGGTCCAGCCCATGGCGGGCCAGGAAGGCTTGGTCGAACACCACTGCCACTTCCTGGTAGTTCTCCGGGGTGATCCAGATGTTGCGGCTTTGCTCGTTCAGCAGGTACAGGCTGTTTTCGCTGCGGTCGAAGCAGAACGCCAGTGAACCGCTCGGCGCACGGAAAAACTGCTCCACGCGGGTGTTCAAGCGCTCCTCGTACACCTCCACGCCATCCATCCCCAGCCAGCGCAGCTCACCGCTGAAATGCCCCGGCGACATCTGCCGGTACTGCTGCTGCCAGCCGGGGGTAGCGCGCACTTGCTCGGAGACGTCGGTGGTATGGAAGGCTTGGACTTGCAGCGCATTGGGCGTTGTCACGCGAGATCCTAGTTGCACTCTTTTGGTGCATTGCTTGCCGAAGAAAATGGATAGATCGGCCCGGGGGGCTGCGACCAAGATAGTCTCCAGTGCGTCACCTGGGAAGTACAACGCCTTGTTCGCCTTGCCATGGCATTGGCGAGCAGCATTGCTCCCACACTAAAACCCAACCAAGAGGTCTGTATGAACGCCCCCTTCGATCAGCTGTACACCTGGCTGAAAGAACACCGCATCACCGAAGTCGAATGCGTGATCAGCGACCTGACCGGCATCGCCCGCGGCAAGATCGCGCCCACCGCCAAGTTCCTCCACGAGCGTGGCATGCGCCTGCCCGAAAGCGTGCTGCTGCAGACGGTCACCGGCGACTACGTTGACGATGACATCTACTACAACCTGCTCGATGCCGCCGACATCGACATGGTCTGCCGGCCCGATCCCTCCGCCGTTTACCAGATCCCGTGGGCGATCGAGCCCACCGCGATCGTGATCCACGACACCTTCGACAAGCAAGGTAACCCCATCGAACTGTCGCCGCGCAACGTGCTGAAGAAAGTGCTCAAGCTCTACGCCGACAAGGGCTGGCAGCCGATCGTCGCGCCTGAGATGGAGTTCTACCTCACCAAGCGCTGTGAAGACCCGGACTTGCCATTGCAGGTGCCGCTGGGGCGTTCTGGCCGTGCCGAAAGCGGTCGCCAGTCGTTCTCGATCGATGCCGCCAACGAATTCGACCCGCTGTTCGAGGATGTCTACGACTGGTGCGAGATCCAGGGCCTGGACCTGGATACGCTGATCCACGAAGACGGCCCGGCGCAGATGGAGATCAACTTCCGCCACGGCGACGCGCTGGACCTGGCCGACCAGATCACCGTGTTCAAGCGCACCATGCGCGAAGCTGCACTCAAGCACAACGTGGCCGCCACCTTCATGGCCAAGCCGATCACCGACGAGCCGGGCAGTGCCATGCACCTGCACCAGAGCGTGGTCGACATCGCCACCGGCAAGCCAATCTTCGCCAATGAAGATGGCAGCATGAGCCAGCTGTTCCTGCACCACATCGGCGGTTTGCAGAAGTACATCCCCAAGCTGCTGCCGATGTTCGCGCCCAACGTCAACTCGTTCCGCCGCTTCCTGCCAGATACCTCGGCACCGGTGAACGTCGAGTGGGGTGAAGAAAACCGCACCGCCGGGCTGCGCGTGCCCACCTCCAGCCCAGAGGCAATGCGGGTGGAAAACCGCCTGCCGGGCGCCGACGCCAACCCCTACCTGGCGATCGCTGCCAGCCTGCTGTGCGGCTACCTGGGCATGGTCGAGCAGCTTGACCCCAGTGCACCCGTACAAGGCCGTGCCTACGAGCGGCGCAACCTGCGCCTGCCGATCACCATCGAAGACGCCCTGCAGCACATGGAAGACTGCGAGACCGTGCAGCAGTACCTGGGCAAGCAATTCGTCCAGGGCTATGTGGCGGTCAAGCGTGCCGAGCACGAGAACTACAAGCGGGTCATCAGCTCCTGGGAGCGTGAGTTCCTGATGATGAGCGTCTGACCCACCCCGGGGCGCTTTGCGCCCCCGTACACCGAACTCGAAGAACAAAACCAACGAGGTGTCCCCATGCGTCATCTGCAAGCCCTGATCCCCGCTGCGTTCACCCTGCTGTTCGCCACCACCACCCAGGCCACGCCCTCGGTCAGTGTGTACAACTGGACCGACTACATCGGCGACACCACCCTGGCTGACTTCCAGGCCAGCAGCGGGATCAAGGTGGTCTATGACGTGTTTGACTCCAACGAAACCCTGGAAGGCAAGCTACTGGCCGGGCGCACCGGCTACGACGTGGTGGTGCCGTCCAACCACTTCCTCGCCCGCCAGGCCCAGGCTGGCGCCTTCCTGCCGCTGGACCGCAGCAAGCTGCCGAACTGGCAACACCTGGACCCCAAGCTGCTCAAGCAGCTTGAACAGAACGACCCCGGCAACCAGTACGCGGTGCCCTACCTGTGGGGCACCAACGGCATCGGCTACAACGTCGACAAGGTCAAGGCGGCACTGGGGGTCGACCATATCGACTCGTGGGCGGTGCTGTTCGAGCCCGAAAACCTGAAAAAGCTCAAGCAGTGCGGCGTGGCCTTCATGGACTCGCCCGACGAATTGTTCCCGGCAATACTCAACTACCTGGGCATGGACCCGCGCAGCGAAAAGCCGGCGGACTACGCCAAGGCTGAAGCACGCCTGCTCGAATTGCGCCCCTACATCACGTACTTCCATTCATCCAAATACGTGTCCGACCTGGCCAATGGCGACGTCTGCGTGGCCTTTGGCTATTCCGGTGACGTGTTCCAGGCCGCCAACCGCGCTGTTGAAGCAAAGAACGGCGTAAAAGTCGCCTACAGCATTCCCAAGGAAGGCAGCAACCTGTGGTTCGACCTGCTGGCCATCCCCAAGGACGCCAGCAACCCCGACCAGGCCCTGGCCTTCATCAATTACCTGCTCGACCCGAAAGTGATCGCCAAAGTCAGTGCCACGGTCGGCTATGCCAACGCCAACCCGGACGCCAAGGCCTACATGGATGCATCGCTGGTGCACAACCCCGAGATCTACCCACCCCAGGACGTATTGGACAAGCTGTACATCTCCAGCACCCCAAGCCCGAAGATCATGCGTGTCATGACCCGCTCCTGGAGCAAGATCAAGTCCAACCGCTGAGCCGAGAACGCCCATGTCTTTCGATTCCCAACACACTGCTTCGTACTACGCTGCCACGGCACGCAACGCGGCGCCCTACCCCAGCCTGGACGACGAACTGACGGCCGATGTGTGCGTGGTCGGCGGCGGGCTGACCGGCGTCAACACCGCCCTGGAACTGGCTGAGCGCGGCTTGTCGGTGGTGCTGCTGGAAGGCCGGCGCATCGGCTGGGGCGCCAGCGGGCGCAATGGCGGCCAGCTGATTCGCGGCATCGGCCATGACGTCAGCGGCTTTACCCGGCATGTCGGTCAGGACGGCGTGCGCTACCTGAAGCAGGCCGGCATCGATTCGGTGGCGCTGGTGGCCAGCCGCATTGCCCAGTACGGCATTGCCTGCGACCTGCGCTGGGGTTTCTGCGAACTGGCCAACACAGCCGAGCAGTTCGCCGCTTTCAAGGACGAGCAGGATGACCTGGCAACGCTTGGCTATCGCCCTGAAACCCGTCTGGTAGGCCCTGGGCAGTTGCACGAAATCGTCGCCAGCGACCAGTACGCCGGCGGCTTGGTAGACATGGGCTCGGGCCACCTGCACCCACTGGATCTGGTCCAGGGCGAAGCCCGTGCCGCGCATAGCCTGGGCGTGCGCATCTTCGAACAAAGCCCCGTACTGCGAATCGAGCACGGCCCCCGCGTGACCCTGCACACGGCCCGTGGCAAGGTGCGGGCAAACAGCCTGGTGCTGGGCTGCAATGCCCACCTCGATGAGCTGGAACCGCGGCTGAGCGGCAAGGTGCTACCGGCCGGCAGTTACGTAGTCGCCACCGAACCCTTGCCCGTAGCACTGGCTGCGACCCTGATCCCGCAGAACATGGCGCTGTGCGACCAGAAGGTCGGCCTGGACTATTACCGCCTCACCGCAGACCGCCGCCTGCTGTTCGGCGGTGCCTGCCACTACTCCGGCCGCGACCCCAAGGACATCGCCGCCTACATGCGGCCCAAGGTGCTGAAGGTATTCCCGCAACTGGCCAACGTGCGCATCGACTACCAGTGGGGCGGCATGATCGGCATCACAGCCAACCGCTTCCCCCAGGTCGGGCGCCTGAGCCAGCACCCAAACGTTTACTACGCCCAGGGCTATTCCGGGCACGGGCTGAACGTGACGCACTGGACGGCGAAACTGCTGGCCGAAAGCATCGCCCTGGGCCACAGCCAAGGCCTGGACGTTTTCAGCGCCGTGCCCCACCTGACATTCCCCGGCGGCAAGGCCCTGCGTTCGCCGCTACTGGCAATGGGCATGCTGTGGTACCGGTTGCGCGAAGCGCTGGGTTGAGTTCACCGCAAACCACGCGGCGCCCGGGAAATCGGGCGCCGCCACTTTTCGCCTTTTCCACAAGGGATTGAACTCGCCCACTGGCCAACTGCGGCGCAGCTGCTAGCGTTGTTCTGGCCGAACTCTCATGGATACGCCTTCATCATGAAATCACTGCCTCGCATTACCCTGTTGTGCGCCGCACTGCTTGCCGTGGGCGCCTGCTCCAGCAATCGCGTGGACCCCAAGGATTACTCCGGCTTCCTCAAGGATTACAGCCGGTTGCAAGAAGCCAAGAGCCCGTCGGGTGCCCCGGTAATGCGCTGGATCGACCCCAAGGTCAACATCAACCAGTACAGCCAGGTGTTCATCGAGCCCAGCCAGTTCTACCCCAAACCGCAGCCCACCCCGGTCATCTCCGCGCAGACACTGGGGGAAATCACCCGCTACTTCAACGAAGCGCTGCGGCGTGAAATCGGTGGTGTCATGCCGCTGGCCAACGGGCCTGGCCCGGGCGTGATCGTGGTGCGGCCGGCGATCACGGCAGTGTCTACCAGCAACGAGGGCCTCAGACCCTATGAGGTGATCCCCATCGCGCTGATCGCCGCAGGCGTGAACACCGCCACGGGCGGCCGTGACCAGGACGTGGATGTCGGCGTGGAGGCGGCGTTCCTGGACGGTGCCAGCCAGAAAGTGCTGGCCCAGGTGGTACGCAAAGGCGCGGGCCAGGAACTGGAGAACGATACCCAGAAGCTGACCCTGAATGACGTCAAGCCGGTACTGGATGGCTGGGCCAAGGACATGCGCGCCAGCTTCATTGAAGCCAAGCAGAAAGCCCGCTAAGGGCCGCCCGAACACAATACTTGTGGGAGCGGCCTTGCGTCGCGAAAGGGCTGCGAGGCAGCCCCAGGATTCAAGCCTTGATATACAAAGTGCTGGGGCCGCTTTGCGGCCCTTTCGCGACGCAAGGCCGCTCCCACAAAAGACCGCATCGGCCGGTGAGTTTTCCTAGCACTCGACAAAGGCGACTGCCAGGCCGCCGCGCGAGGTCTCTTTGTAGTTGGCATGCATGTCCGCCCCGGTATCACGCATGGTGCGGATCACCCGGTCGAGCGAAATGTAGTGCTCGCCATCGCCACGCAACGCCATCTGCACCGCGTTGATCGCCTTCACCGCAGCAATCGCATTGCGCTCGATACACGGCACCTGCACCAGGCCGCCAACCGGGTCGCACGTCAGCCCCAGGTTGTGTTCCAGGGCAATTTCGGCCGCGTTTTCCAGTTGTGGCGGCGTCGCCCCCAGCACCTGGGCCAGGCCGGCGGCAGCCATCGAACAGGCCGAACCCACCTCGCCTTGGCAGCCTACCTCTGCCCCCGAGATCGACGCATTTTTCTTGCACAGGATACCGACGGCCGCTGCCGCCAGCAGGAAGTCGACCACATCGGCATCGCAAACGGTCGGGTTGAATTTCATGTAGTAATGCAGCACTGCAGGGATAATGCCTGCGGCACCATTGGTGGGCGCGGTGACCATGCGCCCGCCGGCGGCATTCTCTTCATTCACCGCCAGGGCGAACAGGTTCACCCACTCCATGGCGCTGAGCGTCGAACCAATCACGTTGGGCTTGCCCAGTTCCTGCAAGCTGCGGTGCAGCCGGGCAGCGCGGCGCTTGACGTGCAGCCCGCCAGGCAAGATGCCTTCGTTGCGCAGCCCGTTATCCACGCACTCACGCATGGCCGCCCAGATGCGCAGCAAGCCTTCACGTATTTCCGCTTCCGGGCGCCAGGCCTGTTCGTTGGCCATCATCAGTTGCGCCACGCTCAAGCTGTGTGCTTTGCACAAGGCCAGTAACTGGGCAGCACTGTCGAACTCATAAGGCAGCACAACGTCATTGGCTTTGGCTGCAGGGGCATCAATTTCGGCCTGCTCGACGATAAAGCCGCCGCCAACCGAATAGTAGGTCTGCAGCAGCAGGCTGCTCTCCCCGTCCATCGCTTCCAGGCTCATGGCATTGGGGTGGTAAGGCAGGTTTTCGTCGAGCAGCAACATGTCCCGGCCATACTCGAAGGCCAGCGGGTGGCTGCCATCCAGCATCAGGCAATGCTCCTGCAACACTTGGCCAATGCGCGACTCGATGGTGGCCGGGTCGATGCGGTCCGGCCACTGGCCCATCAGGCCAAGCAGGCAGGCGCGATCGGTGGCGTGGCCAACCCCGGTGGCCGACAGCGAGCCATACAACCGCACTTCGACGCGCGTTACCCGCGCCAGCAGCCCCTGCTCACGCAGGACCTGGGCAAACATCGCCGCTGCCCGCATGGGCCCGACGGTGTGGGAACTGGACGGGCCGATGCCGATTTTGAAAAGGTCGAAAACACTGATAGCCATGCTAATGCCTGACCGTGCCCTGATATGAATCCACAGCACGGTTATCTGATGAAATTGAGCGGTAGTGCGATTTTGCGCGATACTGACGCGATGGCTCATGGATGACCAACGAAACTTTCTAAGCAAGCCTTTAGCAGGACTAAACAATGCGACGGCAACTCAATGGGCAGATGTTCGTCTGGCTGCATGTATTCGCCTGTGCAGCCCGGCATCTGTCCTTTACCCGATGTGCCGAAGAGCTGCGCATCACCCCCGGCGCGGTCAGCCAGCAGATGCGCCAGCTGGAAGAACGCCTGGGTTACCGGCTGTTTCTGCGCCGGGCGCGCGGTGTGGAGTTAAGCGCCGAAGGGCAACGCCTGGCCCAGACGGTGGCCGAAGCCTACGGCAGTATCGAGGCTGAACTGTTGCGCCTGGACGCCGGTGAAATTCGCGGCACCTTGCGTGTACGCTCCATTCCGTCGTTCCTGGCCAAATGGCTCACCCCGCGCCTGCCGCGCTTTCAGCAGCGATACCCGGACATCGAGCTGCGCCTGGTGGCCGAAGACAGCGCCCAGGCATTGACCCCGGGCGACTTCGACCTGGCTATCGACCTGAACGATGGCAGCTACCCTGGTATGCTTTCGACACCGCTGCTGGACGAACATATTTTCCCGGTGTGCTCACCCACCTTGCTGCGGGGGCGCCCGCCACTGCATGGGCCGGCAGACCTGGTGCACTACCCGCTGCTGCATGACATCACGGCCTGGCGTGGCAGTTCGGAGTATGCAGAATGGGAGTTTTACCTGGAGGGGATTGGCGCCGCTGGCCTGAATGTGCGGCGTGGCCATACCTTCAACCGCAACCACCTGACCATCGAAGCTGCAATTGCCGGTATTGGTGTAGCGATCGCCCGTCGGACACTGCTGAATGACGAACTGGAGCGCGGCGCGCTGATCGTGCCGTTTGGCGTGGCGATCGCTAACCACAAACGCTACGTGGTGCATTACCCGCCAGGCGGGTTGAATCAGCCGGGAGCGCGGGCGGTGCATGACTGGCTGGTGGAGGAAGCGCGGGGGTTCAGGGAATTGCATCCGCTGAACAAGGTGTAGGAGCGGCCTTGTGCCGCGATGGGGTGCGAAGCGGCCCCGGCAAGGCCGCTCCTACAGGGGGCTTGCGAGCATTCGATGATTAGTAAGCCTGCTTGCCGGTAAACGCATTGAGGGTGCGCACCAGAATCACAAAGTCCAGCCACAGCGACCAGTTGTTGATGTACTCGATGTCCGAGTCCACCCGCTGGATCATCTGCTCGATGTCCTTGGTCTCCCCCCTGAAGCCGCGCACTTGCGCCAGGCCAGTCATGCCCGGCTTGATGTTGTGGCGGGCAAAGTAATCGACGATGTCCTGGGAATATAACGTGTCATGTTGCAACGCATGTGGCCGTGGCCCAACCAGCGACATCTCCCCGGTCAGCACATTGAATAACTGCGGCAATTCATCGAGGCTGGTGCGGCGGATGAAGGCACCAATTTTAGTCAATCGCGGGTCATTCTTCTGCGCCTGTTTGACCACGCCATTGTCCGGCTGATGAACATGCATGCTTCTGAACTTCCAGATACGGAATGACTCGCCGGTCCAGCCCGTACGCTCCTGGCGGAAGAACACGGGCCCGCGGCTGGTGAATTTGATAGCCAGTGCAACGCCAATCAACACAGGCGATGCACACAGCAGTATCAATGCCGCCAATACCCGGTCCTCGATATTCTTCAGGAACAGGCTCATGCCCGTCAGCGGGGTTTCAGACAGGGTCAGCACAGGAATACCGGCAATTTCCCGCACACTGTGGTTGATCAGGCGCAACGAGAAAATATCCGGCACCCAGTTCACGGCAATGCACTTGTCAAGCAACTTGAAGTACACGTCGTTGATAACCTCGGAGCCCCCCAGCGGGGTCACCAGGTACACGGTGCGAATGCCATACTGGGCAACGATTTCATCCAGGTCTGCAATGTGACCGAGCACGGGCAGGCGCTGCTTGCCCTCGGCACCTTCGTACGCCTGCTCGCCAGCCTTGTCGGTCAGCACACACCCCAGAACTCGTTCGCCAAACCAGGGGTTGTTGCTGATTTTCTGATAAAGGAAATTGGCCAGGTCGCCGTTGCCGATAATCAGGGCATTGTCCAGCCGCGCATGCGCGGTAAAACGTTTTTGCAGTTCACGAACCGCAAAGTGCAAGAACAACTGGGCAATGTAACCAATGATGAACAACTGCACGACCAACAACCGTGAGTACGTTTCACTCTGTTTAGTGAGAAAGGCCATGACCACAAGAAAACAGAATGTTGCCGACCACGCCTTGAACAGGCGGAAGGCCTTGATCGAAAGGCCAACGTTAGTGCGGTAGATTGCATAATGGTCGTAGATGACGGCCAGTGCGCCAATCAGCAACAGCAACATGATTACATAATCAGAGGTAATGTAACCAAACTGGTCATAGATGAGATACCAGGCAATACCGATTACTGCAATGCCATCGAGCCCCGCCTGAATGGCGTTACTTACGCTGCTTCTTCTTTGGAGTAAGGAACGACTGCTTCTGGGTTCGAAAACCATTTCAGACCTCATCTATTTGAGCGTAGCAAGTGCCGTCCATCAAACATCAAGTCTTGAATACAGCTTATTCAACGCCAGTGAAGCAGGATCGTGCGGCCCCCAAGCCACTGCTTTCACTGTAGCAGCCACCCGCCATCAGCGCGGATTTTGGCCGATTCATACGGTGCCCCTGGCCGAATCGGCTGCCTTGCGGCACAGCAGGGTGCGCAGCAAGAACAACGGGTTGCCTACCACATAACGCATGAACAAACGTTTCGGCTCGCGTAACAGACGGTAGGCCCACTCGCCACCCACATGCCGTAACCACTGCGGTGCCCGGCTGACCTTGCCGCCGAGGAAGTCCAGAATCGCCCCGCCGCACACGATCAGGCACGGCCCACCAACGGCTGCCAACCTGGCCGCCACCGCTTCCTGCTTGGGCATGCCCATCCCCAACACGATCAGTTCCGGTTGCTGTTCCTTGGCCAACTGCAAGTAGGTGTCGATGCTGGCAAAGCCATCGTGGACCGATACCGGCACCACGCCAAACAAGGCTTCGCTGCGCCGCACCGCCTGATTCAGGTACGGTTGCTGCGTGCCCCAGAACGCAACCCGCCGCCCGCGGTATGCCTCCATGAGGCTGGGTATGAAGTCGGTGCCATTCATGTTGAGCCCAGGCTCCAGCCCCAACCGGCGATAAAGGATCGCCATGCCAGAGCCGTCGCGCAACAGCACATCGGCCGCCGACAACGCCTGACAATACTCACCGTCGTGCACCACCAGGTTCATTGCATGGGCATTGACGAACCCCAGCACGGTTGCAGACTTCGGGGCGGCAAGCCGGTCGAGCAGGCACTGCGCCGCGCTGCTGTCAGGCACCACCTCAAGCGTGTCGATAATGCGCTTCCAGCGTTTCTCCCACTGCCACTGAGCCATCAGTCATCATCCCGTTTGGAGCGCACCCATTCAACCTGGCGCTTGATCAGGAACCCCAAATACAAGGGGATCTTCCTTGCGGCGTAAAAAGGCGCGTACAACAGCACGGAAAAAGGGATCAGCTCACGGCAGAAGCGTGCCCACGCCAGCACAACGGCAAGGCCGAGCATGACCAGCGCAGCCAGTGCGATCCACGCAGGCGCCGCATGGCCTGACAGCAGGTAAGCCAGCCAGGTCACCAGGTTGAGCCCCAGCAGCGCCAGCACCAGAAGCGCCAGAGGTGGCACCAACAGGTCCAGGGTCATGGCCAGCAGGCTACCGTTGCGCTGGCGGATGGCGGCCAGCGCACGCTTGGGCGCATCCGCCAGCATCAAGCCCAGGTGGCCATGCTCCCAGCGGGTGCGCTGGCTGTTCATGCCTTGCTGGCTGGCAGGAAACTGGCTGGTGACCAATGCCTCGGGGCAAAACACCGGCGGCTTGCCCTGCTGGCACAGGTCCAGGCCCAGCTTCACATCTTCCACCAAGTGCCCATTGGCCAGGTTGATCAAAGCCAGGTCGTGCCAACCGAATGCCATGCCTGCCCCCATCAGCTGGCACGGTAGCCCCAGCCGCGCCCAGCCACGCGGGCGTACCAGGTTCTTGACCCGCCAGGCAAACTCGGCCACCTGCACCTTCAGCCCGCTACCGGCGGGCGCGCGCATCAGGTACAGCGCCTGCACCGGGCGTTGGGCCTGGTGATAACGGCGTGCCAGGCAGTCAATCGCGCCCTCGGCTACCTGGCAGTCGGCATCCACCACAATCACCACCTCGGGCGGCTGCAGGGCCAGGTGTCGTACGCCGAAGTCCAGGGCATAGCCTTTGCCACGCAGCACCGTATCAAACCGCTCCACCACCTCGGCGCCGGCCTCGCGGGCAAGCCGCGCCGTGTCGTCCGTGCAGTTGTCGGCCACCACCAGCAAGCGGTCGCCTGGCAGCAACTGCGGGGTTACGCTCGCCAGCGTTGCACGAATGATCGCAGCCTCATCATGGGCCGGTACCAACACCGCCACCCGCGGACGCACGCTGACGCCCGAGGGCCGCGAGCGCGGCGGCAGGCAAGCCAGCAGCATCTGCAGGAAGAAAACGGACACAGGCACAAGGGCGATGACCGCCAGCAGGCCCAGTAACCAACTCAATACAGTCATCATGCGGATGCCTTGAAGTAGCCGGCCAGCTTGGCCGCCTCGGTGTCGATATCATGCCGTTGCAGCACGCGCTGGTAAGCCGCCTCGCCCATGCGCTGCAGCACTTCGGCGGGTTGCGCAAGGCACTCGCCCATGGCCTGGGCCAGTTCGTCCACGGCGCCAGCGGGGAACAGCCAGCCGTTCTCGCCCTGGCGCACCAGCTCCGGGATACCGGCCACATAGGTAGTCAGCACCGGCCGGCGCAAGGCCATGGCTTCCATGATCACCACCGGCAGGCCCTCGGCGAAGCTCGGCAATACCAGCGCGCGGGCGGCAAGTATTTCCTCGCGCACCTGTGCACTGCTGATCCAGCCGGTGATGCGTACTTGCTGCTGCAAGCCATGCCGGGCAATCAAGGCCTCGACCTGCTGGCGCATCTCACCGTCACCCGCCAGCACCAGTTCGAAGGCGATCGACTGCGCCGCAAGCTGGCCCGCCGCCTCAAGCAACAACAGTTGGCCTTTCTGTTCACAGAGCCGCCCGACGCACACCAGCCGCGGCACCGCCGGCACACCGACTGGCACCACCTCATGAAACCCTCGCTCCAGGCCGCAATGCACCACTTTCACCTTGGCCCAATGCTCGTGCGCCACCCAACGAAACAGCTGGCTGCGCCCGTAAGAACTTACCGCGGCAACAAAGGCGGCACGCCGCACCTTCTCGCCCATGTGCAGGAACTGTGGTTTGTCGAATTCTTCCGGCCCATGCACGGTAAAGCTGTAGGCCGGACCGCCCAGCAAGTTGGCCAGCATCACTACCTCGGTAGAGTTGGTGCCAAAATGGGCATGCACGTGTTTGGCCTCCCCGGCCTGCAGCCATTGCAACACCTGGCAGGCCTCGGCCAGGTACACCAGGTGGTAGGGCCACGCGCGGTCGGCGCGCAGGCCAAGGCGCATGGCCACCCGCAAGGCCTGGAAAAAACGCCGCGGTTGCGCACGCAGCACCTGCAACGTTGGCGTCAGCAACCCCTTGACGCCGCCTTGCAACACATACCGGGTCCTGGCCCGTTCGCTCGTGTCCTCGGCGTCCTGCAACTCGGCGTCCCACCCCCGCAGGGCAATGCGTTGTACCTCTATGCCCTGGCGCTCCAGCGCCAGTATCTCGCGGCGGATGAAACTATGGCTGACCTTCGGGTACTGATTGATGAAGTAAGCGATGCGCATACGAATCCAGATCCAAACCCGCTTGATGACCCACCTCCCCTGGCAACCTTCACTTCAGGCTGTCGACTACGGGCGGTCGGTCCACTGCCGATGCACTCACAGCAAATGCATCCCCCTGTTTTCCTTGTAGTCCAAGGTTGTGACTGCTGCTTGGCAATGCGGCCTGCAAGCGTGAGAAAACATCGTCGAGCATCGCTTGGCGGCGGCGGTACATCGCCCGTTTCTTCGCTGGAATGTCGGCTTCTGCCCGCTGCGCCTGGGCAAGCGGAAGGCTGAAGAAATCCGCAAAATTCGATGCACTGGCACCGTGTTCATGCCAGATGACGTCATAGTTGGCGGCAAGGTCCTGGCCCTTGTCGCTGCCAAAATACGCATGCCGATGGTGCCGGCAGTCATCGCTGACCGCATACAGGTGCGTGACACCCAGCGTCCGGGCCAGGCACTTCAGCGCTTCGAGCACCAGGCTGCGCGGGCGCAGGCCTTCGAAGTCCTTGGTCAGGTCGCGGTAGATAGCCAATGAGGTTTCGCTGTCGATGCCTTTGTGGATGCCCTGCACGGCCCCGATGAACAGGCACAGTTCGCCCTGGCTGCAGCACAGGGTGAACGCCAGTGAAGCCACGCGCAGGTCGCCCTGGAACAGGTTCAGCACCAACTCGCCTTCGCGTTTGAACCAGATCGGCCGGTCCAGCACCAGGCGGCAGCCCGGCGAATGGCTGGCCAGATCGCACAGCGTCAGGCTTTCGTCCCGCCCCAGCAGCAACAGCGCCGGAAACTCGCCGGCCAGCACTTCATAGTGCGAAGCGACCACCGCCAGGCGCTGCGGGGCTTCCCAGCATTTGCTGAGGTAAGGCCACTGCACCACACCGATGCAGTCCACACCCAGCCGCCGCACGCCTTGCTCGCCGAGTGCCGCCGTGATGCGCTGCATGAAACCATTCAACTCAGGCCATTGCCTGGCAATTTGCAGCATCAACTTGTACTTGTTGTTCAACGCCCGCAACGAGTAGCCCGGTTGCAAGGTAAACACACTTTTAACGAGGGTGCCGAGCATCATGGTCATCTCTCATTTGTACTCGATCAACGCTGATTTGCCGGCCGCGAAGCGGTGGCGCAAGAACTTCAGCTGGCCGAGCATTTCCGGGAATTTGCCCAACACCAGGAATACCGCCTGCAGCCAGTTTTCGCGCGCCGACTTGCCACCGCGACGGGCCAGGCGCACCGCCTGCAACGGGTAGATCAATAGCAACAGCAAGCCCCAGCCACCCAGCAGCAGGCAGGCCAGCACGATCACCAAGGGTATGCCCAGGCCCCATAGCCAGGCCCGACGTGACTCGCGCAACCAGTGCTGCTCGGGCGGCTGGCCATGCAGGTAGGCCCCTTCGGCATAGGCGTGGCCGGCACGCAGGCTGCGCCGCCACCACTGGCTGAACCGGGTCATGGCAGCGTCGTGCAGGGTCATTTCGGCGGCCAGGCGCCAGACCTTCCAGCCCTTGGCGCGCAAGCGCACGCAGAGTTCAGGCTCCTCACCGGCAATCAGCTCGGCGCGAAAACCACCGACGGCGGCAAAAGCGTCTGCCCGCATCAGCGCATCGCCACCGCACGCCTTGGCTTCACCGATGGGGGTGTCCCATTCCAGGTCGCAGAGCAGGTTGTACACCGACCGCTCCGGGAAGCGCTCCCGTCGGCGACCACACACCACCGCCACCTCGGGGTGCTGGTCGAGAAACACCTGCGCCGTGGCCAGCCAGTGGGCATCCACCTCGCAATCGCCATCGACAAACTGCACCAGTTGCATCGAAGGCAGCAGCCGCTGCAAGGCGCTGAAGCCTTCGTTGCGCGCGCGCGCGGCGGTAAACGGGATGGCCATGTCCAGCGCCAACACCTCCACCCCGAGGCTGCGGGCCAGTTGCAGCGAGCCGTCGGTGGAGCCCGAGTCGATATACATGACCTTGCCCGCACCGTTTACCAGCGAACGCAGGCAGCGCTCCAGGCGCGAGCCCTCGTTGCGGCCAATGACCACCACACCGGTTACTGCCGCCATGGGCCTCACTCGGCGGCGGCCGTGGCGGCTGGCTGCCTGGCCTTGATGGTGGCTGGCACCCCTACTGCCAGGCAATTGTCCGGCACATCCACCAGCACCACGGCATTGGCGCCGATGATCACGTTGTTGCCAATGCGGATGCTGCCCAGCACCTTGGCCCCGGTGCCGATATCGACGTTGTTGCCGAACACCGGGGCAATCGGCTCATCGACGTTCTTCAAGCCCACCACCACACCGTTGCGAATGCGGCAGTCATCGCCAAACCGGGCATAGCCACTGACGACGATGCCACCAAAATGGTCGATGACGAAGTTGCGGCCGATCACCACTTCGCACGGCAGTTCGATACCGGTGATGATCTGCACGAACTTGAACAGCACCTTGTAGACCAGCGAGAAGAGTTTGCGCAGCAGTGCCGGGCGCACGGTGTAGCGCCAGCGGCCGAAGCGATACACCAGCAGTACCCAGAAGCCCTGCGCGCCCCAATCTCCGCCATGGGCGCGCAGGTCGGCACGAATATTCTCGAACATGGCTTTACCTACCTTGTCGGTTGGCTGGCGTACCGGGTCTTGAACAACAGTGACCAGGTCGCCCGGCAATGACGCCAGCAGGCCTGAATCGCGCCCCAGCCGCGTCGCTTCAACAGCGCCTTGAGTGCCAGCACCAGGTCACCCAGGGTGACCAGTACCATGTGCAGGGCAAGGCCCGCCACCCCGTGATGCTTGCGGAAATACAACAGCTCGCTTTCGATCTGGTAGGACGAGATCTGCCGGCTGGCCGCCTCCAGCTCTGCCACCGACTTGGAGCTTTCGCCCCCGATGTGCACCACGGTGGTATGCGGGTAGAACACGACTTTCCAGCCGGCTTCCTTCACCCGCTTGCAGTGGTCCACCTCTTCGTAATAAAGAAAATAACGCGGGTCGAACAGGCCCACCTTGTCCAGCACTTCGCGGCGCACCAGATAGAAGCAACCCGGTAACCAGTCACACTCGCGCACCGAGGCGTGGTCCCAGGTCATTTCATCGACCATCTTCAGCCCCGGAAAAAACCGCCCCAGCCCGGTACGCCCGACAAAGACGTTGAGCGGCGTTGGGAAGTAGCGGCAGCTGGGCTGCAGATCACCGTCGCGGCCTTCCAGGCGCACCCCTAGCACGCCGCACTCCGGGTGAGCGTCCATGTAGTCGAGGGTTTTTTGCAGGGAGTCGGCGGCAACGAAGGCATCGGTATTGAGCAGCAAGGCGTACTTGCCCTTCAGGTGCGCCAGCAACTGGTTATTGGCCCGGCCGAAGCCCACGTTCTGCTTGTTACTCAGCAGCAGTGCCTCGGGGCACACCTGGGCCATGCGCTGCACCGAGTCATCGCGCGATGCGTTGTCTACTACCAGGTAACTGGCCAGCCGCTCGCTGTCGGCCCGGCGCAGCGCATCGAACATCGGCTGCAGCAGCCCGGCGGTATTGAAGTTGACCACCATGACATCCACAGGTTTGCTAGCCATTGTTGCCGTCCCCGAAGAAGTACTGGCGCCTTTGCGCCATCAACAGCGGTTCAACTTCCGGGTCGTAAGCGCCGTTGCGCTGTTTTACCAGTTCGATCCACGGGTAACTTTCGCAACGCGCCTCGACCCGTTTGATCAACTGTTCGGTGGTGCAGATGAACTGCGCCGGGTTGCCGCCAAACACGGTGCCTGGTGGCACGTCCTTGGTCACCACCGCGCCTGCGGCCACAATCGATTCCGGGCCGATGGTCACGCGGGGCATGATGATCGCGCCATGGCCGATGAAGCAGTTGTCCTTGATATCGATGAAACCGACCGAATCCAGGTGCTTGCCAAAGCGATGTTCGATCAGCAATACCACCCCGTCATGACCGATCAGCGTGCAGTCGGACAAGCCCACGCTGTTACCGATGCGAACCAGCGAAGGGTCGAGAAACTTGCAGCCTGTATTGACGAAGAAGTTGCTGCCGACAGAGTGAAAGTTCCCCCATCGGGCGAGGTAGGCACCCCATTCAAGACCAGAAGGGTTGCAGAACCTCCTGTAGAACTTGCCCCCTCGCCCGGTTGCATGAGCGTAGTGCGCCACTGCCTTGCGTATCCATCCCTTCATACTGCCTGGCCTCGCGATCTGAACAATCTGGAGTGTCCTGAGGCGTTCCGGTCTCGTTCTTCTAGGTGCTGACCGCAGCGCTCAACCCATGTACAACCTGCATCATGCAGCGGCGCCGCTAGCCGCCCTCATCCTGGTATCGAGGTGGTCGGCCAGCCGCACGGCAAACTGCAACAACGGCATGGTCGGGTTGGAAGCGCCGCCCTTGGCGAAGATACTGCTGCCGGCGACATACAGGTTCTCGGTACCGAACACCTTGCAATTGGCATCGACAACGCCGAACTGTGGCGAGGCGGCCATGCGTGTGGTCCCCATGTGGTGAGCGTGCGGCGCCATCGTCAGCGGTATCGAAGTGTCATAGACAAAGTCGTTCAGCTTGACGAAGCCCAGGTCCATTTCAGCGAACTGCTTGGCCAGTTCGCTGCCAATGCACTTGATGGTGTGCCGGTCGTCGGCGCTCAGCGCCCAGTTGACATTGACCTTGGCCACCCCCAGTGCGTCCTGTTCGTCCAGCAGCGAAATGCGGCTGTGCAGGTTGGGGAACTGCTCGATCATGGTGCTGATCACGCCGTCACCGGGGCAGCTGAACTTGGCGACGAAGGCGATCTTGCTGGCAACCCCCATGTCGCAAGCCAGGTTCTCGAGAAAATGCTTGACCTCGGCGGTGCGGCCATAGGTCTGCACATCGGCCAGCAGCGCGGCGGTGACATTGCCTTTACCGGCCTTGTACTCGTCGACGAAGGCATCGGTGGTGTAATACTGGCGCGGCTCCGGGTCCTGCCCGGACTTGAGGATGAACGTGCCCAGGTCGATGTTCAGATGCTCCATGAAGCATCCGCCGACCAGCCCTTCCTTGCTCACTACGCCTGCTGCCACCAGGGTCTGGCTATTAAGCAACTGCCGGGCGTTCTCGATGGCCCCCGTAGCCAGAATGAAGTGCCTTGCCACCAGGCGCTGACGATTGCGTTCATAGTCGGATAGAACCACCGCAGCCAGGTGGCCGGAGCCTTTGTCGAACTCCAGGTCCACGCAGTTGCAGTTGATGAACACGTCCAGGCCTTTGGTCTGCTCCAGTGCCGTGGCGTACTTTTGCGCAAAACGTGTCGGGGTGCTGAGCAAAAAGCGGTCTGCCTCGAAGTCACCGCCATCCAGGCCGGTATTCATCGCACGAAAATCCGAGCCGGCTGGCAAGTCGACGATGTCCATGGCCGCCGGCAAGTAGCCTTCGATCTCCGAATAGGGAATCGGCCAACCGGGCAAGTCACCTGGCGGGGCGACGGTAAAATCCGACGGGGTGAAAGGCCGGCAACGGCCGGCCCAGTGGTTGGAGGTGCCCCCCAGGTAACGCAGGCGGGTCTCCTCGGCATACAGCTCCAGGCCCGTGGATGCGCAGGCGTACAAGCCTTGCGAGTGCGGCGCATACTCGCGTCCACCACCTTCGGCGAGTAATACGTTCCAGCCGGCGGCGGCCAGGCGCAAGCCCAGGGTAATACCCGCCGGGCCGGCACCGATGATGCAGAAATCGTAGTTGTCGCGCAGCGTTTTGTGCTGCTGAAAGTCCTTGATCATGCTGGCTGGTTCCGCAGGTAACGGGACGGCAATACCCAACCGTTGATTATCACGAACCCGGGCGGTTCGACAGGTTTGCCAGCCACGGACGCCGAGGCGCCGAACACCGCCCCACCCACACCGAGCAAGACACAACTCTGGAGAAAGCCTCTACGGCCCAACTGCGCAGTACAAAAAGTGAGCTTGCCCATGATCCCGTGACCTGTACCCATGAAAGTTACACCCAGCACGCCGCTTTACAACCAGTCGAAAAAGGCCGTCAGCAGCGCCCCGCACAGAGCCCCGACCAGCAGCATCGGCAGCACTACCAGCTCACGTTTCAGGCTGAACATGCCCAGTTTGCAGTTCACATACACAACCAGCACCAGGGTTGGCACGGCATGCAGGGCAACCCCCCAGATCGCCCACTCCACACCACCAATCGCCAGCAATAGCGGCAGCAGCCCCCATAGCGAGACCAGGCGGATGATGTTGTCCATGGCCTGATACTTGGTAAGGCCCAAGGCAATCCACACCTGATGAGCCAATGTATAGCGCATTATGATGAACGACAGCGAAAGAATTGCCAGCATAGGGCCAGCTTCACGGTAGCGATCATCGTACATCCAGCCAATCAGCAGAGGGCTGGCGGTCAGGAAACCACCGCAGATGAACAGCACCAGCAGGTCGACCAGCAGGCGGAAGCGGTGATACAGCGCTGTCAGGCGTTCCTTGTCATCGGCCCTTGCCGCTTCACTGAAGGCAGGAAGCGCCACGGCACCGACAATTTTCATCAGCGCGGTCTGCACCGCGCCAAGAATCAGCACGGCAATCGAATACACCCCCAGTTGCGCCGCCGACATGCTGGCGCCAAACCAGATGCGGTCACCGTACATGGCCAGCACGCCAACCATCGACGACAACAGGATCCAGCGGCCAAACACGATCAACTCGGTCAGCGCCGTACGGTCCCAGCGCAGGTGGTTGTTCGGGCCCTCCAGGGCGGTATGCCCTAGCACGGTCCAGGCTACCGCCGAAACCAGGCCAGAGATCACCAGGGCCCAGATCGAATGGGTCAGCAAGCCCAGCACCAGCATCACCACCAGGCCGGCCACCTGCGAGGCCAGGTCGACCAGCACCACGCGCTTTTGTTGGAAAGTTCTTACAGCCACATCTATCTTGGTGGACTGGAATCCCCAGATGGCTGCCGACAGGCCAGTTACCGCCAGCACCATCGGTAGCACCGGGGCAGCATAGGTGGAGTCCGCAGGCCATAGTTCCGCCAGTTGGGCCAACCAGGCGCCCACCGCCAGCAGCAGGGTGAGGGCAAACAGCAGGAAGCCGCGAATGATCTGCACGGTCCAGGCGGTGTTGAGGAAATCCGGGTCGTCACCCCGGTGACTCTGGATGATGTTCTGGCGCAGGCCGACATCGGAAAGCAGATGCAGGAGTACCGAAACGGTGGTGGCGATGACCATCACCCCGAACATTTCCGGCAGCAGCAAGCGGGCCATGATCAGATTGCCGCCCAGGCGCATCACCTGAGAAGCCACCTGCGAGACCAGGTTCCACGACCCGGCCCTCAAGGCCCGGTTGCGCAGGCTCGCAGCGGCTGACACATCAATCGACGGCATGACTTCAATCTCTGACTGATTGGCTAAAAGTCACTATAGTTTCAATTAGCCACGATGCTAGCCGTTGCCCACCGAGGGAAAGGTGTACATAGCCGATGCCTGAACATTTTCGTGCGTTGATCGTCATCCTGTTTTTGGCGAGCGTGGTCTTCCTGATGGCGCGGCGACCCGCCACCGACCTTATTCCGCTCAGCGACTACAAGCGCCGGCGCAATCTCTGGTTCCTGCTGACGGTGCTGGCCTTTGCCTCGCACAGCTTCTGGCTGTACCTGGGTGCAGGCGCGGTCATCCTGTTGCTTGCAGGGCGCCGCGAGCACAACCCCATGGCGCTGTTCTACATGCTGCTGTTCCTGATTCCGCCGGCATCGGTGCAGGTGCCCGGGTTTGGCGTGGTCAACTACCTGGTCGACCTCAACCATATCCGCCTGCTCACCCTGTGCGTGCTGCTGCCGGCCGCGCTGCAGCTGCGCCGGCAAGCGGACACGTTGCGCTTCGGCCGTACCTGGGCGGACAGGCTGCTGGCGGCCGGGCTGCTGCTGATGAGCGTTTTGTATCTGCGCGAAACCACCCTCACCGACACCCTGCGTCAGGCGCTGTACCTGTATGTCGACGTATTCCTGCCGTACTACGTGGCCAGCCGTGGCCTGCGCCATATCAGCGATTTCAAGGATACCATGCTGGCCTTCGTGCTCACCGCCTTCGTCATGGCGTTGATCGCCGTGGCCGAATATGTGCGCCACTGGTTGCTGTACAGCGCCCTGATCGATGCAATGGGGGTGCCGTGGAGCATGTCCGGCTACCTCAGCCGCGGCGGCGCGCTGCGGGCCAGCGTCACCACCGGCCAGGCGATTGCCCTGGGTTATGTGATGAGCGTGGCCATCGGTCTGTTCCTGTTCGTCCAGGGGTATGTGCAACGCCCGCTACACCGGGCCATGGGCGCCCTGCTGCTGGCCGCCGGGCTGTTCGCGCCGTTGTCACGTGGGCCATGGATCGGCGTCGTGGTCATCGTGGTGGTGTTCATTGCCATGGGCAAAGGCGCGGTCAGGCGCCTGGCGCTGCTGGGCGCGGCTGGCATGCTGGCGCTGCCCTTGCTGACCGTCGTACCGGGCGGTGACAAGGTGCTGGACCTTTTGCCGTACATCGGCAACATCGAAAAAGAGAACATCACGTACCGCGAGCGGCTGATGGACAACTCCTGGATCGTCATCCAGCGCAACCCGCTGTTCGGCTCGTTCGACTTTCGCAACACCCCGGAAATGCAGTCGATGATTCAGGGCGAAGGCATCATCGACATCGTAAACACCTACATCAACCTGGCGCTGCGGGTGGGGCTGGTCGGGCTCGGCCTGTTCGTTGCGTTCTTTGCTGTGGTGTTGAGGGGTATCCGCAGGGCCATGCTCACTTTCCCCGACAAGGATGACGAACGACGACAGCTGGGGCGAGTGCTGCTGGCAACACTCATCGGCATTCTGGTGATCATTTTCACCGTCAGCAGCATCACCTTCATACCGGTGGTGTACTGGTCAATCGCGGGGCTTGGCGTGGCGTACATACAGATGGTCCGCCGGCTTGACGACAGCCCGGCTACCGAGCTGGCCGAAACCGGCCTTCAACCCAGGTAATGTCCATGAACGTGCTTACCCTGCGTCACCTTGTGCAGGCTTCGGCCATGGCTGGCCTGGCTTTACTGCCGTTGGCCGGCTGGGCTTCGCAGTGGCAGGTCAGTGTCGATGAGCAGAATGGCCTGCCTACGGTGACATACGGCGGCGGGCCGGTGATGAAAGCCAAGTTCGACTTCTGGGCGGCCAACTGGAGCTGGACCGGCTTTTACACCGATTTCAAGGTCAATGGCCCCTACCAGTACACGCTGCTGGGCAAGAACAAGGAGCTGGACTTTGACCTGAAGGCGGATATCCGCAAGGAACAGGCACAAACCCTGAGCTGGGCCTTCGACCTTACCGCCCACAGCCGCCAGGCCGGGGTGATGGGCGGCGGCATGGTGTTCCAGTTCGACCCGGCGCAAATCGCCGGCGACATGGGCGCCCCGCAACTGCTGCCCGACAACCGTGGCTGGTCGTGGGGCAAGGCGGACCAGGGCCGACGCGTCGAGATGCGCTTCGATCCGCCACTGGCCAAGGTCTTTTTCGAGCGCGGCAACCCGTCCGAGCTGCGTGCGTTTCTCTACAAAGACCCGATCAGCGCCGGCCGCCAGCAGCTGAAGGCGGTACTCAACGTTACCGGCAACATCGAGCTGGGGCCCACCCCCACCGAGCGTTTCGGCCTTGCCGACCCCGCCAGCTGGCCCGATGACCAGCTGGACTGGCGCACCTCGCCGGTGGACCTGTCGTTCCTCAACGCCGCGGAAAAGCCCGCCGGCAAGCGCGGTTTCGTCAAGACGGTCGGCGAACAGCTGATGTTCGCAGACAACACCCCGGTGCGCTTCTGGGGCACCAACCTGTCTGCCTATTCGCTGTTCAAGAGCCCGGACGAGGAAATCCGCCAACAGGCCAAGCGCCTGTCGGCACTGGGCTTCAACCTGGTGCGCCTGCACCACCACGATTCGCCGTGGGTCAGCCCGAACGTGTTTGGCGACGGCAGCCTGGTGCGCGATACCCAGCAGCTCAGCGCCGAATCGCTGCGCAAGCTCGACCTGTGGATCAAGGCACTCAAGGACGAAGGCATCTACATCTGGCTGGACATGCACGTGCAACGTGCGTTGACCGCCAACGACAACATTGAAGACTTCGATGAACTGCCCGAAAAGGAGGGCCGCGCAGACCTGAAGGGTTACGCCTACATGAACGACAGCATCCAGAAAGCAATGAAACGCTTCGCGGAGCAGTACCTGACCCATGTGAACGAATACACCGGCCTGGCCTACAAGGACGACCCGGCCATCGCCGCCGTGTTGATCACCAACGAAAACGACCTCACCCAGCACTACGGTAACGCTCTGATGCCGGACAAGGACGTACCGCGCCATAGCCAGCGCTACATGGCAGCAGCCAAAGCCTTCGCCAGGCAGCATGACCTGCCCGCCGACCTTACCTGGCGTGCCTGGGAGCATGGCCCGTCGAAGCTGTTCCTCAACGACCTGGAGCAACGCTTCAACGCCGACATGATCGCCCACCTGCGTGGCCTGGGCGTCAAAGTGCCGATTGCCACGACCAGCACCTGGGGCGGCAACGGCCTGAGCGCACTGCCGGCGCTGACCGCAGGCGATGTAGTCGATGCCCACAGCTACGGCGCCATTGGCCAGCTGGAGAAAAACCCGTTGACCAGCGACGGCATGATCGACTGGATCGCCGCCGCCCAGGTGGTCGGCAAACCGCTCACCGTCACCGAGTGGAACGCCGAGCCGTTCCCGCTGCCCGACCGCCACTCGTTGCCGCTGTATGTAGCCGGCACCGCCAGCCACCAGGGCTGGGACGCCATGATGCAGTACGCCTATAGCCAACAAGGGTTCAACCCGGGCTGGCGCACGGCGGACAACTGGCACGCGTACAACGACCCGGCGATGATCGCCACCCTGCCCGCAGCCGCCCTGCTCTATCGCCGTGCGGACGTCAAGCCGGCAACGACCCGCTACGTGTTCGCGCCGACGCCCGCCACCCTCTACAACCAGGAGATCACCCCGCGCAATTCGGTACTGCTGCGCACGGCCATGGAAAAGGGCCAGTTGCAGATTGCCCTGCCGCCGACACCGGAACTGCCCTGGCTGAAACCCGCTGCCATCCCGTCTGGCGCGCAAGTGTTGCAGGACCCGGGGCAATCGCTGCTGCCCGCCGATGCAAAGGAGTCGGTGACCGACACCGGCGAGCTCAAGCGCAACTGGCAACAAGGCATCTATACCATCGACACGCCACTGACCCAGGCCGCCACCGGCTGGCTGGGTGGTCGCTCGATCAGCCTGGGGGCCGTACAGGTACAGACGAAAACACCTTACGCCAGCGTCGCGGTACAGAGCCTGGACGGCAAACCCTTGGGCCAGTCGCGTGAGCTGCTGCTGTCGCTGGGCACGCGTGCCATGCCCAAGGCCGATGACAAGACGCCGTTCAACGTGGAACCGCTTCAAGGCACTTTGACAATCAAGGCACCCGCCGGTCTGAAACTGTTCGCCCGCGATGCACAGGCACAATTGAAGGCATTGCCGGTGGCCTACAAGGATGGGCAGTACAGCATTACGTTCGACGGCAACTACATGTCCAACTGGCTGTTCTTGAAATAGGGCATAGGGCCATCTACGCTCAGGTCACCTGTAGCTGATCATCCCACCTGCACGTTTCAGGGACGGTTCACTGCGTCTGTAAACAGCAGATTCCAGGAGGTGCGGATGAAATTTCTGGTAGTGGGTGGTGCAGGCTACATTGGCTCACACATGGTCAAGCACCTGCTCGGTGCCGGCCATGAGGTGGTGGTGGCGGACCTGCTTTCGCCTGGCCCCGGCATCCAGTGGGCCAAGCTCGACATTGCCGACGAAGCTGCCCTGGATGTGCTGTTCGGCATCTGCCACTTCGATGCGGTGTTCCACTTTGCTTCGTTCATCCAGGTGGGCGAATCGGTCAGCGCACCAGGCAAGTACTACCAGAACAACGTCGCCGCCACCCTCGCCTTACTGCAGGCCATGGTGAATGCCGGCATCAAGCACCTGGTGTTTTCTTCCAGTGCCGCCGTTTACGGTAACCCGCAGTACGTACCAATCAATGAAGCGCATGCCAAAGGGCCGATCAACCCTTATGGGCTGAGCAAGTGGATGGTCGAGCAGATTCTCGAGGACTTTGACCGGGCTTATGGCTTGAAGTCTGTATGCCTGCGTTACTTCAATGCCGCCGGTGCCGACCCCGATGGCCAGCTGGGTGAACGCCACGAACCGGAAACCCACTTGATCCCGTTGATCCTGCAGGCCGCTTCAGGCCGCCGCGAGGCGGTGACGGTGTTTGGCCGGGATTACGATACGCCGGATGGCACCTGTATCCGCGACTACGTGCATGTGGCCGACCTGGCGGCGGCGCATGCGTTGGCGGTGGATTATTTACTGGCGGGTGGCGAGCGCACCGCGTTCAACCTGGGCAATGGCCTGGGCTTTTCGGTACAGCAGGTGATCGATACAGCCCGGGTAGTGACCGGGCGGCAGATCAATACCCTTGACGCGCCACGCCGCGCTGGCGACCCGCCACGGCTGGTGGCGGATGCGAGCAAGGCGCTGCAGGTGCTGGGCTGGCGGCCGGAGTTTGCTTCGCTGGAACAGATCGTGCGGCATGCGTGGCAGTGGGAGTTGCAGTATCCCTGGAGCCTGCATCAGGGCTGAGATCTTTGGGGGCTGCAAAGCAGCCCCAAAATTTCGAACCTTAATAATAGGTTCGCGGCTGCTCGTCAGCCTTGTTCAGCACCGTCCCGACCAGGTTCACCGTGGCCAGGTGATGCAGGCAGTCCTCGATTTCCTTCTTGTTGTTCATCCCGTTGGCCACCACCAGCAGTACACAATCGAACTTGGGTATCACGGTGATCGCATCGTCAGAGCTGAGCAGTGGCGGCAAATCGAAAATGCAGATGCGCGAGTCGTAGCGGTTGCGTAAATCACTGATCAGGTTGTTCACCTTGGGCGACGACAGCATCTCGGTCGACATCGGCACCGGCACACGTGTCGGCAACACCACAAAGCGCGGCAACGTCGGGTTGACCAGGCATTCCTGCAACTCGGCCTTGTCCGTCAGGTACTCGTTCAGCGCCTGCTCCATGGGCAGGCCAAGGGTACTGCCGACTTTGGGCCGGCGAAGGTCAAAGTCCACCAGCAACGCAGTCTTGGTCGTGTGGTGAGCAATACTCATGGCCAGATTGATCGCCAGCACCGTCTTGCCCGCCTCAGGCGTTGGCGAGGTGATCGCCAGGGTACGCCAGCCGTTCTCCTCCATGGCCCTGAGCACCTGCGTGCGCAGCAGGTCGATCGGCCCGTTCATGTTGGAGTTCTTGTTGTACGCCACGATGCGGTGGCGCTCCAGATGGTCCGCCCGCAGCGGCACCACTTTGGTGTTCACATAATCGAACTGGCCTGGCACTTCCGCCAGCGCGGTGCCGGGGGCGGGTGACAATGCCTGGGGGGTGCCCGGGGTAACCTGGTGAAGATTATTGCCAACAGACGGCTTGGTCCTGTCCATCACTGCTTTCCCTATGCAAACCGAGATATGACTTTGAACAACAGCACATCCAGTGGCATGTAGAAGACGTGCACCAGCACTACCATGATAGCCGCCAACGCCAGTGCCGCCAGGATCAGCCAGTTACGCCAGCGTTTGCGCCTGGCCACGTCGGCCCGGGTATCGATGTAGGGGATTGCCACCAGCACCCGTTTGCCCAGCAGGTTTTCCAGAGCACCGACGCCGCGCACGCGCTGGTTGAGCATTTCCAGCAGCATCACCAAGGCGCCGCCGCCTGCCGGTGCCAGCACCAGGCCCAACGCAGCGATCTTCTTGCGATTAGGCTTGATCGGTTTTTCAGGCATCAGCGGTGGCTCCAGCAGCACAAAGCGCTCGGCCTTGTTCTCCTGCTCCAGGCTTTCGGTAATCTTCGCGCCCATCTCCTTGGCGCGGATTTCTTCATACTTCTTGCGCGCGTTATCGTGGTCACGCATCAAGGTCACCAGGCCACGCTCGACTTGCGGCGCCTCGAGGATTTCGGCCTCGTAGCCCTCCATCTTTCTGGTCAGCTCGCGCTTCTGATCGGCCAGCGAGCTGATACGTTCCTGGGCCGCGCTCATCTTGGCGCGAACGCGCGCCACGTCGAGGCTGACTGTGGACGTGGTGGCCGTGCGCCCGCCGCTGGCTTCGAGCGCCTGGATCTTGCGCTTGACCGCTACCACATCCGGGTGGGCATCCTTGTAGCGGGTCAGCAACCGGGCATATTCGGCCTTCAGGCTTGGCAGGTCCTGGGACTGGTCGGCACTGGCTGGCTTGCTGCCTTCGGTAGTCTTGGTGGCCAGGCCGGCATTGGCCGCCGACAGCTCAAGCTCCAGGTAGCGCAGTTCTTCCTGGGCGGCCTTGTAGTCACGGTCGACTTCGCGGAACTCCAGCTCCGAACGCGAGAGCATGTTCATGCGCAGGGTCTGGTGCTCTGGCAAGGCATTGGCGTGGGCCTGTTTGAAGTCGGCCAGCTGGTTCTCCAGGCTGGCCAGTTCGGCGCCCAGCTTGTTGGCCTCCTGGGTAAGAAACTCGGTGGTTTCGTTGGCCCGCTCGGTGCGCTGCTTGAGGTTTTCGTTAAGGAACAGGGTGACCAGTTCGTCGGCCACTTCCTTGGCGACTTCCGCCTGCTTGTGCTCGAAGGACACATTGAACGCAACCGTCGCCTCGCCTCGCCCGCGCACGAACGTGGTGAGGGTTTCGACCACGATGGCATTGCGCATCTGGTCGATCTTGTCGGACTCGCTCAAGCGCTTGTCGGCGAACAGGTTGTACTTGTCGATAATGCGCAGCAGGTTCTCGCGGGTCATCACCCGCTGGCGAATCACCTCGATGCGCTCATCGGCAAAGCTGGTGGTGTTGGTCGACACCAGCTCGGGGGAAATCTGCTGTGACTCCACAAGGATGGTGCCGGTCGACTGGTAGAGCGGCGGCACCATCAACGCGACCGCCACGGTCGCGGCAAGAATGACTACGGCACTCACCCCTAACACCAGGGCCCTGTCCTTGATAATGGCGATGTAATCTCTGATGGAGAGTTCGTAGTCAGACTTCATGGGGCCACCTGCCTGAAGTTCAGATGTCGGGGTACCTGTACGTCAACGTCAAACCAACGATCGTAGCGGTTGCATCGGGCGCCTGGTCCTGTTGCCGCTCCTTGTACATCAGCGACAGACGCAGGTCCCAGTAAGGTGAAAACTGGCGGCTGGCCCAGACGCTGTACGTCTGCAATGTATTAGGGCTCTGCCCTTTGCTGTCTTGCCAGGCAGCGTCAGCGCCCACCCGGTCCAGTTCGGTGAGCGCGTAACTCCACACGCCACGCACCTGGTCCAGCTCGGCAAAGCCGCCTTCAGCACTGGCCACCGTGCTGCGCTCGGCGGTCAGGCTGGCAATGGCACGCGTGCCGGTGTAGAGCAACGCCACCCCACCCTCCCCGCGTCGACCGCCGTCGTCGCCAGACACCTGGTTGACGCCAATGTGGGCATCGGCGCTCAGGCCTTCGGCAAGCTGGTACTTGATGCCGACTGCCGGGGTGTAGCTGTTGGACGCGGTCGCGGTAAGGTCCTGCTCTGGCTCATAGCGTCGGGCACCGAAGCGGGTATACACATCGGCCCGCTCGCTCCAGGCATAGGTCCAGGTAAACACGTTTGCCAGTTCGTCGTACCCCGTCAGCGTACTGATGTCATAACGGGCACGGTTAAAAGTGGTTTCGTTGCTCAAGGTGCTGCGCTCGGTAACCGCCTGGCTCCAGTTGCCGGTCAGGGTGTAGAGCTTTTGCGTACCGTCAGTGGTGATCACCCCGGTATCCAGCACTGTCCCCGACAGTGTCGAACTTTCGTTGTAGCGCGCCACCAGGCCGAAACGCCCACGCTCGGTGGTGCGCTGCCAGCCCAGGCTGATATCAGGGTCTTCACGGTCGTCGACCACATCCGTGTCGGACGAGCGCAACACATGCATGCCCAGCCCCAACCTCAATTCGTCCTGGCCGAAGGTACCGATCAGGGTGTAGTCCGGCGCGATGATCGTGCGCGTTACACCCTTTTCCCCCGAGGTCAGCAACAAAGGGTTGCTGTCATATTCGACGGATGTCGGTACCACTACCGTAGACTGCCAATTTGCCGCCAGGACCGCGTCCGTGAACGGCAAGACCAAGATTGCCGTTGCAATGCTAGTTGTTCTAAGAAGAGGCATTAAATGTTCTTATTAAAGGCAAGATCAAGGAACGACCAGCGTATCGCCAGCCTGAAGTTGGATGTTGGTGGACATATCCCGCCCAGACACCAGGTCCTTATATCGCACGGGCAGGATCTTTTGGGAAGCACCGGTGCCGCGGACCACCTTGATATCGCTTTCGTCAGCAAACTTGTCCAGGCCGCCCGACATGCTCAGCGCCTGAAGCACTGCGGTAGGGCCTGCCATCTGCACGGGGCCTGGCTTGATCACTTTGCCTTGGACATAGACCAGGTTGCCGGCGATGCTCTTGACGACAACGCTGACGTTCGGGTCGGGGAGGAATTTTTCGAGTTTGGCAGCCACTTGCTTCTCAACTGCCGTTACATCCAGCCCGGCAACATTTATGCGCCCGGCCAAGGGGAAGGTAATACTGCCATCGGGTAGTACGGTGGCTTCTTGACGCAGGCTGTCTTCCTGCCACACCGAAACCATCACCACATCACCGGGGCTGAGCAGGTAAGCCGCACCGCTCTGATCGGCGTTGCCAGCACTGGACCACACGGTCAGCATGCAGAATGCGGCAATCAATGAACGCATCATGAGGGTCCCTCCGGCCAAATGGCCCGAAAAA
This sequence comes from Pseudomonas sp. TSO6, assembly GCF_056098905.1. Taxonomy (NCBI): domain Bacteria; kingdom Pseudomonadati; phylum Pseudomonadota; class Gammaproteobacteria; order Pseudomonadales; family Pseudomonadaceae; genus Pseudomonas; species Pseudomonas sp. TSO6. Next base: position 81,443 of record NZ_JBLZWV010000033.1, on the reverse strand, counting down.
GAGCACTGAATGAGAACAGCACACCAACTCTCGCTCTGCTTCGCGGCTTAAGCCCGCCGCGATGGCCTCGTCTTTCCTGGAGGCCCTAACCTTGACGCTTTACAGGTAGGCTGCCTTGCTCTGCAAACCAAGGCCTTTCAAGGGCTACTGGGAATATAGCAACGGTTGGGAAATTCACAAGCCAGGCCCCGGGCTTGCAACAACCTCTGCCCACGCTGCAAAAAAGGCGGTCAGCCTCAGATTTTTCTTCTGTTTGCCACCAGCACAAAGCCAACCACTGCGAAGGCTAACAACCAGCCGGCGGTTGAAACAGGAATGATACTGTTTTGGTTTACATAGGAATCTGCCGCACGCGCAGCGCCACTCAGCAACACCAGCAAGAACATCGATTTGATAATCAGAGTCGTGCGCATACGCCCCTCCAAAAAAACAGGAAATCAATTAGTTATTTGCTCGGTGTGGCGGGAGTTGTTTCGCTGTTGACTTGAGCTTATGGGCACAATGACACTACGTCAATGATCCGACACCATAATAAAATTCAATGGGAGATGGGGGTATTCGTCAAAATACCGACATGCAAATTATGCAAAGAAATGCCGCTGCGGTGGACGCTGCGTTTCACGGATGAGAATACGTGGGGGGCGTTGCCCTGCCCCCTGTGGTTTTATTCGTCTGCGTGGTGAACCACGACCAGCAATTGCGCCGGCTGGGCACCTACCGAGCGTAGTCGGTGCGGTGTCTGCGCGTTGAAATGCAAGGCATCGCCCTGCTCCAGCAGCACCCGTTCGTTCATGAAATCCACCTCCACCTGGCCTGCGTGCACAAACAGAAACTCCTCGCCCAGGTGCTCCTTGAACGTTGGGTCGCTGAACTCGTTCGGCGGCTGGATCAGAAACGGCAGCAGGCTGCGCTGCCCGACCTGGCTGGTCAGGGCTGCATAGCCCGGCCCTTGCCCATCGCCTACCAGGGCCTGACGTTCGCCATGGCGCACCAGGCTGTAGCGGCTCTGGCCGGCCTGCTCTTCAGCGAACAGCTCTTCGACATTGACGTTCAATGCCCGTGCGAGCTTTAGCGCGGCAGCAATCGAGGGTGTATTCAGGCCGCGCTCGACCTTGGACAGGTAGCTTTTGGTCATGCCGGTCTTCTCGGCCAGCATTTCCAGGGTCATTCCCAGTTTCTTACGCAGCAGTTTCAATCGGATAGACATGTGACGCGGGTTTCCCAGGCTGAGGCAGCCTGGTAATGATACGTGGACTGCCGGCGAAATGCTGGGGCTCCTTTGCAGCCCATCGCCGGCAAGCCAGGCTCCCACAAATACAGCGTCACTTTTTGGGCATGCGCCGGACCTGTGGGAGCTGGCTTGCCGGCGATGGGCCGCACAGCGGCCCTGCCTTCATGGCATCACAGGCGGTACGTATTGCAGCGTCGTACCCAGCGCCCACAGCAACACCAGCACCAACGGCACGTGCACCAGCAACTGCACGAACGAGAAGCCGATCAGGTCACGCGCCTTGAGCCCCAGCACGCCCAGCAGCGGCAGCATGTAGAACGGGTTGATCAGGTTCGGCAAGGCTTCGGCAGCGTTGTAGATCTGCACCGCCCAGCCCAGGTGGTACTGCAGGTCGTTGGCCACCAGCATCACGTACGGTGCCTCGATGATCCACTTGCCCCCGCCCGAAGGGATGAAGAAGCCCAGTACCGCCGAATACACTCCCATCAGCACGGCATAGGTGTCATGGGTGGCAATCTGGGTGAAGAACAGCGAAATATGGTGGGCCAGCGTCTGTTCATCGACGCCCTTCACCTGGGTGAGAATGGCAGCGATGGAACCGTACAGCGGGAACTGGATCAGTACTCCCGTGGTGGTCGGTACGGCACGCGCCACTGCGTCAAGAAAGCTGCGCGGGCGCCAGTGCAGCAAGGCACCGAGCATGATGAACAGCAGGTTGTAGGTATTCAGCCCGGAGATCGCGGTAATCGCAGGCTTGGTGGCGAACTCCTGATAAAGCCAGCCAGCGGCCAGGGCCACCAGCAGCAGGATCAGGATCGGGCTGTGCTCCAGCCACTCACCCGGGCGAGTGCGCTGCGGTGCAGGTGGCGCGGTGAAGCTGGGGTCAACGCCGCAGTCTTCGGCGCTACGTGCGCTGTTCGGGCCAGGGGCCGTGGCATAGGCGATGAACAGCGAGACCAGCACCAGCGCCAGCAGCATGACGCCAGACTGCCAGAGGAAGATGGTTTCAGTGAACGGAATCACGCCGGTAATCGACAGGATCGAAGGTGGCAGGCTGGCCGGGTTGGCCTGCAGTTGCGCCGCCGACGATGACAAGCCCAGTGCCCACACTGCGCCCAGGCCCAGGTAGGCGGCCGCGCCGGCGGCGCGGTAGTCCATCTTGAGATCGGTGCGCCGCGCCAGCGCGCGTACCAGCAGGCCACCGAATACCAGCGACAGCCCCCAGTTGAGCAAGGAAGCCAGCATCGAGATCAGCGCTACCCAACATACTGCCGAGCGACCATTGCCGGGGATGCGCGCCAGGCGATCGATCAGCCGCGCGGCGGGCGGCGAGCTGGCCACCACATAACCGCCAATGACCACGAAGGCCATCTGCATGGTGAACGGGATCAGGCTCCAGAACCCGTCACCAAAGGCTTTGGCGGTGTCGGTCGGCTTGGCCCCCATGGCCAGGGCACCGATGCACACCAGCAGCACCGCCAGGGCGGCGAATACCCACGAGTCGGGGAACCAGCGTTCGGCCCAGTTGGAACAGCGCAAGGCAAAGCGCGCGGAACGGCTGTCTTGGATTTCAGCGGCCACAGTTGAATTCCTTTTATTGGTTTTATCGGATAAATCAGCAAAAACACAAAACCCCTGTAGGAGCAGCCTTGTTCTGCGAAGAGGCCAGTACAGACAAACATTATGTGAATGCCTGCACTGGCCCCCTTCGCAGCACAAGGCTGCTCCTACAGGGGAATGTATGAAGCGCGTTGAATCAGAAGGTCATTTCCTTCACATCATCCGGCACGATCAGCTTGCCGGCGGTTTTCGCGATGATCTCTTCAACGCTTACCCCTGGCGCGGTTTCGCGCAGGATGAAGGCGCCGTCTTCGATTTCCAGGTAGGCCAGGTCAGTCAGCACCTTGCGGATGCAGCCGGCGCCGGTCAGCGGCAGGCTGCATTGCGCCAGCAACTTGGACTCACCGTCCTTGGAAGCGTGGGTCATGGTGACGATGATGTTCTCGGCGCCAGCCACAAGGTCCATGGCACCACCCATGCCCTTGACCAGTTTGCCGGGGATCATCCACGAGGCGATGTTGCCTTGTACGTCCACTTCAAAGGCACCCAGCACGGTCAGGTCGACGTGGCCACCACGGATCATGGCGAACGATTGTGCCGAATCGAAAATCGAGGCGCCGCGGCGGGCGGTGACGGTTTGCTTGCCGGCGTTGATCATGTCGGCATCGAGGGTGCTTTCAGTCGGAAACTCGCCCATGCCGAGCAGGCCGTTTTCCGATTGAAGCATCACATCCATGTCTGCGGGTACGTAGTTGGCCACCAGGGTCGGAATGCCGATGCCCAGGTTGACGTAGTAGCCGTCTTTCAGTTCACGTGCGACGCGTTGCGCCATCTGTTCGCGGGTCAGTGCCATGGTCAGGGTCTCTTTGTTGTTCTGGTGGATGGCGCTCAGGCCTTGACGGTGCGCTTTTCGATACGCTTCTCGAAGGTGCCGACGATGACACGGTCCACGTAGATGCCCGGGGTGTGGATTTCGCTGGGCAACAGCACGCCGGGTTCGACGATCTCTTCCACTTCGACCACGGTGATCTTGCCGGCGGTGGCCGCCAGCGGGTTGAAGTTTTGCGCGGTGTTGCGGTACACCACGTTGCCGTAGTGGTCGGCCTTCCAGCCCTTGACGATGGCGAAGTCACCGGTAATGGATTCTTCAAGGATGTACTTGCGGCCCTTGAACTCACGCACTTCTTTGCCCTCGGCAACCGGGGTGCCGTAGCCAGTGGCGGTGAAGAACGCCGGGATTCCGGCACCGCCGGCGCGCATCTTCTCGGCCAGGGTCCCCTGCGGGGTCAGCTCCACGTCCAGCTCACCGCTGAGCAGCTGGCGTTCGAATTCGGCGTTTTCTCCCACATAGGAGGCGATCATCTTGCGAATCTGCCGGTCTTCAAGCAACACGCCCAGGCCGAAGCCGTCGACGCCGCAGTTGTTCGACACTACGGTCAAGCCCTTGACGCCACGTCGCTTGATTTCGCTGATGAGGTTTTCCGGGATGCCGCACAGGCCGAAACCACCGGCCAGCACTGTCATGTTGTCGGTCAGGCCTTCGAGGGCCTGTTCGTAGGTTGCAACGCGCTTGTCCAGTCCGGCCATGCTGATCCGCCTTTTGTAGTTGTAGAACCGACGAGGCTGTCGGTGAGCGTGTGCAGACATCTTCACCGCACGCGACTGATTTGTTAATTTTGTTTTCGTCATCGATTGATAACTTTTACAAAACAAACAATAGGCCTGTCATGAACGTCAAGCAACTGCGTGCCTTTGTCGCCGTGGCCAAGTACCAGAGCTTCGCCCAGGCCGGTGAGCACCTGCATATCTCGCAGCCCGCCCTGAGCCTGACCATCAAGGCCCTGGAAGAAAACCTAGGCGGCGCCCTGCTCAGCCGCACCACGCGCAGCGTCAGCCTGACCGCCGAGGGCGAAGTGTTGCTGCCGCTGGCACGACGCCTGCTGGCAGACTGGGACGACACTGAAGAGATGCTGCGCCAACGCTTCACCCTGCAACTGGGCCGGGTGTCGGTGGCGGCCATGCCAGCCTTTGCCGGCAACCTCCTGCCCCACTCTCTCAAGGTATTTCGCCAGCGCTACCCCAAGGTCAACGTCACGGTGCATGACGTGATCAACGAACAGGTGCTGGAACTGGTACGCCATCGCCGCGTCGAACTGGGCATCGGCTTCGAGCCGGACAACATCGACGGGCTGGATTTTCACCCGTTGTACCTGGACCGCTTCGTCGCGGTGGTACCGGCCGACTCGCCCCTTGCGCTGCTGCCCCAGGTCAGCTGGGCACAGCTGATGGCCGAAGACTTCGTGGCCCTGCAACGCCCTTCGGCGGTGCGCCTGCTGATGGAGCAGAATGTGGCCGCCCACCACGGCAAACTGGCCGTGGCGTTCGAGAGCCACCAGCTGGCAACCATCGGCCGAATGGTCGCCAGCGGCCTAGGGGTCAGTGCCGTGCCGGCGCTGTGCATCAACCACATGCAGGAACTCGGCGCCCGCTGCATAACCTTGGTGGAGCCCACGGTCGAGCGGCGCATCGGCGTGATCGCCCTCAGCGAACACAGGCTTTCCACTGCAGCGCAAGCGCTGCTTGAGGTTGTGCTTTCCAATACCCGGATCCCGGAGGTGACATGCGTTACGTGAAACTGGCAGGTTCGAGCGTCCCGGCCATCGGCCAAGGCACTTGGTACATGGGTGAGGACCCAGACCGCAAAGCCGCCGAAGTGGCGGCCTTGCAACAGGGCATCGAGCTGGGCCTGACCCTGATCGACACCGCCGAGATGTATGCCGAAGGCGGGGCGGAAGAGGTGGTTGGCCAGGCCATTGCCGGGCGCCGCGACCAGGTGTTTCTGGTCAGCAAGGTGTACCCGCACAATGCCAGCCAGCGCGGCATGGCGGCCGCCTGCGAGCGCAGCCTCACCCGCCTGGGTACCGACTGCATCGACCTGTACCTGCTGCACTGGCGTGGCCAGCACCCGCTGGAAGAAACTGTCGAAGCCTTCGAGCGTTTGCGCGAGCAAGGCAAAATCAGGCGCTGGGGCGTGTCCAACTTCGACGTCGACGACCTGCGCGAACTGCACAACCCTGAATGCGCCACCAACCAGGTGCTGTACAACCCGGCGCAGCGTGGCATCGAATTCGACCTGCTGCCGTGGTGCGAAAAACGCGCGCTGCCGACCATGGCCTACTGCCCGCTGGCCCAGGCTGGGCGCTTGCTGCAGCACCCGGTGCTGGCAGAAATTGCCGAGCGCCATGGCGCCACGCCGGCCCAGGTCAGCCTGGCCTGGGTGACCCGTAGTGGCGGAGTGATCGCCATCCCCAAGGCCGTGGCGCCCGAGCATGTGCGGCTGAATGCAGCCGCAGGTGCGCTGACCTTGAACAGCGAGGACCTTCGGGCAATCGACCGGGCGTTCCCGGCACCGACGCGCAAGCAGCGGTTGGCGATGGTGTAACCGGCGAGCCGTGAATCGTTTTAATCTTGCCAATCTGAAAGCGTGCGCGGCCCCTGTGGGAGCGGGTTTACCCGCGAAGAAGGCAACACGGTGGATGGCACGGGCTTCGCCCGTGTTCGCGGGTGAACCCGCTCCCACAAGGAATACGCGAGAATCACGGTTTTTGGTAGGGGCCGGGGGTTAGTGGAAATCCCGGCTGCGCACATCCAGCCCTTGCAGCAACGGGCTCACATCTTCCAGCCGCCGTGCAATCAGGTGCCGCACGCCGTTCTCCTGCTCCAGCCGCCCACTGACCTTGAGCAGCTGCGACCCCACCAGCGCCCGCCGCTGCCGTTCGGCAATGTCCCGCCACACCACCACGTTGACCATCCCGTGCTCGTCCTCCAGGGTGACGAAGGTCACTCCGCTGGCGGTCTGGGGCCGTTGACGGCCTACTACCAGGCCGGCCACGGCAATGTTGTCGCCATGCTCGACACCTTGCAGCTCGCTCGAACTGCGACAGCCCAGCGCCCTCAGGCGGGCGCGCAACAGGGCCAGCGGATGCGGCCCCAGCGTGGTGCCCAGCGCCTGGTAATCGGCCATCAGGTCTTCACCTACGGTGGGCACAGGCAAGTCCACTGGAGTTTCAGGCACCGCTTGCACCTCAGCGAACAGGGGCAACTGCGGCTGTACCGCCGCCACCTGCCAGCGTGCCTGGTGACGATCGCTGGCCAAGGCTCGCAGCGCCCCGCCATCGGCCAGTTGGGCTCGGGCCCGTGCGTCGAGCCCGGCACGCTGGCACAGGTCTTCGACATCGCGCCAGGGCCGTTGCGCCCTCGCCTGCTCCAGGCGCCTGGCATCGGCCTCGGCCAAACCGCGCACCAGGCGCAAGCCCATGCGAATAGCCAGAGTGCCTTCAGCATCAGGCTCCAGGGTGCAGTCCCACTCGCTGTGGCAGGCATCTACCGGCCGCACCTCGATACCCTGGCGCCGCGCCTCTTGCAGCAACTGGTCAGGGCTGTAGAAGCCCATGGGCCAGCTGTTCACCAGCGCGCAGGTGAAAATCGCCGGTTCATGGCACTTCAGCCAGCTGCTGGCATAACACAGCAAGGCAAAACTGGCCGCGTGCGATTCCGGGAAGCCATAGCTGCCAAACCCCTTGATCTGCTCGAAGATGCGTTCGGCAAACGCCAGGTCGTAACCATTGCGCAGCATGCCCCGCACCAGCCGCTCGCGGTGCGGCTCCAGGCCTCCGTGGCGCTTCCAGGCCGCCATGCTGCGGCGTAGCTGGTCGGCCTCGCCGGGTGTGTAGTCGGCGGCAACCATGGCCAGCTCCATCACCTGCTCCTGAAACAGGGGCACGCCCAAGGTACGCTCGAACACTTCCTTGAGCTGCGGCGATGGGTAGGTGACAGGCTCCTGCTTCAGGCGGCGGCGCAGGTACGGGTGCACCATGTCGCCCTGGATCGGCCCGGGGCGGACAATCGCCACCTCGATGACCAGGTCATAGAACGTGTTGGGCCGCAGCCGGGGCAGCATGGCCATCTGCGCGCGCGACTCGATCTGGAACACCCCCATGGTCTCGGCGCGGCTGATCATCGCGTAGGTGGCCGGATCTTCGCCGGGGATGGTGGCCAGGGTCAGCTGCTGGCCGCGATGGCGCTGCAGCAGGTCGAAGCAGCGGCGCAAGGCACTGAGCATACCCAGCGCCAGTACGTCGACCTTGAGCAGGCCGACCATGTCCAGATCGTCCTTGTCCCACTGGATCACCGTGCGCTCCGCCATCGCTGCATTCTCCACCGGCACCAGCTGGTCGAGGGGTTGCTGGGAGATGACAAAGCCGCCTGGGTGCTGCGACAGGTGCCGGGGGAAGCCGATCAACTCGCCAGCCAGCACCAGTACCCGCCGCAGTGAAGGGCTGCTGGCCTCAAAGCCGGCTTCGGCCAAGCGCTGGTCATCGGGAATGCGGTCGCTCCAGCGACCACAGCACTTGGCCAGGGCATCCACCTGGTCCACCGGCAAACCCAATACCCGCGCCACATCGCGCACCGCACCCGCGGCGTGGTAGGTGTTGACCACCGCCGTCAGCGCGGCACGGTGACGACCGTAGCGGCGAAACACATACTGAATGACTTCTTCGCGCCGGTCGTGCTCGAAGTCCACGTCGATATCAGGCGGCTCGTTGCGTTCACGCGACAGGAAGCGCTCGAACAGCAGGCGATGCTGCATGGGGTCGAGCTCGGTAATGCCCAGCACGAAACACACCACCGAGTTGGCCGCCGAACCGCGGCCCTGGCACAGAATGCCCTGTCTGCGGGCGAAGGCGACGATGTCGTGCACGGTCAGGAAGTAACTTTCGTAACCGAGCTCCTCGATCAGCGCCAACTCCCTGGCCAGCACGTCACGCACCTTGTCACTCGGCCCGCCTGGCCAGCGTAACGGCAAGCCCTGCTCGCACAGTTCACGCAACCAGCTTGCCGGGCTATGGCCCTGGGGCACCAGCTCGCGCGGGTACTGGTATTTCAATTCGCTCAGGTCAAATTGGCAGCGCTCGGCAATGGCCAGCGTCTCGGCCAGCAGGTCGGCAGGATAAAGCTCGCCCAACTGTGCCTGGCTGCGCAGGTGCCGCTCGCCATTGGCGAACAGGTAGCGCCCGGCCTCGGCCACCTGGCAGTGCTGGCGGATGGCGGTCATGCAGTCCTGCAACGCACGGCGACCGCGCACATGCATGTGCACATCGCCACAACCCACGGCGCGGATACCCACTTCAGCCGCCAGGCCTCGCAAGCGTTGAAGGCGCTGGGCATCATGACTGCCTCGGTGCAGGTGCACGGCCAGCCACAGGCGTTCGCCGAACACACTGCGTAACCACTCACCCGTGGCCATATCGGCGCGATCATCAGCCACCCAAAGCGCCAACAGGCCTTGGTGGTGCTGCTGCAGGTCGTCGCGAAACAGCTGGTACTCGCCCTTTTGCGCCCGCCGCCGCGCCCGAGTGATCAGCGCGCACAAACTCTGGTAACCAGCCAGGTTCTCTACCAGCAGCACCAGCTTGGGGCCCTCCTGCAGCAGCACCTCACTGCCCACGATCAGCCGCAGCTGATGCGCCTTGGCGGCCTGCCAGGCCCGAACGATGCCGGCCAGTGTGCATTCGTCAGTGATCGCCAGGGCCTGGTAGCCCTGTTCACCCGCGCGCCGGAACAGCTCGTCAGCGCTCGACGCCCCGCGCTGGAAGCTGAAGTTGGACAGGCAATGCAGCTCGGCATAACCCTGCTTGCTCATGCGAACCACCCCTGCAGCCACAGCGGGCCGGCCTGGCCCAGGTCGCGGTAGGCCCAGCCGCGCAGGCCATCACGGGTTTCGATGCGGTAGTAGTCGCGGCGCACGTCGCCGCCATCCCACCACCCCGACTCGATGCGTTCGGCCTGGCCGTGTACCTGGTAGCTGGCGGCGTCCAGCGCCATCGGGGCTGGCAGCAGCCAGCCGGGGCGAGTGCCCGGGGCAACCGGCATGCTGCCTTGGGCGCCTTGCTCGGTCAGCTGCCAGGCGCATTCGGGGCGATGATCGGCTGCCGCGCTCAGCCCCTTCACGGCCTCATCCCCCAGGCGAGCTCGCAGCCGCTCGCGCAATTGTTCCCAGGGTTGCGCCTGCTGCGCACGAGGGTCGAACAACGCCTGGTGCTGGGGCACGAAGGTTGGCAGGTCCTCGGCAACCAGCCGCAGGTTGCGTACGGGTGCGGGAATGCGCAGCGGCTCAAGGCGCCCACGGGCCAGTTCGAACAGCATGGCGGCATCGCGTTCGGCAGCCAGCAGGCCCACCTTGAGCAGGGTGTCAGGCCCTTCGGCATGTTCCAGGTGCAGGCAAAAGCGCTGCACGCCACAGTCGCGCCCGGCAAGGAAGGCGGTAAGGTCGCTGAGCATGCGCCGCAGCGGAAACAGCAGCGCCTGATGCGACTCGACGTCGAAGTTCAGCTCCAGCCGGGTTTCGAAACGGTCCGGTGGCTGGTAGAAGGCCAGCCCCAGATTGCGCAGGCCAAGCAGCTGGTCGAGGTGCAACTGCACCTGGGGCGCACAGCGCTTGGCCAATGTATCGCGCGGCAAGGACAGTACCTGGCCCAGCTGGCGCAGGCCCATGCGGGCAAAGGCTTCGGCGGCGTCTGCCGGCAAGCCGATACGTGTGATGGGCATGCCTAGCAGCGCCGCACGGGTGGCGTCGGCATCGCCCACGGCCAAGCCATCATGACCATTGGCAAGCATGCGCGCCGCGACTGGGTTGCTGGCCAGGACGATGCGTTGACGCAAGCCCAAGTCAGCCAGCTCCTGGCGCAGGCGTGCCTCGAACATGGGCCAGGGGCCGAACAGTTGCAGGCTGGAGCCCACTTCCAGGAGCAACGCCCGTGGGTAATGAAGGCTGACCTGGGCACTGAAGCGATAGGCCCAGGCCGCCAGCAATTGCTGTACCTGCTCGATACGCCTGGGGTCGGCTTCGACGCAGGTGAAACCGTCCGCCAAGGCACGTGCCGCCGTCAGGGTCTGCCCTGCCCTCAACCCAAGTGCGGCCGCTGCCGGGCTGACCGCTTGCAATACCCGACGCTGGGCAGGCCCGCCAAGTAGCACCAAGGGTGTATCAGGGTCGTCACGCTCACGCAGGACCGTGTCCAGCGCCAGCTGCGGGAGGAGGATGCAGGCCCAGAGCATGGTGCATCAGCCCCTCCCCTGGCAGGCAATGGGCAGCGCCGGAGGCATGCCACCCCGGCTTTTCAACACACGCCACTGCGCGGGACGAGTGTCGACGGCAATGCGCAGCGCTGCCGGCGATGGGTTGTGTGCTGCCTGATGCGGCCGGCAAGCGAATGCCAGCGCTTGGCCGGTTTCTGCGGCCACCTGCAAACGCCGCAGGGCCCGGTCATCGGCACGTTCAGGCCAGCACAGCACCGCCGCGCAACTGCCCGAGCGCAGGCACTGCTCGGCCGCCCACAAGGCATCGGCAGGGGCGGCATCCACCTGCACCAGCCAGCGCAGGTCTACCCCGGCTGCCTGCCAGGCCGGTGCGTAAGGGATGAACGGCGGTGCCACCAGTACTACTCGGCTGCCTTCAGTACTCAGCCGCGCCAGTGTGGGCCACAGCAGTTGCAGTTCGCCGCAACCGGGGCTGGCCAATAGCAACTCGCTGAGTGCCGCCGTCGGCCAGCCGCCTTCAGGCAGGCGCTCATCAAGGGCCGCATGGCCGGTCGGCTGCAAGCCGAGTGGCCGTGCCTGGGCCTGCCGACCGCGCCAGACACGGCGCTGATCGAGCAGCCTGTCGAGGTCGACCACTGCGCCCATCAGTCACGCCTCAGTAGGCCGCAGAACACGCCTTCGATGAAAAAATCCTGTTCAGGCTGCACATCGATGGGTGCATAGGCCGGGTTGCGTGGCAACAGCCGGTAACGGCTGCCCTGGCGTTGCAGGCGCTTGATGGTCACTTCGCCGTCCAGGCGCGCAACCACGATCTGGCCATCGTGGGCGTCGGCCTGTTGCAGGATGCCGACCAGGTCACCGTCGAAGATGCCGTCGTCGACCATCGAATCGCCACGCACTTTAAGCAGGTAGTCAGGGGTGCGGCGGAACAGGCTGGGGTCGATCAGCAACTGTTCGTGGATATCGAGGTCCGGGCCGATGGGGGCGCCCGCCGCCACCTGGCCCAGCACCGGCACTTCGAGGATTTCTGGCCGACGCAGCGGTTCGGCCAGGCGAATGCCCCGCGCCTGGTTCGGCGTGACATCTATATAACCGGCCTGGCACAAGGCGGTGATGTGCTTGCGCGCAACGCTGCGCGAAGCAAAACCGAAGCGCGTGGCGATATCGGCCAGGCTCGGTGGCTGCCCTTGATCGGCAATGCGCTCGCGGATGAATTCGAAAATCGCGCGGCGTTTGGGGGTAAGATTGTCCATGGAGCACATTTGTACTCTTTTCGGAGCACGCTGAACAGCCCCCTTCGTCGTCAGCTTTGGCTATGATCCCCTGGCTTGTGTTTTCTTGATCTGGATACCCCATGCTGACCGCCCTGCTGTTCGACCTCGACGGAACCCTCACCGACACCGACACCCTGCACCTGCAGGCCTTTCGCCAACTGCTGCGTGAGCATGACGGCCGCGAACTGAGCCAGGCGCAGTTCGATGCCCAGGTCAGCGGCCGCGCCAACGGCGAGCTGTTCGCCGAGCTGTTTAGCGGTGCGAGCGTCGAACAGTGCCGGGCGCTGGCCGACCGCAAGGAGGCGCTGTTTCGCGACCTGTCACCGTCTCTTGACCCGATGCCAGGCCTGTTGCGCCTGCTGGAGCATGCCAAGGCCCATGACATCGGCATGTGCGTGGTGACCAATGCACCGCGGCTTAACGCCGAACACATGCTGAACGCCATGGGCCTTGGCCAGCAGTTCGAGCATGTGCTGGTGGCCGAGGAACTGGCGCGGCCCAAGCCAGACCCCCTGCCCTACCTCACCGGCCTGCAGCGGCTGGGCGCCGAGGCCAGGCAGGCGCTGGCCTTCGAGGATTCATTGCCGGGGGTTGCGGCCGCCAGTGGCGCGGGGATATTTACCGTGGGCGTGGCCACGACGCAGACGCCGCAGCGGTTGCTGGAGGCGGGTGCCAAGCTGGTTGTGAACGATTTCAATGACCCGGCGTTGTGGGCATTGATCGAGCGTATGGCTTGAGGTGTGGGGTGTGTTTGAGACCGAGCGCCGCCCGCGCGGCGCTCGATCTCAAACACACCATAACCCTATAGCCATACCCACCCAGGCCCCCATGCTGATCGACGAAGAACTGACCCTCAAAAAGCTGGAAACCTTTCTTGCCTTCATGCGCACCGGCAACCTCGGCCGCGCGGCGATCGAGTTGTCTACCAGTGCCGTCAGTGTGCACCGCGCCATCCACTCGCTGGAAAGCGCCCTGCGCTGCCCGTTGTTCAAGCACGAAGGCCGCCAGCTGATCCCGCTGGAAAGCGCCTACGTGCTGGAAAAGAAAGCCCGGCAGCTGATCCAGGACGCCGAGCAGATGGTGCGCCAAACCCGCGAAGCCGCGGGGTTCTACGCCGAGCGCTTCCGCCTGGGCGCGCTCTACTCGCTGACGGTAAAAACCGTGCCCAAACTGGTCATGGGCCTGAAACTGCGCCGCAGCGAGCTGAACATCGACCTTACCCTGGGCTCCAACGTCGACTTGCTGCAGCGCCTGAAAAACCACGAGCTGGAAGCTGTCCTGGTGTCACTCGACGAAAGTGTCAGCGACCCGGCCTGCGAGCAGCTGCCGCTGTTCTCCGACGACATCTTCCTTGCTGTCCCCACCGACTCGCCCTTCGCCGGACAGGCCGAGGTAGACCTGGCCGACCTCGCCGACTCCACCTTCATCACCCTGACCCAGGGCTTCGCCACTCACCGCGATGGCGCACGGGTGTTCCAGCAGGCCGGCTTCGAGCCCAAGGTGGCCATGCAGGTGAATGACATCTTCACCCTGCTGAGCATGGTCAGCTCGGGTGTGGGCTTTGCCCTGCTGCCCGGGCGTATCGCGGCGGTGTACGAAAACCGCGTCCGGCTGATTGCCTTGAAGCCGCAATACCGCTTGCAGCAGCACATTGGCGTGGTGTTTCTGAAGGCTAGGGAGCGGGAGCCGAACCTGCTGGCGTTGCTGGCGGAGTGCCGGATGTACAGCCTTGAGCGCTAAACCGTAGCGCAGCATTTCGCCCCTGCAGCCATACTGCCAATGCCGCCAGCGCAGCAGGCAACAGCAGCGAAGCGAACACTTGTTCAAAACTCCAGCCCAGCGCCAGCATCTGGGCCCCGGCAAAGGCGCTGAGCACGGCGCCAATGCGCCCGATGCCGCTCATCCAGCTGGCCCCGGTCGCCCGCGCTTGCGTCGGGTAAAAGGCCGCCGCCAGTGCATTCATGCCAACGCTCGCGCCATTCAGCCCAAAGCCCACGGCGCAGGCACTGGCGCACAGCCAGGCGAAATCCCCCGCCACCTGGCCAATCGTGAAGATAACCGCGCCGCTGAACACAAACGTCAGCATCAATACGCGCTGCGGGTTACAGCGGTCCATGGCCCAGCCCACTGAAATCGCCCCTACCGGGCCGCCAATCTGGAAACAGGCCGTGACAATGGCGGCTTCAGACACCGAAAAACCACCGCCCTCCTTCACCAGTGTCGGCAGCCAGCCGCTGAACAGGTACACCAGGAAAAGCGCCAGCACATAGCCAGCCCAGAGCATGCAGGTACCAAAGCGGTAGCGCGGCGAGAGGATGGTGCCAATCGCGCCGCCAGTGCCCTGGGGTTTGGCGGGCATGACGAAGGTACTGTCGGCATTGACATGTTCAGGGGTCAGGCGGCGGACAATGGCCAGAATGCGCTGGCGGTCTGCACCTTTGCTGACCAAAAAGGTGACCGATTCCGGTAGCCGCCAATACAGCAGCGGCAGGACCAGCAGCGGCAACACCCCGCCCAGCACCAGCACACTGCGCCAACCCAGGTTGGGTATCATCCAGGCGCTGACGAAACCACCCATCGCTGCCCCCAGGGAGAACCCGCAGAACGCCAGGGTGATCAGCAACGAGCGGCTGCGCGCCGGGGCGTATTCGCTGACCAGGGTGCTGGCATTGGGCATGGCAGCACCCAGGCCCAGGCCGGTAAGAAAACGCAGCGCGACCAGGTTTTCCAGGTTTGGGGAAAAGGCCGAGGCCAGGGTCCAGATGCCAAACAGCAGCACGCTGCACAGCAATACCGCCTTGCGCCCGTAGCGGTCAGCCAGGGGGCCGGCAATCAGGGCGCCAAGGGCCAGGCCGATCAGCGCAGCGCTCAATACCGGGCCCAGGCTTTGCGCATCCAGGCCCCAGTCGCTTTTCAGCTGTGGGGCAATGAAGCCGATGATGGCCACGTCCAGGCCGTCCAGGGCGATGATCAGGAAGCCGAGGAACACTACCCATTTCTGGTAGCGGCCGATGGGTTGCTGGTCGATCAGTTGGCGCACGTCGAGTGTGTTGTTCATGGGTATCACCTGTTGTTGTTTTTATGACGGTGTTTCGGGGCCGTGTTGCGGCCCAATCGCCGGCACAGGCAACATCACTGCCTGTCGAGGCTGCGCAGATACACAGGCCTGATGATCCGTGTTTCCTGCGCCACCACCAGGTCACGGGTGGCGTGCAGATACGCGGCAAAGTCCGGGTCGGCATCCCGCGCCGCGCTGCGCTTTTCAAAGTCATCGAGGCTGTCATAGCCCCACAGGTGCACCACCTGGTTCAGCGGCCCGATGCTACTGGTGTAGAACGCCAGCGGTGCGCCGAGGTGGCGCAGCAGGATCGGCATCGCCAACTGGTCGAAGGCTTCGAGAAAGGCCGCCATGCAGCGCGGGCGAATGGTATAGATGCGGTGATCGACCACTGCCTTGTCCATCACGCCACCTCCCGCGCATTGCCGGCCGCCGCCAGCCCCTGCTCCACACCAGCCAGGTGGCGCCCGGTGATGTAGCCAAAGGTCATGATCGGCCCGAGGGTAATGCCGGCACCGGGATAGTTGCCGCCCATGATGCTGGCGCGGTCGTTGCCCACCGCATACAGCCCTTCGATGGCCTGCCCGTCGGCGGCCAGCACTTCACCGACCACGCTGGTGCGCAGCCCGTCGAAAGTGCCCAGATCACCCATGATGACCTTCACGGCAAAGTACGGCCCCTCGCCCACTGCTGCCACGCAGGGGTTGGGCTGTTGCTGCGGGTCGGCCAGGTAGCGGTTGAAGCTGGTGCTGCCGCGGCCATACTGGCGATCCTCGCCCTGTACTGCGCCAAGGTTGTACTCGCGCACGGTCCGCTCCAGCCCTTGTGCATCCATACCAGCCTTGCCTGCCAGCTCGGCGAGGGTCTTGCCCTTGAGCAGGTAGCCGTTACGCAGCAATGGCCCCAGCGGCATCGGTGCAGGCTTGGCAAAGCCCAGGCCGTACTTGGCCAGGGTGCGACGGTCGCACACCAGCCACATGGCGGTTTCCGCCTGCCCGGCGCAAGCCTCGATCAGCGCTGCGCCCACGTCGTGGTAGGAGTTGGACTCGTTGGTGAAACGCCGACCAGAGCGCAGCACCCCGATCACACCTGGCTTGTAGCGGTCCAGCAGATGCGGAAAGGCGACGTATCGCCCGGCACCTACCGGCACCTTCGACACGGGCATCCAGGCGGCTGGCGCTTGCAGGCGGATATCCACCTTGGCTCCCAGCGCCTCGGCCATGCGAGCGCCATCGCCGGTATTCCCCGCTGGCACCGGTGAAAAATGCTCACCACCACGGCGCACATGCGGGTAGGCCTGGCGCAGCCGTTGCAGGTCATGGGAGAACCCACCACAGGCCAGCACCACCCCGCGCCGTGCCTGAATGCGCAGTTCGCTGTTGCCTTGCCCGGCCAGTGCGCCCACCACCCGCCCACCGTCGCGCAGCAGCTGCCGCGCCGGGGTGCCGGTGAGGATCGGGATGCCCAGGTCCAATGCCGAGCGCACCAGCCGCGCCGCCAAGGCATTGCCGCTGGTAACCTGGGTACCGCGGCGATACAGGGCAAGCTCCTTCAGGTGGGTGAGCAGGCGCCTGGCCACATACACGAACGAAGTCAACGAGCGGGTAACGTTGAAGAAGTGCTTGAGGTCGGCATTCGACGAATTGAACATCATGCCGATGAAGGTGATGGTTTTCAGCGGCGGCCGCAGGCGTGCCATGTCCGGCCCCAGGCCGCGGATGTCGTAAGGTGCGGCTAGTATCGAGCGGCCCACATCCACGCCCCCTTCGACTTGTGGGTGATAGTCGGGGTACAGCGTGGGCACGAACTTCACGGCGGTTTCCCGCTCGAAAAAGTCCACCATCTGCGGCCCGTAGCGCAAGAACGCCTCGACCCCGGCCGCGTCAAAGCAGGCACCGGTTTCGTTGCGCAGGTAAGTCATGGCCGCCTCAGGGCTGTCGTTGGCGCCGTGCCTGTTGCCGGGCACCCACAACACACCGCCGGAAAACGCCGTGGTACCGCCAAAGCAGTCATCCTTTTCGATGACGATCACGTCAAGGCCATGCTTCTTTGCAGTAATCGCGGTCGCCAGGCCACCCGCACCCGCACCGATAACCAGCACATCGCAGCTACGCGTGGTCATGCGCGTGCCCCCTCAAAGCCTGGGCGCGGGATCAGCGCCATGGGCATGCTTTCGAGCCCGCCATCCACGGTCAGCTCTGCACCGTTGATGTAGTCGGCGCGCTGGCTGGCCAGGAACAGCACGGCTTCGGCGATATCCTGCGGCTCACCGATGCGCTGGTTGGCCGTCATGGCGCAGCGCTGGCGTTCGATCTGCGGGTCGGCATAAAACGCTGCGGACAAGGGTGTGCGGATCAACCCCGGGCAGACTGCGTTGCTGCGTACACCGCGCGGCCCCCATTCCACGGCAATCTGCCGCGACAACATGCTGACCCCGGCCTTGGCCGCACTGTAGGCACCGCTGTTGGGTTGCGGGTAATGGGCGGCGATCGAGGCCACGTGCACGATACGGCCCTGGCCGCGGGCCAGCATCGAACGTCCGAAGGCCTGGGCACACAACAGGTAGCCCGTGAGGTTGACCGCCAGCACCTGGTTCCATTGCTCCAGGCCAAGCCCGTCCAGCGCACCGGGGCGCAGCACGCTGGCATTGTTGACCAGTACATCGCAGCGCCCGTGCAGCGCCTGAACCTGGGCGGCGGCCTGCTCCACGCTGGCCGGGTCGGCGATGTCGCAGCCCAGGGCGCTGACCTCACCGACGCTGTGTTCACCCAAGGTGGCAGCCAGTTCACGGCTTTTGTCCAGGTCACGGTCCAGCAGGACCACATGAGCGTGCTGCCCGACCAGGGCGCCGGCCAGCGCCGCGCCAATACCACCGGCGGCACCGGTTACCACACAGACGGCCGAGTCCAGGCCCAGCCATTGAGAGGGGATCTTGTTGTTGTGCATGCTGCTCTCCAGAGTGTCGCTTCATCTGGGCCACAGCCTAGGGCCGGCAGGCACACCGGCAGAATGGACAAAACCTGCAACCAGCCCCACATTCCAGACAATTTTCGCCCTGCCGCCTGAAGCCTGCAGGCAGCTGTGGCACAGTAGCCAGGTACCGAACAGAACAATTACAACAACATGAACAAGATCCCCAACTACGCCCTGTACGGTGAAACCGCACAACCGGTGTGGCACGAAGCCCTGCATGTGGAGCAGATCTCCCAACGCTCTGGCGCACACAACTGGGAAATTGCCGCGCACCGTCATGAAGGCTTGCTGCAGCTGCTGTACCTGCAAAGCGGCGGCGGTGAAGTGCTGTTCGACAGTGACCGGCTCCAGGTGCAGGCACCCTGCGTGGTCTATGTACCAGCGCAAGTGGTGCATGGTTTCCATTGGGCTGGCCAGGTCGAGGGCCTGGTGATCACCGCCACCCAGCACCCGCTGGAATGCATTGCCCAGGTGCTGGCACCCCACCTGCTGGTGCAGGTGCGCAAACCACAGGTGATCGCCCTGCCGTCGTGGGCAGCCGACGAAGACCCGTTGCTGCCGCTGTGCATGGCCTTGCGCGAGGAGTACCACAACCGCGCCCGTGAGCATGTGGCCAGCAGCATGGCGCTGTTCCTGACGTTGCTGATTCAGGTGCTGCGCCATGAACCGCACCTGCCCCACGGTGGGCTGCGCCCAGTGTCAAGGCGCAGCCAGCTGCTGACCGCATTGCGTGAATTGGTGGACATGCATTACCGCGCGCACTGGCCACTGGCAGACTACGCCGCCGAGCTGGGCATGACCCTGGCGACCCTGGGGCGGTTGTGCCAGGAGCACCTGGGCATGACGCCCATGAACGTGATCAATGCCCGGCTGGTGCTGGAGGCCAAGCGCATGCTTGGACATTCGAGCCTGAGTGTGAAAGAGATCGCCCATGAGCTGGGGTTTGCCGATGTGGGGTATTTCAGCCGGTTCTTTCGCAAGCATGCGGGGGTGAGCCCTAGCGGGTTTCGCGAGGGCCAGTAACATCTGCCGGCTTTTGCTGTGGCCTGCACTGGCCTCTTCGCAGCACAAGGCTGCTCCTACAGGTATCGCGTGCTCATGTAGGAGCAGCCTTGCGCTGCGAAGAGGCCGGCACAGGTCAGCACTCGACCGCCAAGGCCCGCTGCACCTCGCCCACTGTGGTCGCCAGGCTGCTCAGGTGCAAATTCATTACCCGCTCCACCGGTGCCTGATCCAGCGGCCAGTGCAAGGCAATGCTCCCGGCCAGGCGCCCTTCGGCATGCACCGGCAGCGCAATGGCGCGGATCAGGAATGGCAAGCGCACCGGGTACTCCCAGTACCCTTCTGTCCGTTGGCCAAAGCCCTTGTGCGCGTCTTCTTCGATGTTGCGCAGCACCGCGTCATCGCGCAGCCGCTCATGGGCCGCCAGGCGTTGCACTTCATCGACCGCCAGCTCACCCAGGCAGGCCCGCCCCATCGCCGAGTGAAACAGGCTGGCATGGTGGCCGACGATCTGGCAGGTATGCGGGTACCGCTTGCGCAATACCTGAGGGATGGCGCTTTCCATCACCTCCAGCCGCTCGCCGTCGAAACACGACAGGTCCACCACCAGCCCGGTGCGCTCGCTCAGGTCCAGCAGCATTGGTGCAGCACTTTCCACCAGGCGCCGCTTGAAGCGCATCTGCCGGTCACCGAACAACCGCCGCGCGCACAGGCGATAACGCCGGTCGCTGAGGCCACGGTAGACCCAGCCCTGCTCCTGCAAGGTGGCCAGCATGCGCGAGGCCGTGGCCTTGGGCAGGCCGGTAAGGTAATGCAGTTCTTCCAGGCCCAACGCCTGGTGCTCGCCCAGCAGGTCGACAATGGCCAGCGCCCGCTCCACCGAACGCACGCCGCCACTGTCTGCCGTAATGCCCATGGGTTAGACCTCCGTGTAGCTGGATGGTCAGCATAGCCAGCAAGAACCGCGCCTGCCCAGTGCTTTCATCTGGCCTGCAGGCACGGTGGCGGGCGCCGCTCAACCCACCGGGTCAGCTGCTCATGGGCGTATGCCAGTTGCAACACCGCATGATCGGCCTGGGCCGGGCCTATGATTTGCAGGCCCATGGGCAAACCGTCGCTGTTGAAGCCGACCGGCACACTGATGCTCGGCAAACCGGCCAGGGTCGGCCCGATCACCACCTCCATCCAGCGATGGTAGGTGTCCATCGCCCGCCCCCCGACCACCGTCGGCCACGCCAGTTTTGCATCAAAAGGGAACACCTGGGCCGACGGCAACAGCAGGTAGTCGTAACGTTCGAAGAGGTTGGCCAAAGCGCGGTACCAGTCGCTGCGGTCCAGCGAGGCCTGGTACAGCGAGGCCGCGCTCAGTTGCAAGGCGCCCTCTACCTCCCACTGTGCTTCGGGCTTGAGCAAGGCGCGCCTGGCTGGGTCGGCATAGGCCGCGCCAAGGTTGCCGTGCACCAGGAAGTGGCGGTGGGTGAGCCAGCATTGCCACAAACGCGCCGGGTCGAATGCCGGTTGGCAAGCCTCGACCCGGCAGCCCAGTTCGGCGAAATCGGCCAACGCTGCTTCACACAGGCCCAACACCCCGTCATCCATCGGCAGGTAGCCGTTGTAGTCACCCAGCCAGCCAACCCGCACACCCCGAAAATCGCGCTGCAGCCCTGCGGCGAAATCGCGCCGGCCCTCGCTCAGCGACAGCGGCACCCGGGCATCAACGCCTGCCTGGGTCGACAACAGCCGCGCCACATCCACCACGCTGCGCCCCATCGGCCCTTCGGTAGCCAGCTGCTGCACGAACAGTTCGGGCGCAGGACCATGTGGCACACGGCCCTGCGACGGGCGCAGGCCGAACACATTGTTGAACGCCGCCGGGTTGCGCAGCGACCCCATCATGTCGCTGCCGTCGGCCACCGGCAGCAGGCGCATGGCCAGCGCCGCTGCAGCCCCGCCACTGCTGCCGCCGGCCACCCGATGCGGGTCGTAGGCATTGGTGGTGGTACCGAACAGGGTGTTATAGGTTTGCGAGCCGAGGCCGAACTCCGGCACGTTGCTTTTGCCAACGATCAGCGCCCCGCTCGCCCGCACACGCGCCACGCTGATGGCGTCATGCTCGGGTACCTGTTCGGCGAACAACGGCGAGCCCAAGGTGGTGCGCAACCCGGCAGTGGCAGCCAGGTCCTTGATCGCCTGTGGCATGCCGTGCATCCAGCCGCGGGAATGGCCCCGCTTCAGCTCGCGGTCATGCTCATCGGCCTCGGCCAACACCGCCTCGGCCGGGCGCAGCGACACCAGTGCGTTGACCTGCGGGTTGCAGCGTTCGATATGCGCCAGGTAGGCCTGCATCACTTCCCGGCACGATACCTGCCGGGCATGGATGGCCTGGGACAAAGCTTGGGCATCGAGGGCAACGATGGGGTCGATGGCTAACGGCTTCACGGTTTTACTCCAAGGTTGAAAGTGGCAGGCTTGCCCGCCCGGGGTGCTTCTTTCAGGCAGTAGGTGCCCAGCAGCGTCAGCAGGCAGGCAAACAGCACGTAGAACGACGGTGCCACCGGGGTAGCGAGCACCTTGGTAAGCCAGGTGACGATCAATGGGGCAAAGCCGCCGAACACCATCACCGCTACGTTATAGGCCACCGAGACGCCGGTGGAGCGCACCTCGACAGGGAACTGCTCGGCCAGGGCGGTCGGGGCCGGGCCAAAGAAGCCGCCGATGGCCGTGCACAGCAGTAGTTGCATCACCAGCAGGCGCTCCAGCGAAGGCGCAGCGGCCACCCACACATACAGTGGGTAGACCATCACGAAAAAGGCCAGGGTGAAAGCCATCAGCACCGGGCGCCGCCCCACCCGGTCAGACAACGCCCCTGCCAGAGGAATGACCACGGTCATCAGCCCCACGGCCAGCATCTGCACCAGCAGCACCTGGTCCAGCGGCAGCCCGAGGTTCTTGTGGGCGAAGGTCGGCATGTTCACCAGCACCACGTAGAACGACACCGTGGCGCCACAGGCCAGCCCCATCGACACCAGCAGGCTGCGCCGATGCTCACGCAGAACTTGCCACAGGCTAGGCGACTGGCCCTTGGCCTGGCGGCGCGCCTCGA
Organism: Pseudomonas sp. TSO6; assembly: GCF_056098905.1. NCBI lineage: Bacteria > Pseudomonadati > Pseudomonadota > Gammaproteobacteria > Pseudomonadales > Pseudomonadaceae > Pseudomonas > Pseudomonas sp. TSO6. The sequence goes on along the minus strand of NZ_JBLZWV010000033.1, from coordinate 59,142 downwards.
CGAACTCCTCGGGCTCTTCCATATGCTTGCGAATCCACAGCCCCACCGGGCCGATCAGCAGCCCCAGCACAAACGGGATCCGCCAGCCCCAACTGTCCAGTGCCTCAGGCGAGCACAGGTGGGTAACCAGTGCCACCATCGCCGCCCCGGAAAACACCGCCAGGCACTGCCCTACCAATTGCCACGAGCCATAAAGGCCCTTGCGGTGTGCAGGCGCGCTCTCCACCAGAAACGCCGTGGCGCTGGCGTACTCGCCACCGGTGGCAAAGCCCTGCAGCATGCGCGCCACCACGATCAGCAGCGGCGCGGCCATGCCGATGGCCAGGTAATCGGGGGCAAAGGCGATCATGGCGATCGACACGGTCATCAGGCGGATGATCATCTGCATGGCCGCCTTGCGGCCCTTGCGATCGGAATACATGCCCAGCAACACGCCACCCACCGGGCGCATGAAAAAGCCGACGCCAAAGGTGGCCAGGGCCATCAGCAGCGAGGCGTACTCGTCGTCGGACGGGAAAAACTGCCGGGCGATGATGCTGGCCAGAAAGCCGTACACGATAAAGTCGTACCACTCCAGGGCGTTGCCGATAACGGCGGCGACCACCTGCCGGGTACGCGACACGCCGGTGCTCGAAGTCTGCATAGGGAACACTCCACACAAGGATTGGGTGATCGCCCAGGCGCGGTCGCGCCCGGGTTCCAGCGGCAGTCGTCAAAAAGGAAAGGTCAGGCGGGCGCGAGCCAGCGCTCTGCCAGCGCGCCCCAGTAGGCGGCACCGGTCAGCAGGATGTCGTCGTTGAAGTCGTAGGCCGGGTTATGCACCATCGGCCGCGATACACCATTGCCGATGAACAGGTAGGCGCCCGGGCAGCGTTGCAGCATCCAGGCAAAGTCCTCGCTGCCCATCAGCTTGCGGGTGTTGGCATCCACCGCCGCGGCACCGAGCAACTCCACCCCCACCTGCGTGGCGAAGGCGTTTTCTGCGGCATGGTTGACCAGCACCGGGTAGGCCGGGCGATGCTCGATGCTGGCACGGCAGCCAAAGCTTTCGGCCTGGCTGACGATAATTGCCCGCACCCGCTCCAGGGTCTGCGCCCGCACCTCGGCGTTCAGCGCACGCAGGCTAAGGCGTAACAGCGCCTGTTGCGGAATCACGTTGGCCGCTTCGCCGGCCTGCAAGGCACCGACGGTGACCACCGCAGCCTCCTGCGCATCGATGTTGCGCGCCACCACGGTTTGCAGCGCCATCACCACACTGGCCGCTGCCACCAGCGGGTCTACGGTCAGGTGCGGCATCGAGCCATGGCCGCCCACCCCGTCGAGGGTCACCGTGAGCAGGTCTTGCGAGGCCATCATCGGCCCCTCGCGAAAACCAAGATGCCCGGCCGGCAGCCCGGGCATGTTGTGCATGCCGAACAGCGCATCGCAGGGGAAGCGTTCCAGCAGGCCGTCGGCCAGCATCGCCTCGGCACCGCCCTGGCCCTCCTCGGCCGGCTGGAAGATCAGCGTCAGCGTGCCGTCGAACTGCCGGGTTGCCGCCAGGTAGCGCGCGGCGCCGAGCAGCATGGTGGTGTGCCCGTCATGGCCGCAGGCGTGCATGCAACCTTGGTGCTGGCTACTGTAGGCCGCGCCCGTTGCTTCGTGGATGGGCAGCGCGTCCATGTCGGCGCGCAGGCCCAGGCGGCGTCGGCTACTGCCATTGCGCAGCACACCGACCACACCGGTCTTGCCGATGCCGGTGTGCACTTCATAGCCCCACGCCTCGAGCAGCCGGGCGACCAGCGCCGAAGTGCGGCTTTCTTCAAAACCCAGTTCCGGGTGGGCGTGGATATCGTGACGGATCGCGTGCAGGTCGCTGGCCACATCGTTCAGCCAGGCCAGGATGTGCTGATGTCGGGACATGTAGAGTCTCCTCGCGCGGGTGGTTTCCCGTTCTTGTTGTTCGCCTTGAGGTCACGACGGGTAAGGCAGGTCGTGCTTGGCTGACAGATAAGCGCGAGGAGAGATGAAGCACAATCGAATCTGGTTTCACACCGTGGAACCGAAAGCATCGAGGAGACCTGGCACCGTTTGCCAGACTGTTCATCCCCTGCCGGCAGGCAGGCGAACTAATAATACTTTTTCTGGCAACGGCTCGAGGATGGCCGACTCCTGGCCGCGTATTCGATTCCACCCCGTAGCTTCCTTGATGGATTCAATTGCCAACTTACCGAAGGGCAGTCTATTCAACCTGGCTTGAAGATAGGTCGACCTCATGTCGGTCAACAGCTGCCTGATTTTACCCACACCCGCAAAAGACGCAGCCCCTATCCCGGCCCCAGCCACCAGTTCAGTTCCTATTGACTCAAAGGGCGCTGAAAGAGCGAGCGCCGCCCCGGGTGCCTTGATCACGGTACCGGCCAGCCCACCAATGAATATCATCGCATTGTTGGTACGGCTCGAGTCATCAAACTCCTTCGGTATTGGCCGACCCTCAGCCTTGGCAATCGAACGTCTGACTATTGCTTTGGATGCCTTGTTCAGCGACGAGAGCATCCCCACCGTTCCCCAGACGAGTCCGGTGGCCTGCCCGACTGCACGTGTGGGCGAATGGCCATCGCGGTCGACATGGTTGATGGGGTCACCCGTGCAATAGGCGTATGCATTGAGGCCTCCCCGACCAAACGGGCTGAATGCATCGGGGCTGAGGAAGCGCATTTGCACGGTGTGATAGGCACGTTTGCCATTACCCAGCAGATAACAGTGCGCCACTTGCGCAACAGCCTCGCCGGCAAAGGCCAACAAAGGGCTACCCTGGCTCCCGTGATAACCATAGGGCGTATATGCACGCAGCAGGAGATCATTACCAATGTGTACTGCAGTTTGTTGGTCAATGGGCGTTAACGATGAAGCATGCATGTTTCCATTCCTGTTAATTGTGATCGCCCATTCACGCTAACCCGATCAACTTGCTTCCATTAACTCTCAGACTTATTAGCCGGAAACATTGCCCACGCACGGTCGCTGCAATTGCTGTTACCTTGGGCTCACTGTTCAGCCATAGCCAAGGACTGCGTCATGCCACCACGCCCAACCTCCCCAAGCGGCTTCGTCCGCGTGCGCGGTGCCCGCGAGCACAACCTGAAGAACATCGATGTGGATGTGCCCCGAGATGCCTTGGTGGTATTCACCGGCGTGTCCGGCTCGGGCAAGTCTTCACTGGCTTTTTCCACGCTGTATGCCGAAGCCCAGCGTCGCTATTTCGAATCGGTGGCACCCTACGCCCGGCGCCTGATCGACCAAGTTGGCGTGCCAGACGTGGATGCCATCGACGGCTTGCCGCCGGCGGTGGCGCTGCAGCAGCAACGCGGTACGCCAAGCGCACGTTCCTCGGTGGGTAGCGTGACCACCCTGTCCAGCTCAATCCGCATGCTCTACTCGCGCGCCGGCCACTACCCGGCCGGGCAGGCGATGCTGTACGCCGAAGACTTTTCACCGAACACGCCCCAGGGCGCCTGCCCGGAGTGCCACGGCCTGGGCCGGGTCTACGAGGTGACCGAAGCAACCATGGTCCCCGACCCGTCGCTGACCATCCGCGAGCGCGCGGTGGCGGCGTGGCCGATGGCCTGGCAGGGGCAGAACCAGCGCGACATCCTGGTAACGCTGGGCTATGACGTCGACATTCCCTGGCGCGACCTGCCCCAGGCGCAGCGCGACTGGATCCTGTTCACCGAGGACACGCCCACCGCACCTGTTTATGCCGGCCTGACGCCGGCACAGACCCGCGAAGCGCTAAAGCGCAAACAGGAGCCCAGCTACCAGGGTACGTTCATGGGCGCCCGGCGATACGTGCTGCATACCTTCATGCACTCGCAAAGCGCGCAGATGCGCAAGCGCGTGGCCCAGTACATGCGCCCCAGCCCCTGCCCGCTGTGCCAGGGCAAGCGCCTGAAGCGCGAGGCACTGGGCGTGACGTTCGCCGGCCTGGACATCGCCGAGCTGTCGCACCTGTCGTTGCAGGCGCTGGCCGAGGTATTGCGCAAGGTGGCGGCAGCGGACTACCTGACCCAAAAACAGGACCCGCTGACGGTAGAAAAGCGCCTGGCTGCCCAACGCATCGCCAACGAGTTGCTCGAACGTATCGATACCCTGCTCGACCTTGGCCTCGGTTACCTGGCCCTGGAGCGCAGCACCCCGACCTTGTCATACGGTGAGCTGCAACGCCTGCGCCTGGCCACCCAGCTGAATTCGCAGCTGTTCGGCGTGATCTACGTGCTCGACGAGCCGTCGGCCGGCCTGCACCCTGCCGACAGCGAAGCGCTGTTCGAAGCCCTGCAACGCCTGAAGCACGCTGGCAACTCGGTGTATGTGGTGGAGCACGACCTGGACACCATGCGCCGCGCCGACTGGCTGGTGGATGTAGGGCCAGATGCCGGCGAGCATGGCGGCACCATTCTCTACAGCGGCCCGCCCGCAGGCCTGGCCGAGGTCGAGCCGTCGCGCACTCGCGCCTACCTGTTCAGTGCCCCGGCCCGGACCACGCGTGAACCCCGGCAGGCCCGCGACTGGCTGAAGCTTGAAGGCATCACCCGCAACAACCTGCACAACGTCAGCGCCGCCTTCCCGCTTGGCTGCTTTACCGCCGTTACCGGCATTTCCGGCTCGGGCAAGTCCAGCCTGGTCAGCCAGGCCCTGCTTGACCTGGTGGGCGCGCACCTGGGTCATGCCGAGCAACGTAGCGAGCCCGAAGAACAAAACCTGGAAGACGAACCTGAACAGGCCAGCAGCGGCCACGTGAGTGCGGGCCTTGGCAGCATCAAGCGCCTGGTGCAGGTCGACCAGAAGCCGATCGGCCGCACACCTCGCTCCAACCTGGCCACCTACACCGGCCTGTTCGACCATGTGCGCAAGCTGTTCGCCGCCACCGATCAGGCCAAGGCCCAGGGCTTTGACGCCGGGCGCTTTTCCTTCAACGTCGCCAAGGGCCGTTGCGCCAACTGTGAAGGTGAAGGGTTTGTCAGCGTCGAGTTGCTGTTCATGCCCAGCGTCTACGCGCCCTGCCCGACCTGCCATGGCGCCCGCTACAACCCCGAAACCCTGGCTGTCAGCTGGCAAGGCATGAACATCGCCCAAGTGCTGCAACTGACGGTCCACCAGGCGCTGCAGGTATTTGCCGAACAGCCACCGGCGCGCCGTTGCCTGCAAGTGCTGCAGGATATCGGCCTGGGCTACCTGCGCCTGGGCCAACCGGCCACCGAACTGTCCGGTGGCGAAGCGCAGCGCATCAAGCTGGCTACCGAACTGCAACGCCAGGCCCGCGGTGCAACCCTGTATGTGCTGGATGAGCCCACCAACGGCTTGCACCCGCAAGACACCGACCGGCTGCTGGTGCAGTTGAATCGCCTGGTCGACGGCGGGCACAGCGTGGTGGTGGTGGAGCATGACATGCGCGTGGTGGCGCAGAGCGACTGGGTGATCGATATCGGGCCAGGGGCCGGAGATGCCGGGGGCAAGGTAGTGGTCAGTGGCACGCCGCAGGAGGTGGCCGGATGTGCCGACAGCCGCACAGCGGCGTTTTTGGCCAAGGCCTTGTAGCGCCTGTGCATTGCCAGGTTCCACAAACGGCGCTTAGAATGCGATCAATTCTTAATTGCACCCCTTTTGCCGGAACCTTGCGCACGCCATGCCGCCCGCCGACCCTACCCTCAACCTGCAGGTCCAGACACTGTACACCGAGCACCATGGCTGGCTGCAGGGCTGGCTGGGGCGCAAGCTGGGCAATGCCTGCGATGCAGCCGACCTGGCTCACGACACGTTCGTGCGCCTGCTCAGCCGCCAGGGCAATAGCTATTTCGGCAGTGAACCCCGGGCCTTGCTTACCCACATCGCCAAGGGCCTGGTGGTCGACCGCTGGCGCCGCCAGGATGTCGAGCGCGCCTATCTGGAAGCCATCGCCCACTTGCCGCAACCTGAGGTGCCCTCGCCGGAAACACGCTGGCTGATCCTGGAAACCCTGTGCCGTGTCGATGCCATGCTGCGCGACATGCCGGCTCGGGTCCGCCAAGTGTTCCTGCTGTCGCAGCTGGACGGGCTGACCTATGCGCAAATCGCCGAGCAGTTGCAGCTGTCTCTGATTACCATCAAGCGTGACATGCGCACGGCCTTCCTTGCCTGCCTGAGCATTGACGGATGACCGCGCGTATCGACCCGCTGATCCTTGGCGAAGCCGCTGACTGGCTGGTGCACCTGCAATCGGGCACCGCCACCGATGACGATCATCACGCCGTGCAGGCCTGGTGCCAACGCAGCGCCCAGCACGCCCAGGCCTGGCAACGTGCAGAGGCGATTCTCGGTGATCTGCGTCGCCTGCCCACCCCCGTTACCGGTGAAACCCTGCGCCGCCTGAGCCGCAACGGCGCAGTGAGCCGCCGCCAGGCCCTACATCGCCTGGGGCTGTGGCTGCTGGCAGCACCGGCGGCGTGGTTGGCCTGGCGTGAAGCACCCTGGCAGCAATGGGCCGCCGATGCCCGCACTGCAGTCGGCGAGCAACGCGCGTTGACGCTTGCCGATGGCAGCCAGGTGCTGCTGAACACCGACACAGCCATCGATATCACCTTCGATGCCCGACAGCGCCGCATCGACCTGCTGGCGGGCGAAATCCTGCTTACCAGCGCCAAGGACCCTGCCACCCCGGCGCGGCCACTGTTGGTGCGTACCCTGCATGGCCAGGCCATTGCACTGGGCACCCGTTTCAGCGTGCACCTCGATGGCCCGTTGACCCGGGTAGCAGTGCTCGAAGGCGCGGTCGAGGCCCGCCCGGTGCACGCCACCAGCGGCCTGCTGCTCCGGGCCGGCGAGCGCAGCGCTTTCGATGCCGACCGGGTACTGCCCGCCGCTGCGCTGGAAACCGGTGACCTGGCCTGGGAGCACGGCATGCTGCTTGCCCGTGACATGCGCCTGGCCGATCTGCTGCAAGCGTTGGCCCGCTATCGCCCCGGCGTGCTGCGCTGCCACCCTGCAGTACGCGAGTTGAAGGTGTCCGGCGCCTTCCCGCTGGCCGATACCGATGCCAGCCTGCGGCTGCTGAGCGACACCCTGCCAGTGACAATCCAGGGCCTGACCCGTTACTGGGTAACCGTGGAACCACATGTGTAGAAGCCCGGCGTGGGACCTGTGGGACCGGGCATGCCCGCTCCCACAGTGATCGCGCAAGCATTGAAAGTTCGGGCAAGACAGCCGCTGCCGTAGGAGACAATGTGCAGCGCGGTTGATACCTTTTCCTGCGTCGTCCGGTGATGAGTGCAGAACCTTCATTTTCTGCACCTACAGGACCCTCGCATGACGCCCCGCCAGACGTACCGCTTGCCTTTGAAGGCCCTGAGCCTCGCCATCGCCATGGCCGCCCTGGCCCCCACAGCGATGGCCGCCGATGCCACCTCGCGCACCTACCACCTGGCTGCCGGGCCACTGGCCGACGTGCTGGCGCGCTTTGCCGCCAGCGCCGGGGTACCGCTGTCGTTCGACCCGGCGCTGCTCAAGGGCGCACAAAGCCAGGGGCTGGAGGGCAACTACAGCGCGCCGGAAGGCTTCGCCCGCCTGCTGGCCGGCAGTGGCTACAGCCTGATAATCACCGACAGTGGCGGCTACACCCTGGCGCCGACGGTAGACCTGGGCAGTGCTTTGGAGCTGGGCGCGACCACCATCAACAGCGACCTGGCCGCCAGCAGCGACACCTGGCAAGGTGGCCAGGTAGCCCGTAGCGCCCGCCTGGGCGTACTCGGCGACCAGGCAATCAGCGACGTGCCGTTCAGCGTTACCAGCTATACCGCCAAGACCATCGCCGACCAGCAGGCCCGCACTTTGGGTGACGTGTTGCTCAATGACGCGTCGGTGCGCCAATCGGCGGGCTTCGGCAACTTTTCGCAGGTGTTCACCATCCGCGGCTTGCCGCTGAATACCGACGACATCAGCTACAACGGCCTGTACGGGGTGCTGCCGCGCCAGATAGTGACCACCGAGGCGCTGGAACGGGTGGAGGTATTCAAGGGGTCGAGCGCCTTCCTCAATGGGGTCGCGCCACAGGGCAGTGGCATTGGTGGTGCCATCAACCTGGTGCCCAAGCGCGCCGAAGATACCCCCACTCGGCATATCACCCTCGACTACGCCACTGGCGACAACGTTGGCGGCCACCTGGACCTGGGCAAGCGTTTTGGTGAAGACAACCGTTTCGGCGCTCGCATCAATCTGGCCCAGCATGACGGCGGCACCGGCGTCGACGACGAAGCCCAGCATTCCACCCTGGTTGCCGTGGCCCTTGACTACCGTGGCGAACGGCTACGCCTGTCAACCGACCTGGGTTACCAGAAAGAGCGCATCAACCAGGGCCGGGCGGTGATCTACCCCAACGGCAGCAAAGTGCCCCACGCCCCGTCTGCACGTGACAATTACTCGCAGGACTGGACCTGGTCACAGCTCGAAGACACCTACGGCATGGTCAACGCCGAGTATGACCTGAACGACAACTGGATGCTGTACGCCGGCGCCGGCGCCAAGCACACCCGCGAAAATGGCGAGTATTCCTCGCTGTACGTCAGCGACGACAACGGCACCGCGCGTGGTGGTTTCCTGTACTCGCCCCACGACGAAGACAACAAGAGTGCCGTTGCCGGGCTGAATGGCCGCTTCGCCACCGGCCCGGTCAGCCACCGCTTCAATTTCGGCCTGTCAGGCATGTGGGGTGAGCAGCGCTCAGCCTATGAAGCACTGGCTGCGGCCAAGCGCTACGACAGCAACCTGTACAACCCGGTGAAGGTGCCGCGCCCGACCGATACCTATTTCGGCAGCGACCTGCACGACCCGCGCATCGTCGGCAAGAACCGCAACAAAAGCGTGGCGCTGTCCGACACCCTGGGCTTTTTCGATGACCGCGTGCTGCTGACCGTGGGCGTGCGCCGCCAGTCGATCAGCGTGGACAGCTGGGCGACCGCCACCGGTGCGCGCAATACGCCGTACGACGAGTCCATCACCACCCCGGTGTATGGCCTGGTGATCAAGCCCTGGGAGCATGTGTCGTTCTATGCCAACCGCATCGAGGGCCTGGCCCAGGGCCCGACGGCACCGTCGAGTGTCAGCAATGCCAACGAAGTATTCCCGCCCAAGCGCAGCAAGCAGGTAGAGGCCGGGGTGAAGCTGGACTGGAACAGTTTCGGCGCCACCTTGGGTGTGTACCGCATCGAACAACCCAACAGCGTCACCTACCGCGCACCCGGCGCAACGCTGGACACCTTCAGCATGGACGGCGAGCAGGTCAACAAAGGTGTGGAGCTGAACCTGTTCGGTGAACCGGTGGACGGCCTGCGCCTGTTGACCGGTGCCGTGTTCATGCACACCGAGCAGAAGAACACCGCCTATGGCAGCAACGACGGCAACCGTGCTGCCGGTGTACCGCGCTTCCAGTACAACCTGGGGGCCGACTGGGACGTGCCAGGCATTCAGGGCGCCGCACTCAGCGCCCGGGTATTGCGTACCGGCGGCCAGTATGTGAACGCGGCCAACAGCCTGAGCATCCCGGCCTGGACCCGGGTGGACCTGGGCGGGCGCTACCGTTTCAAGGTCGATGACAAGCAGGTGACGTTGCGGGCCAATGTGGAGAACGTGGCGAACAAGGCGTACTGGGCATCGGCGTCGACCTCGAACAACTATCTGACCCAAGGTACACCGCGGGTTTTGCGCTTATCGGCCAGCGTGGATTTCTGATAAGCGCGTCATGCGCTTGCCTTGAGCGTTGCAGCGTCTGTCAGATCGAGCGCCGCCCGCGCGGCGCATCGCGAGCTGCGCTCGCTCCTACGTTTGTTTCGGGCCAGTTTTTCCTGCGGTATTTGCGCGCGAACGCCTTGTTACATGGCTCGATAGCGCGTCGCACAAACCAAGTGGTCGCGCGCCCCTGCCACAGGCATGACTGGCCCGAAACAAACGTAGGAGCGAGCGCAGCTCGCGATGCGCCGCGCGGGCGGCGCTCGATCTCAACACCACCACAAAAAACCAAGGCATGCACCTAGCAGCACCAACTGCCGCTCAAGTACAGTCTGCCCCATGGACAAATACGCCCCCCGCCAGTGGCTCCCCCACGAAAAACCCAGCCTGCCGGGCTCGCCCTCCACGCCCCTGCATTCGCCAGCCAAACGCCTGGCCTACGGGGTGGTCGGCCTGCTGGTGGCAATCACCGGTGGCCTGGGCAACGCGCTGGTCACCGCCAACCTGGTGTTCCTGCAGGGCGCCCTGGGCGCGACTACCGCAGAAATGGCCTGGCTGCCCGCCGCCTACGTCATGACCAACGTGTCCATCAACCTGCTGCTGGTGAAATTCCGCCAGCAGTTCGGCCTGCGCGCGTTCACCGAAGTGTTTCTGGTGCTGTATGCCTTGGTCACCTTCGCCCACCTGCTGGTCAACGACCTTAATTCGGCCATCGCCGTGCGGGCGGCCCACGGCATGGTCGGCGCAGCGCTCAGCTCGCTGGGGCTGTACTACATGATCCAGGCGTTTCCCGCGCAATGGCGGCTGAAGGCGATGGTGCTGGGCCTGGGCGCCTCGCAACTGGCGCTGCCGCTGGCGCGGATCTTTTCCGAAGACCTGCTGCAGATCGCCGAATGGCGTGGCCTGTACCTGTTCGAGCTGGGCCTGGCGCTGGCTGCGCTGGGTTGCGTCCTGATGCTCAAGCTGCCACCCGGTGACCGCTTCAAGACGTTCGAGCCCTTGGATTTCCTGACCTTCACCCTGATGGCCAGCGGCACCGCCCTGCTCTGCGCCGCGCTGTCGCTGGGGCGCATCGAATGGTGGCTGGAGGCGCCGTGGATCGGCGTGGCACTGGCGGCATCGATCGCCCTGATCTTCGCTGGCCTGGCCATCGAGCACAACCGGCGCAACCCGTTGCTGATGACCCACTGGCTGGGCAGCGGTGCGATCATTCGCCTGGCACTGTGTGTGGTGCTGATCCGCATGGTCACCTCCGAACAGTCCACCGGTGCGGTCGGTTTCCTGCAGGTGCTGAACATGGGCAGCGAGCAGATGCGCACGCTGTACTGGATCATGCTGCTGGGTGCGGTGGCGGGCCTGGCCAGCAGTGCCCTGACCATCAACCCCAACCACCTGGTGATCCCGCTGCTGGTCTCGCTACTGGCCATGGCCACAGGTGCGTTCATGGACAGCAGCTCAAGCAACCTCACACGCCCGGCGCAAATGTACTTCAGCCAGTTCCTGCTGGCGTTCGGCAGTACCTTTTTCCTCGGCCCTTCGATGGCCCTGGGCATCAGCCATGTGCGCGCCAACCCGCGCAACCTGGTGAGTTTTTCGGTGTTGTTCGGTATCTGCAACAACCTTGGCGGCCTGATCGGTGCGGCACTGCTGGGCACCTTCCAGACCTGGCGCGAGAAATTCCACTCCAGCCACCTGATGGACCGCCTCAGCTTCCTGGAACCGTTGGTTACCGCCCGCGTACAAAGCGGCGGCGCCGGCTACGGTGGCATCTTTGCCGACCCGGCCCTGCGCAACGAGGCCGGCATGCGTGTGCTGGCCAATGCCGCCACCCGTGAAGCGAATGTCATGGCCTACAACGATGTATTCGTGCTGATTGGCAGCATCGCTATCCTGACCATGATCTGGATCTGCATCCGTAGCACCTGGCTCTGGTACGCAAGACGCCAGACCACCTCCACAGACTCCACCCCCGGCGCGCCCACCCGATGACTGACGACACCCGCACCACGACCACCACCGCCATTGCCGAAACCCCGGAAGGCACCACACCGCCCAGCGAGCCGACCAGCCCGGGGCGCTCGCGGCGGGTGCGCATCCTGTCAACGATCAGCTTCGCCTGCGTGGCCCTGGCCGGCATCCTGCTGGTGCTGTATGCCTGGCGCCTGCCTCCATTCGGCAGCGCTATCGAAAGTACCGAAAATGCCTTGATACGCGGCCAGGTGACCATCATCGGCCCGCAACTCAGTGGCTACATCGTCGACGTGCCGGTGCACGACTTCCAGTTCGTCAGGGCAGGCGACCTGCTGGTGCAACTGGACGATCGCATCTACAAGCAGCGCCTGGCCCAGTCCATCGCCCAGTTGCAGCAACAGCAGGCGGCCCTGGCCAACAACCTGCAGCAGCGTAAAAGCGCTGAAGCCACCATTGCCCAGCGTCAGGCAGCCATTGGCGATGCCATGGCCCAGGCAGCCAAGGCCAAAGCCGACCTTGGCCGCAACCAGGCGCTGGTCAATGACGGCTCTGTGTCACGCCGTGAACTGGACCTGGCCCGGGCCAGTGAAGCCGCTGCCGTCGCCAGCCTGGCCCAAGCCAGAGCGGCGCTGGAAATCGCCCGCCAGGACCGGGAAACGGTGGTGGTCAACCGGGCCGCGCTGCAGGCCTCGGTGGAGAATGCCAAGGCGGCTGTGGAGCTGGCGCGCATCGACCTCGACAACACCCGGGTCACCGCCCCGCGCGACGGCCAGCTGGGGCAGATCGGTACACGCCTGGGGGCTTATGTGAATTCCGGCGCGCAATTGATGGCGCTTGTGCCCGACACCTTGTGGGTGATCGCCAACATGAAGGAAACCCAGATGGCCAATGTCCGCATCGGCCAACCGGTGAGCTTCACCGTGGATGCGCTCAACCACCTGAAACTTCAGGGGCATGTACAGCAGATCTCGCCAGCAACCGGCTCGGAGTTCGCCTTGTTGCAAGCGGACAATGCCACCGGCAACTTCGTCAAGATTGCCCAGCGGATTCCGGTGCGCATTACCGTGGATGCCGACCAGCCAGATGCCAAACACCTGCGGCCGGGGATGTCAGTGGTGGTCAGTATCGATACCCGTAACCAGGATTGATGTGCTTGCTGCCGGCCTACATCCACCAGGCCAGCACCACCGGCAGCCAGGCAAACGACAGCACCGTGGAACACATCACCAGGTTCGCCACCTGCTCTGGTTCACGGTTGGCTCGCACCGCCATCAGGTAGTTGAACACGGCCACCGGCATCGCCGACTGCACCACCAGCACCGCTCGCTCAAGGTTGTCCATGCCCAGCGCCGCCCCCACTGCCCAGCCCATCGCAGCCCCCAGGCCAATGCGCAAACCGCCCAGCAACAGGCCGCTGCCCACGTGGCGCAGGCGAATGCTGGCCAGCGATACCCCCAAGGTCAGCAGCATCAGAGGGATGGTCATGCCGCCCAGCAGGTATGCGGTGTTGGCCAGCCAGCGCGGCAGTTCGAAATCGAGAAAGATGATGGGCATGGCGCCCGCCAGGCTGATGACGATCGGGTTGCGCAACAGCGCCTTGAGCGAAGCCGCCGTGCCGGAAATGGCCATGCCGATGGTGAACTGCACGATCGACAGGGTCAGGAAAAACGCCACGGCCAGTGCCAGGCCGTGCTCACCGAAGGCGTACAGGCTGATCGGCAGGCCCATGTTGCCGGTGTTGGGGAACATGAACGCCGGCAGCAGTACTCGCCAATGCATGCCAGAAGCGCGACACACCAGCAACGCGGCCAGGGCCATGCCCAAGGTGCACAGCAGGCAAGCCACAGCCATGCTGGTGAAGGCATCCGGGTTCAGCTCGGTGCGGCTGAGGGTGGACAGCACCAACGACGGGGTTCCGACAGTCATCACAACCCGGGCGATGAAGTCGGTTGGGTAGTCCAGGCCTTTGCGGGCCCAGGCATAGCCGATGCCGGCGACGATGAAAACCGGGGCCAGGACTGCGAACAGCGACGCGAACATGATGGGCCTTCCTTGGTGTGGGTTCAGCATTATGCAGCAGTCCGTGAGAGGGCCGGGGTTGCTTTGCAGCCCAATCGCCGGCAAGTCAGCTCCCAAAGGAAGCGTGTTATTTCCAGGGCATGTGCAATACCTGTGGGAGCTGGCTTGCCGGCGATTGGGCCGCAGAGGGGCCCCAAGATGTCTGCCCAAGACACTTTCATGTCGCCCTTGGACTGCGGCGTCTCGTCGCATACCCGTGCCCCTTGGGCAAAAGCTTCCAAGCCCGTAGAATCCCGCTTCCTTTTCGCCCGTCGCCTTGAACGGTGGCAACCCGCAGCAATGACAGAGTCCGTGCCTGAACACATGAACGCACATGTGAAATAGGCTCAACCCTCCCCGCCCGGCCCATTCCCAAAGGGGCCAGCGGTTGAGTCTTGCCCAGGTCGCATCCGTGTCGCCACTCGCCCCCTTGTAGGGTCGAGCCGGTGTGCGCGTCCGAGAAGGCGCTCATTCCGCTCATCCAACTAGAGGTTCGTATGTCTCCGCGTTTGCTGGCCATGGCGCTGGCGCCCCTGCTCGGGCTGTTCATCATTGCCCTGGGCAACGGCTTCATGTCTTCGCTGACCACCCTGCGCCTGGGCGCTGCCGGTGAATCGGCCACCACCATCGGTGTCGTCTCGTCGACCTACTTCATCGGCCTGACCCTGGGCGCTATCTTCAACGACCGGCTGATCTTGCGCATCGGCCATATCCGCGCCTACACAAGCTTTGCTTCGCTGATCGCCGCGACCATTCTGCTGCAGGGGCTGTTCTACGATGTCACCTGGTGGTCGGTGCTGCGCCTGGTCAACGGCTGGGCAGCAGTCGGCGTATTCCTGGTGATCGAAAGCTGGCTGCTGCTGGCCGGTGACGCGAAAATCCGCGGCCGCCTGCTGGCGCTGTACATGATTGCCTTCTACGGCGCCGGGGTGATTGCCCAGGCAGGCCTGGGCGAAATCACCCAGCTTGGCGACACCGCACCCTTCATGCTGGCTGGCGTGCTGGCTGCCCTGTCTGTGCTGCCTATCGTGATCCTGCCGCGGGTATCGCCCCTGCTGGACCAGGTCGAACCCCTCAAACCCCGCCAATTGCTGGGTGTGGCGCCGTCTGGCCTGGTTGGCTGCTTTGGATCGGGCGTGGCGATTGCCGGTATCTATGCCCTGCTGCCGTTGTACCTGCAGCGCATCGGCCTGGCGGTGGGCGAGGTCGGCAACATGATGGCCTGGGTAATCCTCGGCGCCATGCTGCTGCAATACCCGGTGGGCCGCTGGTCCGACCGCAAGGACCGTCAGGACGTCTTGATCGCCCTGGCCGCGCTGTGCGTGGTGCTTTCGCTGATCACGGTATTCCTGCCGTCGGACTCTTTCCTGCTACCGGCCATGCTGTTCCTGCTGGGTGGTGGCGTGTTCACGCTGTACCCGGTGGCAGTCAGCCACGCGGCCGACCGGGCGCCTTCCGATGCGCTGGTACCGATGATTCAAGGCTTGCTGCTGATCAACTCGCTGGGTTCGGCCATGGCGCCGGTGGCGATTTCGCCGATGATGACCGAGTTTGGCGAGGCCGGTTTGTTCTGGGCCTTTGCCGTGGTCAACCTGGCCATGGTGTGCTTCTTCATGTGGCGCCGTGGCAAGCGCCCGGCCGCTGAGCACCCGGCGCCGTTCACCGCTTCGACCACCTTCTCGCCAACCGGTGCCGAGCTGCGGGTGACCGAAGACCTGATGCATGCGGCGCAGGAGCATCCGCCGCTGGAGCCGGTCGAAAACCCGGCGCCAGCACAGCGCT
The DNA here is from genome assembly GCF_056098905.1 of Pseudomonas sp. TSO6. NCBI lineage: Bacteria > Pseudomonadati > Pseudomonadota > Gammaproteobacteria > Pseudomonadales > Pseudomonadaceae > Pseudomonas > Pseudomonas sp. TSO6. The sequence continues at coordinate 43,599 of NZ_JBLZWV010000033.1, read as the reverse complement.
CAGAATCTCATTGATTCCAGGGCCGCTCTCACAGGAAATCGCATTTCCTTGTGGGAGCGGCCTTGCGTCGCGGTTGGGCTGCAAGGCAGCCCCTGAAATGACCACCCGTCGCCCAGAAGGCACCCCGCCACCCGTCGCCAGCCAAACGAATGACAGATCATCCGCAAAGGAGCATTCCCATGATCCGCATTCGCCCGCTTTCCCTGTGCCTGGCGCTGGCCTTGACCAGCCTCACCGGCACCACCTTCGCCGCCACCGACACCAACACCGACAGCCGCCCGCAAACCGATCAGTCTGGCGGCAAGACCGCCGGTGACGACAGCAGCGTCAACAGCCCCGGCAGCGGCCAGGACAACGACAGCAGCGACACCGGCAGCAACAGCGATGCCGCCGACGGGGCCAGTGGGGGTTCCAACAGCACGGGCGAGGCGACCGGCTCTGGGGCCGGGCACACCGGCGGCACCGCCGAGGACCAGGACAGCCACTAAGGCTCGCCTCGGCTACACTGCGCCCCAAAGCCCTGCCAAGGATCCGTCATGAACGTCAAACCGTGGCTGCTCGCCGCCCTGCTGCCTTGCACGGCGTTGGCCAACAGCAGTAACCAAGGGGCGCTGTCGATCAGTTCCTCGTCGTTCACCGATGGTGGGGTGATCGCCCTGCAGCAGGTCGGGCCGGACCCGGCCTGCGGCGCCGGAGAAGAGCGCACCCCGCAATTGAGCTGGGAAAACCTGCCCGCAGGTACCCGGTCGCTCGCGCTGATCATGTTCGATCCGGACGGCGGCAAGGGTATCGGCGTGGTGCACTGGGTCGCCTACAACATCGACCCGGAACACGATGGGCTCAAGGAAGGCATGGCGGGGCTCAGTGGGCAATACGTGACTGTGGGGCGCAACTCGCGGGGCACCCTCAGCTACCGGGGCCCCTGCCCACCCGCTGGCGACAACCCGCACCATTACGCACTGACCCTGATCGCCACCGACCTGCCGTTGGGCACCTTGCCCGAAGGCCTGGACCGCAATGGCCTGCTGCAGTTGCTACAAGGCCACGCATTGGGGGCGCAGAGCCTGGTCGGTCGTTATGGCCATTGAACCAATCAGTACAAAAACAAATGATCGGCCCCATAGCATTTATCCATTGAATGGCCCGGTAAAACTGAAGTAAGCTCGGGCTCATTCACTGGAGAGCAACATGCCAAAACACATCCGCAACCACGCCAACCACACCGGTCGCAACCTGCGCCCTGTGCTGGCCGTTGCCGGCTGCGTGGCACCTGCCAGCTATTACTTTGGGTATTGGTTTAGCCACTAGGCGCCGATACCCACACGGCGCCCACCTTCGAGGGGCCGCCGAACATGAGAATACTCAAACCCCCGGTCGGCTCCCCGACCGGGGGTTTTGCTTTTCAGGCCTTTGAACAACACCGATTCATATTGAGGACAGATTCATGAACTACGCCACTTACTACTACGCAAACACCTATGCCTGGCGATTTAGCCAATCCCGCTCGGGCCAGCCTGCCGCCTCCGATCGGTCTTCTACAGGTGGCAATGCCGCAGCCAATACGAATTCAACGATCTGTCGAACACCTCGATAGGGCCGACCACGCGGGCCAGAACCCGCCGTCCGCCCAGGGAAAAACGCCATGCAAGCTACCAACCTCGCCCTGCCCCTGACCCAGCCGCAAGCAGCCAACACCACCGTCAGCAAGCGCCTGCCCAGCCCGCACCTGCTCAAGCAGCAAATGCCGCTGTCCAGTGAACTGGCCCAGCAAGTCCAGGCCCACCGCCAAGCCATCCGCAACATCCTCGAAGGCCGCGACGAGCGCCTGCTGGTCATCGTCGGCCCATGCTCGATCCACGACCCACGCTCGGCCCTGGAATACGCCGACCGCCTGGCCGCCCTCAGCCGCGAAGTGGATGACAAGCTGCTGCTGGTGATGCGCGCCTACGTCGAAAAACCGCGTACTACCGTGGGCTGGAAAGGCCTAGCCTACGACCCGCACCTTGATGGCAGCGACGACATGCACTCGGGTATCGCCTTGTCCCGCGGGCTGATGCTGAGCATGATCGAGCGTGGCCTGCCGGTTGCAACCGAGCTGCTGCAACCGATGGCCGCCGGCTACTTTGACGACCTGCTGGCCTGGGCCGCGATTGGCGCACGCACCACCGAATCGCAGATTCACCGCGAAATGGTCAGTGGCCTGGAGCTGCCGGTCGGTTTCAAGAACGGCACCGACGGCGGCATCGCCATCGCCAGCGACGCCATGCGCAGCGCTGCCCACCCGCACCGCCACTTCGGCATGGATGCGCAGGGCCACCCGGCAATCATCGAAACCCTGGGCAACCCCGATACACACCTGGTACTGCGTGGTGGCCACAAGGGCCCCAACTACGATGCCAACAGCATCGCCATGGCCCGCCAGGCCCTGGCCAAGGTGGGGTTGCAGGCGCGGATCATGGTCGATTGCAGCCACGCCAACAGCGGCAAAGACCCGGCACGCCAGCCAGCGGTGTTCAACGAAGTGCTGGAACAACGCCTGGCCGGTGACCGCTCGATCGTTGGCGTGATGATAGAGGGGCACCTGTTCGATGGCTGCCAAGCGCTGGGCAAGGGGGCACTGAAATACGGCGTGTCGATCACCGACGGCTGCCTGGGCTGGGCCTCGACTGAAACCCTGTTGCGTGAGGCGGCACAAAAACTGTAAGCCGAGGTTGCGAGCCTGGCGAGACATACCCCAAGCAAGTGCGCTAGGCTTGCCTTTTTACCCCAAGGAGCAGTACCCATGGCCCGTGCAACCGCCCGCCACATCCTGGTCAGCAGCGAAGACAAATGCAACGAACTGAAAGCCCAGATCGAAGCAGGCGCCGACTTCGCTGAAATCGCCAAAGCCAACTCCACCTGCCCGTCCAGCCGTCAGGGCGGTGACCTGGGCACGTTCGGCCCAGGCCAGATGGTCAAGGAATTCGACACCGTGGTGTTCAGCGCCCCGGTCAACACTGTGCAAGGCCCGGTGAAGACCCAGTTCGGCTACCACCTGCTGGAAGTGACCAGCCGCCAGGACTGATTCACCCCTCCCGGTGATCAGACCCCCTGTGGGAGCGGGTTTACCCGCGAAGAGGCCAGACCAGACAACCTCGTTGCCTGCTCCGACGCATTCGCGGGTAAACCCGCTCCCACAAGTATTGTGGGGGCTTGTATTTTCGTGCATGGGCTTTACGGTCCAGGCCGCTCCCAGCCACGCCCTCACCGTCTACGACGAAGCCCCCCGCTACACCCCCGACTTCCAGCATTTCGACTACGTAAACCCCGACGCCCCCAAGGGCGGCATCCTGCGCCGCTCGGCCATCGAGATCGGCCAGTTCGACCATATCCTGCCGTATATCGACAAGGGCATCGGTGTCAGCGAGGTCGACGGCCTGCTATACGCGCCACTGGCGGTGCGCTCGTTCGATGAACCCTACACCGTCTATGGCCTGATCGCCCGAAACATGGAGCGTGGCCCGGACGATGCCTGGCTGCGTTTCGAGATAGACCCGCGTGCCACCTTCGCCGATGGCAAACCGGTGCGCGCCGAGGACGTACGGTTTACCTTCGAGCTGTTGATGAGCAAGGGCAGCCTTAAATACCGCACCCAGTTCGCCGACGTGACCGGCGTCACCGTGGAAGGCCCGCAGCACGTGCGCTTCGACTTCAAGGCCGACCACGGCCGCACCCTGGCGCTGGACCTCGCCAGCCTGCCGGTGCTGCCCGAACATGACTGGCAGCAGCGCGACTTCGCCAATGGTGCCGGCTTCGACAAGCCGGTCGGCAGCGGGCCGTACCGCATCGGGCGCATCGACAACGGCCGCAGCATCACCTTCGAGCGCAACCCGACCTGGTGGGCGCGCAACCTGCCGGCCAGCCGTGGCCGCTACAATTTCGACCAGCTGCGCATCGAGTACTTCGGCGACACCGAAGTGGCGCGCCAGGTGCTCAAAGGCGGTGGCTACGACTATAACCGCGAGTTCTCCGCCACCGCCTACACCCTGGGCTACAACGGCGCGCAACTGGACGACGGCCGCCTGCAACGCGCCCACCTGGGCCCGGCCAAACCGCAGGTTGCCCAGGGTTTCGTGTTCAACCTCGACCAGCCGCAGTTCAAGGACCGCCGCGTGCGCCAGGCGCTGGGCATGCTGTGGGACTACGAGTGGAGCAACCGGCAGATGATGCGCAACCTGTACATCCGCCAGCAGAGCGTGTTCTCCAACACCCCGCTGGCAGCCCGCAAGCTGCCGGATGCCGGCGAACTCAAGCTGCTCGATCCGCTGCGTGGCAAAGTACCGGACGAAGTCTTCACCACCGTGTTTACCGCACCGGTCACCGATGGTTCGGGGATTATCCGCAAGCAGCAGTTGCAGGCCCTGGCGCTGCTCGAACAAGCCGGCTGGCACCCCGAAGGTGACCGCCTGGTGAACAACCAGGGCACGCCGCTGGCATTCACCTTCCTCAACGGCCAGTCCGGCCTGGAGCGCCTGCTGCTGCCGTGGAAACGCAACCTGGCACAGATCGGCGTCACCTTGAACATTCGCAATGTCGATTCAGCCCAGTACGTCAACCGCCTGATGGCACGCGACTACGACATGATCGTCACCGGCTACCCGGTCACCCTGTCGCCCGGTGCCGAGCTGTACAACTATTTTGGCTCGGCAGCCGCCCACGACCCCGGCTCGAACAACCTGATGGTGTTGCAGGACCCGGCCGTGGACCACCTGATCGACGGCCTGGTGCGCGCCGACACCCAGGCCGACATGCTGCAGCACGCCCATGCCCTGGACCGGGTGCTGCAATGGAACTATTACTGGATCCCCAATTATTACCCGCCGGGCAGCTCTACCGCCTGGTGGAACCGCTTCGGCCTGCCCAAGGTCCAGGCCGCCTATGACGAAGGCCTGGACACCTGGTGGGAAGTAAGCCCCACCCCGCTGACCAACGCGCAAATGGCCGAACGCCGGAAGGCCACGCCATGACCACCTACATCCTGCGCCGCCTGTTGTTGATCATCCCGACGCTGCTGGCGATCTTGCTGGTGAATTTCGCCATCGTCCAGGCCGCCCCGGGTGGCCCGGTGGAACAGGCCGTTGCGCGGCTGCAAGGCCTGGGTGGCGGCTCACCCGGCGCCCGGGCGGAAGTGGTGCACAGTGAGTCGCGGGCCACTCGCGGCCTGGACCCGAAACTGATCGAAGAGATCAAGCGCCAGTACGGCTTTGACAAGTCCGCCCCCGAACGCCTGTGGTTGATGCTCGGCCAGTATGCCCGCCTGGACTTTGGCAGCAGCTTCTTCCGTGGTGCCAAAGTCACCGACCTGATCCTCGACAAGTTACCGGTCACCCTGTCGCTGGGCTTCTGGGCCACCCTGATCACCTACCTGGTATCGATCCCGCTGGGCATCCGCAAGGCCGTTCGCCACGGCAGCCGTTTCGATGCCTGGAGCAGCGCACTGATCGTGATCGGCTACGCCCTGCCCTCGTTCCTGTTCGCCTTGCTGCTGATCGTGCTGTTCGCCGGCGGCACCTCGCTCAACTGGTTCCCGGTACGCGGCCTGGTCTCGGAAAACTTCGACGAACTCAGCCTGCTGGGCAAGGTGGCCGACTACTTCTGGCACCTGGTGCTGCCGGTCGGGGCCTTGGTGATCGGCGGTTTCGCAACCCTTACGTTGCTGACCAAGAACGCCTTCCTGGACGAGATTTCCCGCCAGTACGTGGTCACCGCCCGCGCCAAGGGCCTGAGTGAGCGCCGGGTGTTGTACGGCCACGTCCTGCGCAATGCCATGCTGCTGGTGGTGGCCGGGTTACCGCAGGCACTGATCACGGTGTTCTTCGCCGGGTCATTGCTGATCGAGGTGATCTTCTCGCTCGATGGCCTCGGCCGCCTGAGTTACGAGGCCGCCGTGTCGCGGGATTACCCGGTGGTGTTCGGCACCCTGTTCATCTTCACCCTGGCGGGCCTGTTGATCCGCCTGATCGGTGACCTGTCGTACACCCTGCTCGACCCGCGTATCGACTTCGACACGAGGGCGCACTGATGCTTTCGCCCGTCTCGCGCCGCCGCCTGCAACGCTTTCGCCGCAACCGCCTGGGCTGGGTCTCGCTGTGGCTGTTCGCCGGCCTTCTGCTGTTGTGCCTGTGCGCAGAGCTGGTGGCCAACGACAAGCCGCTGCTGTTGGGCTACAAGGGCGACCTGTATGTGCCGGCGCTCAAGCGCTATAGCGAGCAGGAATTCGGCGGCCAACTGCCATTCCAGCCCGACTATCGCAGTGCCTATGTACGGCAATTGATCGCAGGCCAGGGCGGCTGGATGCTGTTCGCGCCCATCCCGTTCAGTGCCGATACGCCCAACTACGACCTGCTGGTACCCACCCCCAGCCCGCCCAGTGCGAGCAACTGGCTAGGCACCGACGACCAGGGCCGCGACGTGCTGGCTCGGGTGTTGTATGGCACGCGGGTATCACTGCTGTTTGCCTTTGCACTGACCGTGGTCAGCGTGTTTATCGGCGTGGTGGCCGGCGCGTTGCAGGGCTACCACGGCGGCTGGGTCGACCTGCTCGGCCAGCGCCTGCTGGAGGTGTGGTCGGGGTTGCCGGTGCTGTACCTGCTGATCATCCTCAGCGGTTTTGTCGAGCCGGATTTCTGGTGGCTGCTGGGCATCATGGCGCTGTTCTCCTGGCTTGCCCTGGTCGATGTGGTGCGCGCCGAGTTCCTGCGTGGGCGCAACCTGGAGTACGTGAAAGCCGCTCGCGCGCTGGGGTTACCGGACAGCCAGGTGATGCTGCGGCATATCTTGCCCAATGCCATGAACGCCACGCTGACCTATGTACCGTTCATGCTGACCGGGGCAATCACCACCCTGACTGCACTGGATTTTCTCGGTTTCGGCATGCCGGCCGGGAGTGCCTCGCTGGGTGAGCTGGTGACCCAGGGCAAGCAACATCTGGAAGCACCGTGGCTGGGCTTTACGGCGTTTTTTGCGCTGGCGGTGATCTTGTCGTTGCTGGTGTTTATCGGCGATGCCTTGCGCGAAGCGTTCGACCCCAGAGGATGAGTTATCAGGCCCGTCCTCTTCGCGGGTAAACCCGCTCCCACAGGACCTCCACATACGCTGAATCTTCGGACCTGCCTTTACTTGACAAGGAGCTTGGCATGACCCTCACAGGCAAGACTGCACTCGTCACCGGTTCCACCAGCGGCATCGGCCTGGGTATCGCCCAGGTACTGGCCCGCGCTGGCGCCAATATCGTGCTCAACGGCTTTGGCGACCCGGCACCGGCCATAGCCGACATCGCCCGCCATGGCGTGAAGGTGGCTCACCACCCGGCCGACCTGTCGGACGTGGCCCAGATTGAAGCGCTGTTCGCCCTGGCCGAACGGCAATTCGGTGGCGTCGACATCCTGGTCAACAACGCCGGCATCCAGCATGTAGCGCCGGTGGAGCAGTTCCCGCTGGAAAGCTGGGACAAGATCATTGCCCTGAACCTGTCAGCCGTGTTCCATGGCACGCGCCTGGCCCTGCCGGGCATGCGCACGCGCAACTGGGGGCGCATCATCAACATTGCCTCGGTGCATGGCCTGGTCGGCTCGACCGGCAAGGCGGCCTACGTTGCAGCCAAGCATGGTGTGGTCGGCCTGACCAAGGTGGTAGGCCTGGAAACCGCGACCAGCAATGTCACCTGCAACGCCATCTGCCCCGGCTGGGTGCTGACCCCGCTGGTGCAAAAGCAGATCGACGATCGTGCTGCCAACGGTGGCGATCCGCTGCAAGCACAGCATGATCTGCTGGCCGAAAAGCAACCATCGCTGGCGTTTGTCACCCCCGAGCACCTGGGTGAGCTGGTACTATTCCTGTGCAGCGAGGCCGCAAGCCAGGTTCGCGGCGCCGCCTGGAACGTCGATGGTGGCTGGTTGGCCCAGTGACGGGCAGCCTGGGCCTGGCGGCGGGTTCGCATTCGTTTATCTGCAAGGAGGCCCTATGCGCCCTACCCCGATGACCGCAATTCTGGCCCTCACCCTGGCTGCCGCCACGCCTGTGATGGCGGCCAGCCTGAAGGACGTCGCGCCTTACCCCGAAGCGGACAAAGGCTTTACCCGGCAGGTTATCCACCTGCCGGCACAGGCCGATGAATCGGCCTACAAACTGGAAATCCTCGCCGGCAAGACCTTGCAGGTTGACTGCAATCGCCAGCGCCTGGGCGGCAGCCTGGAAGAACGCACCCTGGAAGGCTGGGGCTACAACTACTACCGCCTGGACAAAGTCAGCGGCCCGGCCAGCACCCTGATGGCCTGCCCGGATGGCAAGAAGACCAAGGCCTTCGTGCCAGTGATCGGTGACGGCTTCCTGCTGCGCTACAACAGCAAGCTGCCGGTGGTGGTGTATGTGCCCAAGGATGTCGAGGTGCGCTACCGCATCTGGTCGGCGTCGCAGGACGTGCAAAAGGCTAAAGTCGAATAACTACCGCGGCCCCTGCAGGAGCGGCCTTGTGCCGCTCCTGCAAGGCGAATCTATCAGGCATAATGCGCCCCTTTTTTCGCGCCCGAAGCACAGGTACCTCATGAAAGCCCAAGCCCGCCACATCCTGGTCAAGACCGCTGACGAAGCCGAAAAGCTCAAACAGCGCATCGCCAACGGCGAGGCTTTCGACGTGCTCGCCAAAAAGTTTTCTATCTGCCCTTCGGGCAAGCGCGGCGGCGACCTGGGCGAAGTCCGCCCGGGCCAGATGGTCGGCGCTATCGACCAGGTAATTTTCAAGAAACCTTTGCGTGTGGTGCACGGGCCGATCAAGAGCAAGTTCGGTTACCACCTGGTGCAAACGTTCTACCGCGATTGATGGCAGCGGGCCACCTGACATTTTTGCCAGTTGCCCCGTCACCCAACATTACATACAACTCCGGCAGGGCCGAAGCCGTCCTGCTGGCGTCGCTTCAGGTAGTGGACCCTTGAATGGACCCGGAGACCTGCCTATGCGATGCCCCCGCTTGCTGCTGCCCTTCCCCCTGCTGGCACTGCCATTACTGGCTCATTCCCAATCCCTGACGGTTACCCCCGGTGAAACCCTTGGTGCCCTCGTGCAAACCAATACCGCTGATGAGTTCACCCTCAGCGGCGGAACGGTCCAGTCATTGCAACAAGGCAATGGCCAAGACACCTTCACCATGTCTGGCGGCACGCTAGGGTCATTGAACCAAGGCGGTGACATGGACACGTTCACCATGACCGGCGGCACCATCACGGGCGCTTTTGAAGATGGAGACACGGCGTGGTTCAAAGGCGGCAGCATTGGCCGAATCGATCTCAAGCTCGCTGACAACTTCCTCGAGATTTCGCAAGGGCTCGGTGTCGAAACCGTTGTTGTTGGCAACGTGGTCAGCGGGCTTGGCAACGACACGATCATCATGACGGGCGGCACCGTCGGCGGTGATATCAGTACCAGTAGCGGCGTTGACAAGATAACCATCAGCGGCGGCACGCTCAAAGGCGAAATACGCACTGGCAACGGCAAGGATGAATTTACCTGGACGGGTGGCCAGATCGGTAAGCGGGTCATCATGGAGAATGACGATGACACCGCCATCGTCCGCGCCCTCGACCTGGGCAACTCTGCCGTTATCCTGGACGGCGGTACCGGCACGGACACACTGACGTTCGAGCAGAGTCGGGTCGGCCAAGGTGCGTCGTACATAAACTGGGAGTCCATCAACCTCCAGCAAGGCAGCCGGCTCACCCTCAACGACACGCTTACACTGGGAGACCTGGGCAGCGATCAGCCACGCGTGATCCCGGCCACTGGGACCGGGACCCTGCAAATCGATGCAAGCAGCGCGCTGAACAGCCGTCAGGGCAGCATCGTCAGCATCCAGAGTGACAGCAAGGTATCGGTAGTCAACGCCGGCACCGTCGACCTGAGTCGTGGCAACGACGCTCAAGGCCGCCTGACCGTTCAGGGCGATTACACCGGTAACAACGGCACCCTGCGCCTGAATAGCGTGCTGGCAGGCGATGGCGCTGCCTCCGACCGCCTGGTGGTCAGCCGTGGCGCCATTAGCGGCTCCACGCAATTGCTCGTCAACAACCTCAATGGCGCGGGTGCAGCAACTGCACAGAACGGCATCCAGGTTGTCGAAGCCCGTGACGGCGCCACCAGCACTGCCACTGCATTCGTGCAGACGCAAACGCTATCGGTGGGTGCCTATGACTACCGGTTGTTCAAAGGTGGTGTAACCGCTGGCAGCGAAAACAGCTGGTACCTGCGCTCGACGCTGGTTGCGCCACCTGCTCCGGCACCTGTACCCGAGCCCGAACAACCCACACAACCTTCACAGCCGGGCGAGCCACCTGTGATAGCACCGGCCCAGACACCACCTGTTGCCGCACCGGCACCTGGCCAGGTCGACCTGCCCGCCCCCGTGCAAGGCGAAAGCCTGCCGCTGTATCGCCCGGAAGTCCCGGTTTACGCTGCCGTTCCAAGAGGCGCTGCGATCATCGCCCGCCAGGCCTTGGGCACCTTCCATCAACGCCAGGGTGACCAACAGTTGCTCAAAGGCGAAGGCGCCCTGCCTGCCAGTTGGGGGCAGGCCTACGGCGGCACGCTGCGTCAGCAATGGAGCGGTACGGTCAGCCCGAGCCTGGATGGCGACCTATACGGTTTCAAGGTGGGCCAGGACCTGTATGCCAAGGTCGACGACAACGGTTACCGCCAGCATGTCGGCGTCTACGTCAGCCATAGCCGCCTGGACGCCGACGTTAAAGGTTTCGCCCTGGCCGTGAAAGACCGCAGCGTGGGTGACCTCAAACTCGATGGCGACAGCGTCGGCACATACTGGACGCTGGTCGGGCCGCAAGGCGCGTACCTGGATGCAGTGTTGCAGTACACCCGTCTTGATGGGCGAGCCCGCTCGGACCGCGGCGACAAGCTGGACATGGACGGCCACGCCTGGACGGCGTCGCTGGAGTCCGGGTACCCCATTGCCCTGTCCGAGCGCTGGATGCTGGAGCCGCAAGCCCAGCTGATCGCACAAAAAGTTTCGCTCGACAGCGCAAGCGATAACATTTCGCGCATCAGCCATGACGCCCAGGTCGAGCTGACGGGTCGCTTGGGTGTGCGCCTGGAAGGTGCGTTCACGGGAAGCAGCGGGCGCCTGCTGCAGCCCTATGCGCAGGTTAACCTGTGGCACGGCGACGGTGGCCGCGACACCTTGACCTTCGATGGTGTCGACAAGATCAAGACCGACTACCGCTACACCTCGGTACAACTGGAAAGCGGCGTGGTGGCGCAGGTCAGCGAAGCGCTGAGCCTGCATGGCGGCGTGCAGTACACCGCCAACCTGGACAGCCGCCAGCAGGAAGCCAGCGGCGTCAACCTGGGGGTGCGCTGGCAGTTCTAGCGGCGCGCCGCCAGCAAGCCGAGGCCGGCGCAGCCCAGCAGGGAGGCGCTGACCCGGTTGAACACGCGGCGCGGGCCAAGCTGGCTGAACCAGCGCTGCATGTAGGCGCCCAGGCCTGCATAAAGGGCAATGGCCGCCCATTCCAACAGCAGGAACAGCGCGCCCAACCACAGAAACTGCTCGCTCACCGGGGTGGCGCTGCCGACTGTGACGAACTGCGGCAGGAACGCGGTGAAGATCAGGATGGCCTTGGGGTTGCCGGCCGCCACCCAGAACTCCTGGCGCGTCAGGCGCCAGGTGCCACGCGGGTGGTCCGCTGCCACCATAGCCTCGCCTACCGGTGCACGCCACAGTTGCCAGGCGATGTAGAACAGGTAGGCCGCACCCACTACCTTGATGGCCATGAACAGGTATTCACTGGTATGCAGCACCACGGCCAGGCCCATGGCCGCCAGGGCGATCATGCCGCTGAAGGCGACAATGCGACCACCCCCGGCCACGCAGGCCGTGCGCAGGCCGTAGCGGCTGGCGTTGTGCAGCGACAGCAGGTTGTTTGGCCCCGGCGCCATGTTCAGGGCAAAGCAGGCGGGGATGAAAAGCAGCAGGCTTGAAAGGTCCATTGTTGTTTTCCTTTGGCAACAGGCGTCTATTTCGGCGTGTGCCGGGCCTTGCGGTCAAGTTACAGCCAGCGATAAAAACTGTATGGGTACGCGGCACCTGTTACGCTGCCGGCGAAATAGAGGACCTTGTGATGCCCCGCTCCCACGCCGCGCTTTGGCGCGACCCGGCACTCCCGCATGTGGAAAGCCGCCGCGCCTGTCATAGCCGGGCCTGTTACAAGGCCCACAGTCACCCAACGTTTTCCATCGGTGCAGTGGATGCCGGCCACAGCCATTTCAGCGGCGCCGCGAATGGGCAGGAACGCCTGACACCCGGTACGCTGGTGCTGGTGCCAGCCCACCGCGTACATGCCTGCAACCCCGAGCCCGGGCAAGCCTGGAGCTACCAGATGCTGCATGTGGACGCCGACTGGCTGACACACGTGCGCCTGGAGTCGGGGCTGGGCGGCGCCGGGCCCGGCGAACCGGCGCGTATCTGCCGGGCGCCGGCGGTGTATGGTCAGTTCTGCGAGCTGAACAGGTTGCTGTTCTCCAGCGCCAGCAACAGTGAGAAGGATGCTGCGCTGATTGCCTTTGTGGGTGATCTGGACTTTTCCGCACAAGCCCCTCTGACGGCAGCCCCCGCCTTGGGGGCGACTGCGTTGAGCGGGTTGATCGCGCGCCTCGAAGGGCAAGACCCCGCGCAACTGTGCCTGGAGGTGCTGGCCCGCGAAGCCGGCCTTGGGCGCTACCAGCTGATCCGCGCGTTCCGCACCGCCACTGGCTTGACCCCGCATGCCTATGTGCTCAATGCCCGGATCAATCGCGGGCGGCAGTTGTTGGGTGAAGGGCTGGCGTTGGCGGAGGTGGCCTACCGCCTCGGGTTCGCCGACCAAAGCCATTTCCAGCGGGTATTCAAGGCCCATGTGGGCGTGACGCCAGGGCAGTATCGGGATGTGCGCAGCCCTTGAGATCCTGGGGGCGCTCTGCGCCCCTATCGCGACGCAAGGCCACACACATTGAACGGCATACGCAGGACCTGTGGGAGCGGCCTTGTGTCGCGATAGGGCTGCGCAGCAGCCCCAAGGCACTACCACGCAATATTCTTCAATACGCCTGACAAGCCCGGCAGCAGACTGCGGCTTCTCCCGCAGAGCCGCGCCGCCCATGCAACAGTTTCTGATCATCGCCCTCGCCCACTTCCTCGCCCTGCTCTCACCTGGCCCGGACTTCTTCCTGGTCGCACGCAGCTCGATCAACAGCGGCTGGCGCATCGCCAGCGGCGCCTGCCTGGGCATTGCCCTGGCCAATGGCGCGTTCATCGCCATCGCCTTCACCGGCCTGTCGGTGTTGCAGGAAGGCAGCCTGCTGTTTACGTCCCTGCAACTGGCCGGCGCCAGCTACCTGCTGTACATCGGCGTGCTGTTCCTGCGCCATGCCGGGCAAACCAGCCTGCGCTCAGTCACTGACAACCAGCGGGTTCAAGGCTGGTGGCACAATCTGGGCATGGGCTTCTTGTCCGGCATCCTCAACCCCAAAAACGCGCTGTTCTATGCCAGCCTTGCCAGTATGGTAGCCAGCGCCAGCACCGGCTGGAAATCGGCCTACGCCGTGTGGATGTTCAGCATCGTCCTGCTCTGGGACCTGCTGGTGGCCGTGGCCATCGGTAACCAGCGGGTACTGCGGCGTTTCGCTCGCAGCCTGCCGTGGCTGGAGCGGGCCTCAGGGCTCATGTTGGTGATATTGGCTGCGGCGCTGGTGCTGCATCTGGCCCGGGGCTGACCAGTTGCAAGGTGCGCATGTCCATCAAGGTAAAGTGGCCACTCGCCCAGCCCCCCGTGTCCAGGTGCCAGACATTACCCAGCAGCTTTGCCTCCAGCACCGGCGTGTGCCCGACCAGCAAAGCACGCAGGCCCTGCACCGGTTGGGTATCGCCTTCCTTCAGGCGCCGGCGCGACCACTGGCATACCTCGCGTACCTTCGGGTCGTGATCCAGCTCCAGCTCCAGCCATGAACGCAGCACTGCCCAATCAGCAAACGGGCTGTCTGCATGCAGCAACCCGACCAGGCCGGCCGCGCTTTCCACTTCGATGGCAATCGGTAACTGCTCGAAGCGCTCCACGAAGCGCAATTGTGCGGCCCGCGGCAGGTCCAGGAACCAGCTGCCACCCGCTGCGCGGTACATGTCCAGGTCAAGCCGCCCCCCACGCACGCGAGTGATTGCCAGCGCCTCATGGTTACCTTGCACCGCATGGAACCAAGGCTGCGCGAGCCACTCCAGCACGACCTCGCTGTGCGGCCCCCGGTCGACCAGGTCGCCTACACTGAACAGGCGGTCTACTGCGGGGTCGAACCCCACCGCTTCAAGGCACTGTTCCAGGCGCTGGAAGTGACCATGGATATCGCCCACCGCCAGGTCACGCCCCCGGATATTGGCGAGCAACCGCCGAAACCGTCCCATTACAATCTTCCTCTGCAGGTGCTGCCATGGCGGGCGTAAAATGGAAACACCCCCAATCTACCCCGGAGGTGCATCATGCGTACCGCCCTCGTGTGTGCCGTGCTCATGGCGCTATCACTGAACAGCATGGCACAAGGCTCCCCGGCCGCGCAGGTCGAGGTGCGCTTCGACCACCCGGAACAATTCCGCGACGCCAGCCTGGACAGCCACGGTTATGAGCGTGGCGCCGACGCCTATGTGATGAAGTCCCTTACCCAGTACCTGCAAAAGCTCGGTCAGCGTTACCTGCAACCGGGCCAGCAGCTGGTCATCGATATCCGTGACATCGACCTGGCCGGCCGCTTCGAGCCCTGGCACAGCCAGGCCTACGATGTGCGTTTCATGCGCGAGATCACCTGGCCGAGCATCGACCTCACCTACACCCTCAGCCAGCCGGGCAAACCCGCCCAGCAGGCCGAGGAGCGGGTCAGCGACAAGATGTACCTCAGCCGCCCCGGCCGGGTCGCCAGCAGCAGCGACCGCCTGTATGCCGAGAAGGCCATGCTCGACGACTGGTTCCGCCAACGCTTCGCGACGCACCCGGCAAGCTGAAAAAGCCTTCACTGGTACAGGCGTTGGTGCCGATAGTATGCTCGACCCTTCAACCTGTACCAGGGAAGGGTATTTCATGAAACTGTGCGCCGTACAACTGGCGTCGCTCAAGGGCGATTTGCCAGGCAACCTCCAGCGTCATCTGGCCTGCATCGAGCAGGCCGCGGCCCTTGGCGCGGCGCTGGTGGTGTTCCCCGAACTGTCGCTGACCGGCTATGAACCGAGCCTTGCGCGCCAGGCCGCCTTGCCGGTCAGCTCCGAGCGACTGGGCCCGTTGCAGGCAGCCTGTGACCGCCTGGGTATCACCGTGGCCGTTGGCCTGCCGTTGCCGACACCCGAAGGTATTCGCATCGGCATGCCCATCTTCAGCCCCGGGGCACCGCGCCAGGCCTATGCCAAACGGCGCCTGCATGATGACGAGCTGCCCTACTTCACCCCTGGCGATCAGGCACTGCTGCTGCAGGTAGGCGACCATCATGTGGCACCGGCGATCTGCTACGAATCGATGTTCATGGCCAACGCGGCCGCCGCCCGCGAGCACGGCGCCGACCTGTATCTGGTCAGCGTGGCGAAAACCGCCAAGGGCATCCGCGAGGGATACGCACATTACCCGGAGGTGGCGCGTGAACTGGGCATGCCGATACTGATGGCCAACTGCGTGGGGCCAGCCGACACCTTCATCGGTGCGGGCGGTTCGGCAGCGTGGGACAGCCAGGGGCGCTTGCTGGCCAGCCTGGACGACCACAGTGAAGGGCTGATCATGCTGGACACTGGCAACGCCAGCGCAATGGCCCTGCCTTTGGACCCACACCCGGCATGATCTATCTGTTTCTGGCGTTGCTGAGTTACACCTGCACCTACTACCTGGTCGGCTTGCTGATCCAGGGCCAGCTTGCCGATGTGGCCGAGGGTTTGCGCCATCGGCCCGATGCACCGAAACCGGGCGAGTACCTGCGTGCGGTCAAGGCCCATGCACGTCGGGCCCATCGGCAGTACACCCTGATGGCTGGCTCGGCGCTGGCGTTACTGGCCTGCCTGGTCGCCAGCTGGTTCAGCTGACGCCTACAGGTCCAGCGCCAGGCTTTGCCGGCCCTCCAGCGCCAGCAAGTACTGCTTGGCCGCCAGGCCACCGGCAAAGCCGGTCAGGCTGCCCGAAGCACCGATCACGCGGTGGCACGGCGCGATGATCGAGATCGGGTTGCGGCCATTGGCGGCGCCTACCGCTCGCACCGCGCTGGGGTTGCCGATCTGCCGGGCGATGTCGCCGTAGCTGCGGGTTTCACCGAAGGGTATCGCCAGCAGCGCGGCCCACACCTGGCGCTGGAACTCGGTACCGGCGAAATCCAGCGCCAGCTCGAAGCGCTGGCGTTTGCCCGCAAAGTACTCGCCAAGCTGCCGCGCGGTGTCCAGTAGCACCGGGCACTGGTCGTCACGGTGCAAGGCACCGAGGCGCACGCGGTTTTCCCGTTCCTCTTCCCACAGTACGGCTGCCAGGCACTGGCCGCGGGCAACCAGGGTCAGGGTGCCGACGGGCGAATGCATGAAGGTGAATGCGCTGGACATGAGCGGGTTCCTGCCTGTTTGCGTTCGGCGTACTGTACGCATCCACAGCCCTGCACGCACCCGCTTTCTTGCTCAGGTAATTGCACAACCGCCAATCCGGCGCGCCTCCCTGAGGTTGACCCTGGGGATCAGCTCGGCTGGAATCCGCGAGATCGACGACAGGTTGTAAACGTGGAAGTGCTCGTTCACGACCTCCCTGGCCATCAGCGTCAACGACGGCAGGATGCGGCTGTCCCAATGCTGGTCGAGCCCACACGGCGAACACTGCCCCTGGCCGTTCTCGTAGAAGCGGCTGACGCTCTGATCCAGGTCCACCCCCACCAGCAACACTTCTTCGAAGCCCAGGTGATAGGCCAACTGCAAGGCCACGTACGCCACTGTGCGGGCGTCGAAGAAACCCTGCGCCAAGTCTTTGCTGAAGGCAATCGAGCGGCTGCGTTTGCTCCACAGGGTGCGGTTGCACACGCAGCTGTCACCATGGCCACGCAACCCGTCCAGCAGGCCCGGCGTATCCGCTTTATGCAAGGCATAGCACTCGGTGCCTACCGGCACATCGGCACCCGCATACTGCTCGGGCCACAGCGCCAGGCGCTCGCTGTCGCGCAAGGCAGTGGCAAACAAGGCCGGCTGTTGCTGGCTGAAGCTTTTGTCGGTACACACGTAGAAGAAAGGCTGAATGCCATGTTCGGCGGTCATCGCAACCGAACCGTTCATGGTGATGATGGGCAAATGGGCGAATTCGCCCAGCGGAAAATGCTTGGCAGAGGCACCAGAGGCAAGGATCACCACAGGGCCCTGTTGGGTATTGCGACACGCCTCGAAACTGGAGAACGCCCCGCGTTCAGCACCTGGCTGCGACGGAAGTGTGTTCATCAATGGCATCTTTAACTGGACAGTACAAGCCACAATAACCAGCCGTGTATGGCCCGTGGCCGCTTTTACCTAACTTTACCCACCTGAACATAATCGACCGCCATGTCCTTGACTGGCGGGGTTCTGAAGCGCTGCACAGCGCTCAGACGATGCATGTTCAATGCCGCCTGGTTCGACTTAGGCCATCTCAGCAGACCACTTGGCCCAAGGGTTGTTCCCCCCACTTTGGATCAGGAATACCGATTACCACCCTGGAGGTGACAAACGGGCCGCCGCCATTTCATCAAACACGGTTTTATTCATGAGCCTGCTTGATGCTTATCACTGGTGAGACTAATACTTAAGTCTCTGCCTGGGGAGGCACGAAACATGCAAACCAGATTCGTTATCGTTCCTGCGGTGCCGATAGAAAAGGAGTCGTTCCGCGTGGGTAGCCGCTACTACGCCGCTACCGTGTGTGGAGGGTTCGACATTTATGACAACCAGGCGAAGGAGCGGCTCACGCCGAGCTACCCGAGCCGGACGGATGCGCAGGTGCAGTGCGAGCAATTGAACAAGCGAAGTGAAGTGGGGTGATCGTGGGCGCTCGACATGCAGGCGCCCGTGCGATCCCTGCAGGCGCAACCAGAGGCCGCACAGCAGCCCCCGGTGTCTACTCAAATTAACTGTCAGCCCAGGAACAGCTGGTACGCCGGGTTGTCAGTCTCATCCCAATACCGATACCCCATCTCGTCCAGCGCCAACGGCAAGCTTGCCAACTCATCCCCCGGCACCTCAAGCGCGGCAAACACCCGCGCCTCCGCCGCGCCGTGGTTGCGGTAATGGAACAGGCTGATGTTCCAGCGCTTGCCCAGCCGCTCCAGGAAGCCCAGCAGCGCCCCTGGGCGCTCGGGAAACTCGAAGCGCAGCACCCGCTCATCAGCGCCCGGCGCTGCGTGGCCGCCCACGGTATGGCGCACATGCAGTTTGGCCAGCTCATTGTCGGTCAGGTCCAGCACGCTGTAACCCTGCTCACGAAGGTTGGCCAACAGCTGATCACGCGGGTCGTGCACCGGGTGAGTCTGCACGCCGACGAACAGGCGCGCTTCCTTGCCTGGGTAGTAGCGGTAGTTGAATTCGGTGATCTGACGCTTGCCCAGCGCCTGGCAGAAGGCGCGGAAGCTACCTGGCTGCTCGGGGATGGTCACGGCGATGATCGCCTCGCGCTGCTCGCCCAGTTCGGCCCGCTCGGCCACATGGCGCAGGCGGTCGAAGTTGACGTTCGCCCCGGAGTCAATGGCCACCAAGGTCTGCCCTTGCACGCCTTCGCGTGCCACGTACTTCTTGATCCCGGCTACGGCCAGGGCACCAGAAGGCTCGGTGATCGACCGGGTGTCGTCGTAGATGTCCTTGATCGCCGCGCACAACTCGTCACTGCTGACGGTTACCACTTCGTCGACAAAATGCCGGCACAGCTCGAAGCAATGGGCGCCGATCTGCGCCACCGCTACACCGTCGGCGAAGGTGCCGACCTGCGGCAGGATCACCCGCTCGCCGGCGGCCATGGCGGCCTGCAGGCAGTTGGAGTCCTCCGGCTCGACGCCAATCACCTTCACCTCGGGGCGCAGGTACTTCACGTAGGCAGCAATACCGGCGATCAGCCCGCCACCGCCCACCGGTACGAAAATGGCGTCCAGCGCGCCCGGGCGCTGGCGCAGGATCTCCATGGCCACGGTGCCCTGCCCGGCGATCACGTCCGGGTCATCGAACGGCGGCACAAAGGTGGCGCCTTCGCTGTCGGCCAGCGTCAGGGCATGGGCCAGGGCGTGCGGGAAGCTCTCACCGTGCAGCACCACATGCCCGCCGCGCGACCGCACCCCCTCCACTTTGAGTGACGGCGTGGTGGTCGGCATGACGATGGTGGCCTTCATGCCCAGGTGCGACGCCGCCAGGGCCACGCCCTGGGCATGGTTGCCCGCCGAGGCGGTGATTACCCCACGCTCGCGCTGCACAGCACTCAGGCGTGACAAACGGGTGTAGGCGCCGCGGATCTTGAACGAGAAGGTAGGTTGCAGGTCTTCGCGCTTGAGCAGCACCTGGTTACCCAGGCTGGCAGACAGTGCAGGCGCGGCTTGCAGCGGCGTTTCGATGGCCAGGTCGTACACCGGCGCGGCCAGAATGCGCCGCACCTGCTCCGACAGCAGTTGCTGGGGGGTGACGGTAGGACGAGGGACGCTGAAGCTGGTCATCGATGACTCCTTGGCTTTTTTATGTTGCCCAGGAGTCAGAGAGAAAAAACCCGCCTCCAGGGCGGGTTCGGTGCACGTACGCGCTAGCCCGCCAAGCTGATAATGGCGGTAATAATAATGGCGTTCACATGCGGGAATGTATTCATGGGGTAGGAACTTAGCCGTTAGTGCGGCACAAAGTCAACACTTGGCTTGCTGCGCCGAAAGCGGCACATCGAACACTTTGTCGAAGCCCCACTGGAAGGCAAAGGCGTAGACGAAGAAGAACACGAACAACGCCAGGTTGGTCAGCAGCGCCGCCCACAGGCTCACATCCAGCCAGTACGCCACCAGTGGCAGCAGGATCACCACCAACCCGCCCTCGAAGCCCAAGGCGTGCAGCAAGCGCCGCATGAAAGTGCGCTCACGCTGGCGCTGGCGCGCTTCCCAGCGTTCGAACACCCAGTTGTAGCCCATGTTCCAGCTCATCGCGATGCCTGACATCAGCACCGACAATACCGCCGATTGCGCCATGCCGGCACCGAACGCCAGCTCCAGCGCGGGCGCCACGCAGGCGACGGCGATGGCTTCGTAGAGAATGGCCTGGACGATCTTGCGGGCCTTGCCTTGCATGTTCAGCTCCCTGAATGAACGACCTGTAAAGCTACAAGATGTAGCTCTCAAGAAAAAGCCCGAAATTTGGACAACAGCGTATAGGGCTGCTTGTATCTATCCCGTACAGAAGTGACATTTCGTACAACTTCGTCGAGGGAAGCGAGCGAGGATAAAGACGATGGCCCACTCTGCCATGCCGGTGCCTGCCATATGAGCCT
This sequence comes from Pseudomonas sp. TSO6, assembly GCF_056098905.1. NCBI lineage: Bacteria > Pseudomonadati > Pseudomonadota > Gammaproteobacteria > Pseudomonadales > Pseudomonadaceae > Pseudomonas > Pseudomonas sp. TSO6. The sequence continues at coordinate 23,061 of NZ_JBLZWV010000033.1, read as the reverse complement.
GGCATTCATCGATTTTCTCACCTACGTGCTGTTCGGCCTGAAGATCCTGGCCATCATCCTTGCCTCACTGATGTTCCTGCTGGGCCTGGACGACCTGTTCATCGACTTGTGCTACTGGGTCCGCAAGTTGATCCGGCGCTTTCGCGTGTATGACAAGTACGAAAAGGCCGACGAAAAGCGCCTGTACGAAGTGCCCGAAAAACCCCTGGCCATCATGGTCCCGGCCTGGAACGAAGTGGGCGTGGTCGGTGAAATGGCGCGCCTGGCGGCCTCCACCATCGACTACGAGAACTACCAGATTTTCGTCGGCACCTACCCCAACGACCCGCAAACCCAGGCCGACGTCGACGCGGTGTGCCTGCACTACCCCAACGTGCACAAGGTGGTGTGCGCACGCCCTGGGCCCACCAGCAAGGCCGACTGCCTGAACAACATCATCGACGCCCTGCTGCGCTTCCAGCAGGACGCCGGCATCGAGTTCGCCGGTTTCATCCTGCATGACGCCGAAGACGTGATCTCGCCCATGGAGCTGCGCCTGTTCAACTACCTGCTGCCGAACAAGGACATGATCCAGATCCCGGTCTACCCCTACGCACCGGAATGGAAAGGTTTTACCGCCGGCCACTATGTCGACGAGTTTGCCGAAAACCACGGCAAGGACGTCATCGTCCGCGAAGCGCTGACCGGCCAGGTGCCCAGCGCCGGTGTCGGTACCTGCTTCAGCTGCCGCGCCATCAGTGCGCTGCTGGAGGACGGCGACGGCATTGCCTTCGACGTGCAGAGCCTCACTGAAGACTACGACATTGGCTTTCGTCTGAAGCAAAAGGGCATGAAGTGCATTTTCGCCCGTTATTCCATCACCGACCCGGCGCTGACCCTGAAGCAGGAGTGGCGCCCGGGCATGAGCCGGGAATTCTCCCAGGTGATCTGCGTGCGCGAGCACTTCCCGCGTGACTGGCAGCATGCCATCCGGCAGAAGTCGCGGTGGATCGTCGGCATCGTGTTCCAGGGCACCAGCAACCTCGGCTGGAGCCGCAAGGGCGCACTCAACTACTTCCTCTGGCGCGACCGCCGTGGGCTGTTCGCCTACCTGCTGAGCTTTTTGGTCAACATGTTGCTGCTGGTGTTGCTGGCCATGTGGCTGGTCACGGTGATTGCGCCGGACTCGTGGCGCTTCATGTCGATCCTTAGCGACAGTTGGCTGCTGTCTACCCTGCTGTGGCTGAACGGGCTGATGCTGTTCAATCGCCTGTTCCAGCGCGGCTGGTTCGTCACCCGTTTCTACGGCATCGGCGAAGGCCTGCTGTCGGCACCGCGGATGATGTGGAGCAACTTCGTCAACTTCTTCGCCAACCTGCGTGCCCTGCGCCAAGTGATGGAAATGGGCGACTCACGGCGCGTGGCCTGGGACAAGACCACCCATGAATTCCCCGCCATCGCAGCCCCTGCCCGCACGCCGCTGGGCCAGCGCCTGGTGGCCAAAGGGCTGATCAGTGAGGAACAGCTGCAGCAGGCACTCACCAACCCGGTACGCCGGCGCCTGGGGCGCGAACTGCTGCTGCGTGGCTGGGTGAACAGCGAACAACTGGTGGCTACCTTGGCCGAGCAACTCGACCTGCCCTGGGCGCCGCTGAACCCGTTCAAGCTCAACCCGCAACTGATTGCCAGGCTGCCACGCAAACTGGCGACGCACTATGGGGTACTGCCGGTGGCTGAGGACGGCGACACGCTGATCCTGGCCAGCGAAAGCCCGGTCAGCCAAGTGTCGCTTGGGGTGATCAGCCGCTACCTGAAACGCCCGGTCCGCATTCGCCTGGCGCCGCAGGGCCGGGTCACCCTGGGCCTGCGCTACCACTACCCAAGCCCCTGGCAGAAGGCGGAAACCCGCTACATGCTGGCCATTCTGGAGCGCCATCAGGACGACGAAGCGCTGCTGGAGCGTGTCAGCCATCACCAGGTCATGCTCGGCACCCTGTTGCAGGTGCGCGGCATGGTCCCGGTCACCCTGTTCAACCAGGCACTGATCGACTTCGACCCTGAGCACCAGAGCCTGGGCGAGCACCTGATCGCCCGCGGCATCATCACCGAGCAAGTGTTGCAACAGGCGCTCATTGAACAGGCCAGCGAGCAGCAGGCCGCCCTTGATCTGACCCGGGAGGTGGCATGAAGCCGCGCTTTTCCCTCACCCTCACTGGCCTGTTGCTGTGCTGCGCCGCGCTGCCTGTCGCTGCCTCGGCACCGATGACCGACTTCCAGCGGTTCACCAGCTTCCCGTTCATGGACCGCGGCTATCGTGAGGCCAGGAAAGACAACTGGGCCGAGGTCGAGCGCCTGACCCGTCACGTGCTGGGCCGGGTGCCGAACAACGACGAGGCCCGCGCACTGCTGGTAGAAGCCCTGGCCCATCAACGCCGCTACAAGGAAGCCGAAGCGCTGGCCGCACAGCTCGACGGCATCCCCGAATACGCCGACGCCCTGCTCGAACTGCGCCTGACCTGGATCGAACAGGACCCACCGCCGGCCAGCCAGGTGGAACAATGGCTGGCTGCCAGTGAGGGCAATCAACGCGTGCGCCTGTGGCAGGCCTACAGCCTGAGCCTGGCCAAATTCGGTGGCGCGGGCAAGGCGCTGGACTGGCTCAGCCAGTTGCCGCCCAGGGATGATGGCCAGGTATTGCGCCTGGTCCGGGCCAACTTCGCCGAACAACTGCGCAACTGGAAGGAAACCATCGAGCAACTGCAGCCGCTCGCCGACAAGGGCCAGTTGCCCGCCGAAGACTGGCAACGCCTGGCCAATGCCTATGTCCAGCAGGTGGATGAAAATGGGTTGAACAAACTGCTGCCCAGCGCGCCCTCTCCTCAAGCAGCTGACCAGGCGCGCCTGGCCATGGCCAACCGCGCCATTGCCATGGGCCACAACCAGCAAGCCCAGCGCTGGCTGCAGTCGCTGCCGCCAGATCAACTGAATCAGCCCGACCAGCGCCAGCAACTGTGGGAGCTGGCCCGCGAAGGTGATGATGCGGCACTGGTGCGCCGCCTGAGCAACGACCTGCAACGCCCCTGCCTGGACACCGTCGACTGGCTGTCACGCCATGACCCGGACCAGGCCCGCGAACAGTTCAAAGGTTGCACACCCACTACCGACACGCGCGCCTACGCCGTGCTCAAGCAACGCCTGTATGGCGACCCGCCGCAACCCCCACAACCGCGCACAGCCAGAGAATGGGAAAACCGCTACCGGCAAAGTGGCGACCTGGCCGCACTGGAGCAAGCTACGTTCCTGCTGGTGGAACAGGGCCGGACCGGTCACCCCCGGCAACTGCTGGAACAGGCCTACGAGCGCCGTCAGGGCCGCCTCAGCCCATCGCTGTTGCAGCGCCTGGGCAACCTGTATGCCCACAACGATGGGCCTCTCGACAGCTACCGCATGCTCGGCCTGATCCCCCGGGTCGATGCCAATACCCGTGCCCAGTTGCTCGGCCGCCTGGCCGAGGCCGGCCAGTGCGACGCAGTGCGCCAAGCGGTACCGGCCACCCCTCGTGAGCCCGGCGAGTACCGCGCCCTGGGCCGCTGCGCCATGCCCGACCAGCCCGGCGAGGCGGTGGTTTACTACCAGGCCGCCGAGCGCCTGGGTGATGCCAGTAACCGCCTGGCGTTGGCCTATGCACTTGAAGCGGCCGGCGACTCCGAAGCCGCGCTGCCTATCTGGCGCAGCCTGCCGGACAGCGCCTGGACCGACAACGCCCGCCTCACGGCCGCCGGTGGCGCGCTCAAGGCAGGTGACGTTGCAGCGGCCCGTCGCTATTGGGACGCCAGCGCGCACCGCAGCGCCGATGACTGGGCACTGGGCGCTGCCATTGCCCAGCGTCAGGGCGATTACCAGACTGCCCTGGGTTTTCAGCGCCAGGCACTGGCGAGCAGCCCACGGGCCGACCACTACTACGCAGCTGCCAGCACCGCGCAGCTGGCCGGCAACAGCGAGCAAAGCATGGCCTGGTTGGCCGAAGCCGTGCGGCTGGCCCCCGATCAGCCGCGTTACCGCGCCGACTACGGCATGCGCCTGGCCGGTTCGACAGACAAGGCCCAGCGCCGCCAGTCGATCCCCTACCTGGAGCGTGCCACCCATGACTTCCCCGAGGATTATCGCCTTGGCGAAACGCTGGCCTTGCGCTACGACGAAGCTGAAGACAGCGCCTCGGCACGCCGCGAACTGCGCCGCATCCTCGATGTGGAGCAGAACCTGGTCGACGGTGACGACGAATACGGCAGCCTGGAAGCCCGCAAGTACCGACAGCGCCGTGCCCACGAAAGCCTGTCACGGCGTGACACCGTCACCCTGGCCAGCACCTGGTCACCCGCCGGCACTTCGACCAACGACAAGTTCCTCGACAACGGCCAGCGCAGCGGCAGCTCACGCCGCGCCCAATCGCAGAACGTGCAATTGGCCATGTGGGATCATGCATTGGGCGAAGAACCCAGCCGCAACGGCAGCACCCTGTCGGTGTATGGCCGGGTACTGTTCGGTGGCCAGAGCCGCACCGACTATGCGCAAAGCATGGGTACCGGGGTCGGCCTGCGCTACAAGCCGCTCGGCCAGGCCAACCTCAACCTGTACGCCGAGCTGTACCACCAGCGGCAGATCGACGAAGCGCACTACCGCGGCCTGAGCCTTGGCCAGCTGCTGAGCCCGGCCAAGGTCGGCGGCAACTGGGGCGACCTGCGCCACCATGCCGAATCGAGCAATGACCTGCTGTTGCGCGCCACCGCCTCGTTCCTCGACCAGGGCGACTGGCGCAATGACTGGCGTGTGGATGAAGACAACTGGAACGAGCGTTTCCTCTACCTTGACGCGGCCTGGTGGACCCGCGCCGGCGACCATGCCTGGCTGTCGCGCTACCAGCAAGGCCATGCCTGGAAACTACCCGGCAGCGCCCCGCAAACCCTCATGCCCTATGGCTTTGTCGAGTTCTCCAGCCAGGACCCGAGCAACGACTGGCGCCAGGACGCCCGGGCCGGTGTTGGCGTGCGCTGGCAATGGTGGTTCGATGACGACCGCTACAACGCCTACCGCGGCTCGCTGAAAGTGCGTGCCGAGTACCAGCAGTCGCTGGGCGGCAATCTTTACGAGCGCGCCAACGGCGTGCTGGTCGGTGCGGAGATGACCTTCTGATGCGTGCGTTCCTCGCCTTCTGCCTGCTTGCCCTGTGCCTGCCCGCCACGGCCGACCAGCGCCTGTTCTACCAACCGCTCAACCGCGACGCCAATGTCACTCCCGCCCAGTGGCAACAGCTGTGGCATGCCACCGTGGCCCAGGGGGGCAAGGCCCTGATCGTGCAATGGAGCGCCTATGGTGACAGCGACTTCGGCGGCGCCCAGGGCTGGCTGGCCAACAGCCTGCGCAGCGCACGTGCCCAAGGCCTGCAGGTGGTGCTGGGGCTGTACATGGACCCGGCCTACTACCAGCGTCTGGATGAACTGGACGGCGAAGGCCTGAGCAGCTATTGGAAAGCGCAACTGGGGCGCTCGCTCACCCAGTACCAGCAACTGCGCCAGGCCTGGCAGTTGTCGGTGGAGGGCTGGTACCTGCCCATGGAGCTGGACGACCAGCATTTTCGCGACCCCGCGCGGCGCGAAGCGCTGTTCAGCCAGTTACAGGCCTTCAACCGCCAACTGGACAAGCCTCTGCACATCAGTGCCTTCAGCGCAGGCAAGCTGTCGCCCCGGGTCAACGCCGCCTGGCTGGATCAACTGGCAGGCCTGGGCTTGACTGTGTGGTGGCAGGATGGCGCCGGCACTGGGCGATTGCCGCCGTTGGTGCGCGAGGGTTACGAACAGGCCTTGCCATGCCGAATAGGCGTGGTGCGCGAGGCGTTCCGCCAGGTGAGCGCACCTGGGCAGGTATTCAGGGCTGAACCTAGGGAGCCGAAGCTGGTTGGCGGGTGCCATCTCGAGGCGGTGTTTGACTTGCGCTACCGGCCCTGGGCCCGGGGTGTTTTGCCACAGAATTGAGTCGCCAGGCCAGGCCCTTTCGCAGCACAAGGCTGCTCCTACAGATAGCGCACGCCTCCTGTAGGAGCAGCCTTGTGCTGCGAAAGGGCCGGGCCTGGCAAAGCAGTACCCCCAGGAGCTCAGCCATGTTCAAAACCATCGAGGAGCACGTACGCAAGCAGGTCGCCCCCGCCGCCCTGCGCGCCGAGTTCCGCCAGCACGAATTCGAGTCCATGCGCCCGTTCTGCCTGCTGGTAATCTGCGTCAGTATCCTGGTCTGGCTGGTCTTCGACCTGATCGTCAGTTTCCTCGCAGGCCAGGGCTTCACCTGGCTGTCCTACCTGTTCATCTCCCTGCTCGGCTGCCTGGCCGTCGTGCTTAGCTTTACCCGCCGCAGCCATCACTTCGACGTGCTCAACCTGCTGTTCATCACCGTCATCACCTTGGGCATGCGCCTGGTAATCGAAGGCCTCCCGGTGGCCCTGCGCCCGGTGTGGCTGATCCTCGGGGTCTCCACCGTGCTGTATGCCATGTCGGTGCTGCCGGTGCGGCGCTGGTCATTCTTCTGCGCCATGGCCATCACCTGGGTGATGCTCAGCCCGTTCTACCACACCCGCATGGAGCCCGACGCGGTCGAAGGCGCCATGCTGATCAGCTACGCAGTGTTTCTCAGCGGCCTGGTCAGCTACAGCTACCTGCAGATCCGCAAGACCAAGCTGCACAACTTTTACCTGTCCAAGGTGCTGCTGGAGCAAGCCTACGTCGACGCCCTGACCGAAATCCCCAACCGTCGCTCGTTCATGGCCAAAGCGGAGCAACAGTTGCATCAGGCAACCCCCGGGCAGTACCTGGCGATGGTCGACATAGACAACTTCAAGAAGGTGAACGACCGTTTCGGCCACGACATCGGTGACGAAGTACTCAAGCGCGTTGCGCTACACATCAAGGCAGCCATGGTCGACGCCGAGTTTGCGCGGTTGGGCGGCGAGGAATTCGCAATTTTTCTTGAGGGGCTGGACCAAAAAGGCGCTGAACAGCGGGTGGAGGCATTGCTACACAGAGTGCGTGAAGATTCAGGTGCTCATCCGGTGACTATCAGCATCGGCCTGGCACAGGTGAGTGCGGGCGATACGTTAACCATGGCGCTGATCAAGGCCGACCAGGCGTTGTATGAAGCCAAACACACCGGCAAGGACCGGGTCGTGCTGTGGACTACACAGTTGGCGGAACAGGGTTAGCAGGCCCGGCCTCTTCGCGGGTGAACCCGCTCCCACAGGGACCGCACAGATTTTGAACGCTGTGGCGTTCCTGTGGGAACGGGTTTACCCGCGAAGAGGCCGGCACAGGTACCCCATCACCCCGCTGGCAAGCGAATCCTGAACTGCGCCCCACCCAGCGCCGACTGCGCGACCGTCAAGGTGCCGCCCTGCCCTTCGATCGCCCGCCGGCTGATCGCCAGCCCCAGGCCAAACCCGCCGGTGTTGCGGTCGCGGCTGCGGTCCAGCCGGTAGAACGGCTGGAAAATCCGTTCCCGCTCCTCCACCGGTATACCGATCCCGTCATCCTCGACCGTCAGCAGACAGGCGCCATCGCCCTCCAGACGCAAGCGCAGCAACAGGCTTTCGTCGCAATAGCGCATGGCATTGCGCACCAGGTTCTGCACCGCCCGCGCTGTCAGCCGTGGGTCCAGCACAAACCGGGGCAAATTGCCCTCGGCCCGTACTTCCCACTGGATACCCCGGCCATCGAGTTCTTCGGCAAAACCGCCGAGTACGCTGTCGACCAGTTCCAGCAACGACACCTCGACCCGCTCGCGGGCCTGGTCGGCGTTGTACAAGCGGCTGTAGGACAGCAGCTCCAGCACCAGCTCATCCAGCTCGCGCACATGCCCCACCAGCTCTAGCAGGCGTTTGCGGCTGGCCGGCGGTACCTCGTCGAACAACAGCACCAGGCCGAAGTCCAGGCGGGTCAGCGGCGTGCGCAGTTCATGGGACACCGCATTGAGCAGCTCGCGCTGCTGGTTGACGTGGCGCTCCAGGTCACTGGCCATGGTGTCGAACACCCCGGCCAACTCACCAATGTTGGAATGCGGCGAAATGTGAGTGCGCTCGGCCATCTGCCCCTGGCCCAGGCGCCGGGCGGTTTCCTTCAGGCGCTCAAGGTCGCGCCAGTGCGGCCATACCCATAACAACAGGCAGCCCAGCATGGCCGCACCGATCAGCACGGTCACGCCCCACGACAGCACATTGATGTCCAGCGGGTCTGGCGGTGCATGCAGGCGCACCAGCCACTCCTTGTCCAGCGGTGCCAGCACTGTTTCGTAGTAGCCCCACTCGGCAATTCGCACCGCGTACTGGCCGTGCTGCAGCCGCGCTTGCTCATCCGCGCTGAGTTCGGCCTGGCCCATGCGCAGCAGCTTCACTTCCAGCGGGGCGAACGCATTGGCCAGGTCTTTCTCCACGGCCGGCCACTGCTCGCGCGGGGCTTGGTGGAACTGGCGCACGATCAACGATTGCACACCTTTGGCCTGGTCCAGGTTGTAGGCCATGAAGCGTTCCTGGAACAGGCCAACGATGGTATCGGGAATGAACAGCAACGCACCGGCGTAAGCGACGATGATCACCAGATACAACCGCACCAGGATTTTGAGCATGGCCGGTCAGCACTCCCACTCGACGCGGCTGAACAGGTAGCCCTTGCCCCACACGGTCTTGATCTTGCGCGCTTCGCCGGCGTTATCGTCGAACTTGCGCCGCAGCTTGGAGATGGCCACGTCCACCGAACGGTCGGTGCCGTTGAACTCGATGCCGCGCAGCTGCTGCAAAATGCGGTCGCGGTTCAGCACTTCGCCGGCATTGCGCGCCAGTACCACCAGCAGGTTGTACTCGCCGCTGGACAGCTCCACCTCTTCGCCGCGCCAGCTGACCGTGCGCTCGGCCAGGTCGATGCGCAGGCCTCCTATCAGGATCAGGTCGTTATCCAGCCGCGGCTCGTTGACGCTGCTGCTGCGGCGCAGCAGGGTACGCACGCGGGCCAGCAACACGCGGGGCTCGCAGGGCTTGGTCACGTAGTCGTCGGCGCCCATTTCCAGGCCCAATACCTGGTCATGGCTGTCGTCGCGGGCGGTCAGCATCAGGATAGGCAGGGTCTGTGACTCCTGGCGCAGCAGGCGGCACAGTTGCAGGCCATCGATACCCGGCAGCATCAGGTCGAGGATGACCAGGTCGGGCTTTTGCCGACGATATTCGTCCAGCACATGATCGCCCCGGGCGATCACCTGGACATGGAAGTCGTTGCGTTGCAGGTAGCTGGCGATCAGCTCGGACAGGGCGCTGTCGTCTTCGACCAGGAAAATATTCGGCATAGGTGCTTGGGAATCTGGATTGAGGTAGGCCTGTACGCGATCCCTGTGGGAGCGGGTTTACCCGCGAAGAGGCCGGCACAGGCATACGCAGAATATAGAACCCAGCCGCACGAAAGGATTGTTCTTCACACTTTTTCACACTCGCCCTACAGGTGTTAACAGCCGCATGGGCAGTACCTGCCGTACCATAGGCGCGGTCATCATCGGAAGATCCGCATGCCTACTACCCTCCCCCCTCGCCTGCGCCCATTGGCGCTCATGGCGTTTCTGAGCCTGTCCCTGGCCGGCTGTGGCGACAGCGCCGAGCAAGACGAAAAAGCCCCCACACCGCAAGTGCGGGTAGAAACCCTGCAACTGCAGCCACTGGCCATCAGCAGCGAACTCAGCGGCCGCATCCTGGCGCCGCGCACCGCCGAAGTGCGCGCGCGGGTCGAGGGCGTGGTGCTCAAGCGGGTGTACCGCGAAGGCAGTGACGTCAAACAGGGCGATGTACTGTTCCTGATCGACCCAGCGCCATTCAAGGCTGACCATGACAGCGCCCGCGCCACCCTGGCAAAGGCCGAGGCCACCTTGTACCAGGCGCGTTTGCAGGAGCAGCGCTACCGCGAACTGGTCGACGACAAGGCTGTCAGCCGCCAGGAATACGACAACGCCAAGGCCAGCTTCCTGCAGGCCGATGCCGAAGTGGCCGCCGCCAAGGCTGCCCTGGAACGCACCCGCCTGAACCTCGGTTACGCCACCGTAACGGCACCGATTTCCGGCCGTATCGGCCGTGCCCTGGTCACTGAAGGCGCACTGGTCGGCCAGAACGAGACCACCCCCCTGGCGACCATCCAGCAGCTGGACCCGATCCATGCCGACGTTACCCAGTCTACCCGCGAGCTCAACGCCCTGCGCCGCGCCTTGCGCGCAGGCGAACTGCAGCAGGTGGGCGACGGCCAGGCCCGCGCCACACTGATCCAGGACGACGGCAGCGCCTACCCGCTGCCCGGCAAGCTGCTGTTCTCCGACATCAGCGTCGACCCCACCACCAACCAGATCACCCTGCGCAGCGAGTTCCCCAACCCGGACCTCGACCTGCTGCCCGGCAGCTATGTGCGCGTACGCCTGGAGCAGGCCGTGCAACCCAAGGGCCTGAGCGTGCCCCAGCGCGCCATCCTGCGCGACAGTGCCGGCGTGCCCAAGGTGCTGGTGGTCGACCAGCAGGCCCGGGTCAGCGATCGCCAGGTGGTACTGGGCAGCGCCCAAGGCGACCGCTGGGTCGTCAGCGAAGGCCTGGCCCCCGGCGAGCGGGTGGTGGTCGAGGGGCTGCAACACGTCAAGGCCGGTGACCAGGTGCAGGTCGACAACGCATCCGGGGCGCCGCCCATCGCACAGCACACCGGCCAGTGAGGGCCTGATTCATGCCGCAATTCTTCATCGACCGCCCGGTGTTCGCCTGGGTGGTCGCGCTGTTCATCCTGCTGGCCGGTGCGCTGGCCATCCCGCAGCTGCCGGTGGCCCAGTACCCCAACGTGGCACCGCCGCAGGTGGAAATCTACGCCGTGTACCCGGGCGCCTCGGCGGCGACCATGGACGAAAGCGTGGTGAGCCTGATCGAGCAGGAGCTCAACGGCGCCGACAACCTGTTGTACTTCGAGTCGCAGAGCAGCCTGGGCAGCGCCACCATCACCGCCACCTTTGCCCCGGGGACCAACCCGGACCTGGCCCAGGTCGACGTGCAGAACCGCCTGAAGGTGGTCGAGTCGCGCCTGCCGCGCCCGGTCACCCAGCAGGGCCTGCAAGTGGAAAAGGTGTCCACCGGCTTCCTGCTGCTGGGCACCCTCACCTCCGAAGACGGCAAGCTCGACGAAACCGCGCTGTCGGACATTCTCGCGCGCAACGTGATGAACGAAATCCGCCGCCTCAAGGGCGTCGGCAAGGCCCAGCTGTACGGCTCGGAGCGCGCCATGCGCATCTGGATCGACCCGGGCAAGCTGATCGGTTTCAACCTGACGCCCAACGACGTGGCCGAGGCCATTGCGGCGCAGAACGCCCAGGTCGCGCCTGGCAGCATCGGCGACCTGCCCAGCCGCGACACCCAGGAAATCACCGCCAACGTGGTGGTCAAGGGCCAGCTGAGCACCCCCGAGGAATTTGCCGCCATTGTCCTGCGCGCCAACCTGGATGGCTCCACGGTCACCGTCGGTGATGTCGCCCGGGTCGAGATCGGCGCCCAGGAATACCAGTACGGCACGCGCCTGAACGGCAAGCCGGCCACCGCGTTCAGTGTGCAGCTGTCGCCGGGTGCCAATGCCATGGAAACCGCCACCCTGGTGCGGGCGAAAATGCAGGAACTGGCGCGTTACTTCCCGGAAGGCGTCAAGTACGACATCCCCTACGACACCTCGCCGTTCGTCAAGGTGTCCATCGAGCAGGTCATTACCACCCTGTTCGAAGCCATGTTGCTGGTGTTCGCGGTGATGTTCCTGTTCCTGCAGAACCTGCGCTACACCCTGATCCCCACCCTGGTGGTGCCGGTGGCGCTGATGGGCACCTTCGCGGTCATGCTGGCCATGGGCTTCTCGGTCAACGTGCTGACCCTGTTCGGCATGGTGCTGGCCATCGGCATCCTGGTCGACGATGCCATTGTGGTGGTGGAAAACGTCGAGCGCATCATGGCCGAGGAAGGCCTGCCGCCCAAGGAAGCAACGCGCAAGGCCATGGGCCAGATCAGCGGTGCAATCGTCGGCATCACCCTGGTGCTGGTGGCGGTGTTCCTGCCCATGGCCTTCATGCAGGGCTCGGTGGGAGTGATCTACCAGCAGTTCTCGCTGTCGATGGCAGTATCGATCCTGTTCTCGGCATTCCTGGCCCTCAGCCTCACCCCGGCGCTGTGCGCCACCTTGCTCAAACCGGTGGCCAAGGGCGAGCACCATGAACGCAAAGGCTTCTTCGGCTGGTTCAACCGGCGCTTTGAAAGCATGAGCAATGGCTATCAGCGCTGGGTGGTGCAGGCGCTCAAGCGCAGCGGCCGCTACCTGCTGGTGTACGCGGTGCTGCTGGCGGTGCTGGGCTATGGCTTCAGCCAGTTGCCCACGGCATTCCTGCCCACCGAAGACCAGGGCTACACCATCACCGACACCCAGCTGCCACCCGGGGCCAGCCGCATGCGCACCGAGCAGGTGGCCGCGCAAATCGAGGCACACAACGCCGAAGAGCCCGGCGTGGGCAACACCACCGTGATCCTCGGCTTCAGCTTCTCTGGTAGCGGGCAAAATGCGGCGCTGACGTTCACCACCCTCAAGGACTGGTCCGAGCGTGGTGCCGACGACAGCGCCCAATCGATTGCCGACCGCGCCAGCGCGGCCTTCTCCCAGTTGAAGGACGCCGTGGCGTTTTCGGTGCTGCCGCCGCCTATCGACGGCCTGGGTGAGTCGACCGGCTTCGAGTTCCGCCTGCAGGACCGCGGTGGTATGGGCCACGCCGAGCTGATGGCCGCCCGCGACACGCTGCTGGCCAATGCCGGCAAAAGCAAGGTACTGACCAACGTGCGCGAAGCCTCGCTGGCCGAAAGCCCGCAGGTGCAACTGGAGATCGACCGGCGTCAGGCAAATGCCCTGGGCGTGTCGTTCGCCGACATTGGCTCGGTACTGGATGTGGCGGTGGGCTCCAGCTACGTCAACGACTTCCCCAACCAGGGCCGCATGCAGCGGGTGGTGGTGCAGGCCGAAGGCGACCAGCGCAGCCAGGTCGAAGACCTGCTGAAAATCCACGTACGCAACAACAGCGGCAAGATGGTGCCACTGGGCGCATTCGTCCAGGCCAAGTGGGTCAGCGGCCCGGTGCAGTTGACCCGCTACAATGGCTACCCGGCGGTCTCGATTTCCGGTGAGCCGGCTGCCGGCCACAGTTCGGGCGAAGCCATGGCCGAAATCGAACGCCTGGTGGCGCAGCTGCCGCCCGGCGCCGGCCTGGAGTGGACCGGCCTGTCGCTGCAGGAGCGTTTGTCCGGCAGCCAGGCGCCGATGCTGATGGCATTGTCGTTGCTGATCGTGTTCCTGTGCCTGGCAGCGCTGTACGAAAGCTGGTCGATCCCGACCGCCGTGCTGCTGGTGGTACCGCTCGGTATCCTGGGCGCGGTGCTGGCCGTGACCCTGCGCGGCATGCCCAACGACGTGTTCTTCAAGGTTGGCCTGATTACCCTGATCGGCCTGTCGGCGAAGAACGCAATCCTCATCATCGAGTTCGCCAAGCACCTGGTCGACCAGGGCGTGGACGCCGCAGACGCCGCCGTACAGGCCGCCCGCCTGCGCCTGCGGCCCATCGTGATGACCTCGCTGGCGTTCATCCTCGGGGTGGTACCCCTGGCTATTGCCAGCGGCGCCAGCTCGGCCAGCCAGCAGGCCATCGGCACCGGGGTGATCGGCGGCATGCTCAGCGCCACGTTGGCGGTGGTGTTTGTGCCGGTGTTCTTCGTGGTGGTGATGCGCCTTGCGGGACGGCGTCAGGCGCGTGATGCCAACGCACAAGGCGGGATCAGCGAAAGCTGACTGGACAAGCACCGTGTGAAATGGGAGGGTTCCGGCAGTGACTGCCCGGAGCCCTTTTTCATGCCTGATGCACTGCCCCTCTGCTCCATCCTCATTCTCGCCGGCGGCCGTGGCCAACGCATGGGCGGCCGTGACAAAGGCCTGGTCGCGTGGCAGGGCGAACCGCTTGTTGCGCATGTACAGCGGGTGGTGCGACCGCTAAGCGATGACCTGGTAATTTCCTGCAACCGTAACCAGGAGGCTTACCGTACGTACGCTGACCAGCTGGTGGGCGATGCCGAAGCGGACTTCCCCGGGCCGTTGACGGGGGTGATTGCCGGGCTCAAGGTGGCACGGCATGAGTGGATGGTGGTACTGGCCTGCGATGCACCATTGGTTGACCGCGATTTGATCGAGGCGCTGTCAAGGCTGGCGGTGGCCAGTGACAGTGCGGCGATGGTACGTCAAGGTGGGTTTTGGCAGCCGATGTTCAGCGTGCTGCCACGGCGGTTACTGCCAATGCTGGAGCAGGCCTGGGCGACGGGAGAGCGGAGTTTGCAGAAGGCCTTGCTGCGCGAGGCGGTGCAGGGGTTGGAGTGTGCCGATGATGATCGCCGGTTGAGCAACTTCAACAGCCCGGAACTGCTGCAAGGCTGAGATTCTCTGCTGCCTGTACCGGCTTCTTCGCGGGTAAACCCGCTCCCACAGGGACCGCACGGAATTCGAACACGGTAATGAACCTGTGGGAGCGGGTTTACCCGCGAAGAGGCCGGTACAGGTAATGCATCATCCAGCAGACAACTCCGCGACACTGATCTCGCGCATCCTGAACTTCTGCACCTTGCCGGTCACCGTCATCGGGAACTCGTCGACAAAGCGGAAGTACCGGGGCACCTTGAAGTGCGCAATCCGCGCCCTCGCCCACTCACGCAGCGCTTCCTCACTGGCGGTATGCCCCGGGTGCAGCCGCACCCAGGCCACGATTTCTTCGCCGTACTTGCTGCACGGCACGCCAATCACTTGCACATCCGCCACCGCCGGGTGGGTGAAGAAGAACTCTTCCAGCTCGCGCGGGTAGATGTTCTCGCCGCCGCGAATGATCATGTCCTTGCTGCGCCCGACGATGCGCACATACCCCTGCTCGTCCATTACCGCCAGGTCGCCGGTGTGCATCCAGCCCTCGGCATCGATGCTGTCGGCCGTGGCCTTGAGGTTGTTCCAGTAACCGAGCATCACGCTGTAGCCGCGGGTGCACAGTTCGCCGATCTCGCCACGCGGCACGGTATTGCCGTCGGCGTCCACCACCTTGTTCTCCAGCCGTGGCTGGGTACGGCCAACACTGGTCACCCGGCGCTCCAGGTCATCATCGGGCCCGGTCTGCAGCGAAACCGGGCTGGTTTCGGTCATGCCATAGGCAATCTGCACCTCGGCCATGTGCATTTCGCCGATCACCCGGCGCATCACCTCGATCGGGCAGGTGGCGCCGGCCATGATCCCGGTGCGTAGGCTCGACAGGTCGAACTCGCCGCGTTGCGGGTGGTCCAGTTCGGCGATGAACATGGTCGGCACACCGTACAGCGCGGTAGCTTTTTCCTCCGCCACCGCACGCAGTGTGGCCAGCGGGTCGAACGCATCGTTGGGGTAGATCAGGGTGCTGCCGTGGGTCATGCAGCCAAGGTTGGCCATGACCATGCCGAAACAGTGATAGAGCGGCACTGGCACCACCAGCCGGTCGTGCTCGGTAAGGCCCAGGCTTTCGCCGACCATGTAGCCGTTGTTGAGGATGTTGCTGTGGCTGAGGGTGGCGCCCTTGGGGAACCCGGTTGTGCCGGAGGTGTACTGGATGTTGATCGGGTCGTCGCAGCGCAGTTGCGCCTGGCGTTCGACCAGGGCCTGGCGGCTGACAGACTCGGCACGCGCTTGCAACGCGTGCCAGGCCAGAAAGCCAGATGGTGGCGAGGCAGCCAGGCTGACCACCCCGCGCAGCTCGGGGAAGCGCTCGCAGCTCAGTGCGCCTGGTTGGCCGCTGGCCAGGCCAGGGACCAGGCCCTGCAGCATGGCGTGGTAATCGGAGGTCTTGAACGCGTCCGCGCAGATCACCCAACGGCAGCCAGACTGCCCGAGGGCGTAATCCAGCTCGCTGGAGCGGTAGGCCGGGTTGATGTTGACCAGGATCGCGCCCACCTTGGCGCTGGCGAACTGGGTGATGCACCACTCGGCGCAGTTGGGTGCCCAGATACCCAGCCGGTCACCGGGTTGCACGCCCAGTGCCATCAGCGCGCGGGCGTGCTGGTCAACGGCCTTGGCCAGTTGCTGCCAGGTGTAGCGCAGGGCCTGGTGGCGCACTACCAGCGCCTCGCGGCCGGGGAAGCGGGCGACGGTGGTATCGAAGGCGTCGCCAATGCATTGGGTAAGCAGGGCTTTGTCTGGATTGCCCTGGGAGTAGCTTGGCTGGGGCATGGCAACCTCTTGTTGTTTTTGTGGTGTTTCGGCCGGCCTCTTCGCAGCGCAAGGCTGCTCCTACATTGGAACGCGGTGACCTGTAGGAGCAGCCTTGTGCTGCGAAGAGGCCAGTAAATCCACCCTCGTTCTAGCGGATGAACACCTGCGGCGTAGTGGTGGACATGTCACCACCGGGCAACTTGATGTTCTTCACCTTCTCCAGCGTATCGGGGTTGAACACCGCCAGGTCATTGAAGGTGCCGCCCAGGTACAGCTTGTCGCCCTTCTTGTCGAAAGCGACACAGTAGTAAGTGTGCTCAAGGTTAGCCGCCTTGATCAGCTTGCGCTGCTTGATGTCGTACTTGGCCAGGCGGTTGAGCACGCCGTAGATCTGGTTCGGGTCTTTAGGCGAGCGCAGGCCGGTGAAGTACAACTCGGTCAGGTCGGCGAATTCCTGGGTGTGGGTCTTGCCGGTCTTGAGGTCGACGCTCAGGTAGCCATACAGTGGCTCGGCGGTGGCCGGGTCCTGCTTGTCGTCCTTGAACCTGGCAATCGTGTACAGCATGGTGAACTCGTGCCGCGGGCTCTGGTGCGGCCAGAAGTACAGCACGTCCGGGGCGCTGTAGCCTTTACGGTTCCAGTTGCGCAGCGGCAAGGCCACCGTGTACTTGCCGGTTTTCACATCCATCTTGTAGATGTCCGGCCCTGCGACAAACAGGCTGCCATCGTCGGCGGCACGCATCAGGTACACCTGGCGCGGCATCGGGAAGGTGCGCACCGGCTTGGCCTGCAGGCCATCGTCGGTGCTGAACACCTCCAGCCGTGGCGGCTTGACCACGTAATGGTCGTTCAGCATCTGGGTCGGGTTGACCGTGGCGTACACTTCCTTGCCATCCGGGCTGATGGCGAACGAGTACATCGACCGGCCCACTTCACCCGCCACGCTCGACAGGTTGGCCCGGAAGGTGTTCTTGCAGGTGTCCAGGTCGATGCCGTAAATGTCGCCGTAATGGTTGTTGAGCACGTAGGCAGTCCGGTTGTCCGGCGCCATCATCGCGGTGCCTGGGCCGAACTTGTCGGGCATCTGGCAGCTTTTGTACAGCGTGTCGGTGGCCACATCGACCACATGCAGGTTGTTCGGGTAGTTGGTCACGATCATGTATTCGTGGCCAGCCTTCAGCGCAGGCCCGGTGTCGTCAGCCTGAGCCAGCCCGGCGCAGGCCGTGGCGGCGATGGTGAGCGCGAGTTGCGCGCAGCGTCCAGCTTTCATGCGGTTTCCCCTTGTCATTCTTGTTGGGCCGGTCACTTGTCTTTCGGGAACACAGTGCCCAGGTTGCGCCAGTCATCCGCCGAGTTGGTCGCCTGGGCGTTCCAGTCCTGATAGGTGCTCATCATGTCCGGCACCTGCGCCGGCCACCAGCAAGGGTCGGAGCAGCCATACAGGTCGGCCTCCATCGGTTGACACAGCGAGCTAACGCCACCAAAGGCATCCACTTCCCAACCCGGGTCCGTGGTGGCCGTGCAGCCGGCCACCGCACTCATGGCCATGACTTCTTCGATGCGGTCTTCGGCAGCGGCCTGCTCAAGGATGCGCGCCTTGTTGTTCAGGGGCTTCAAGTGCTTCATGTCAGTGCGCCTTCCGCGGGGTGATGTAGCGGTCGATGAAGGCCGGGTTGGCGGCCATGATGCGGCTGTAGACTTCGATGCCGAAGTCGACCCAGTCGCGCATCAATTCGCAGTAGTGGTAAGTCGGGTGCTGCGGGTCGCCGTAGCGGGCGTAGCTTTCGTGGTAGCAGCCGCCAGAGCACAGGTTACGAATGCGGCAACTCTCGCAGCCGGTGTTGCTGCGGTCCAGGCGCTGCGACAGGAAGTCGTTGAGCTCCACCTGCTTCACCCCCTGATGCACGTTGCCGAAGGTCGGCAGGCTAGAGCCGGTGAAACGGTGGCACAGGTTCAGCTCACCTTCATGGTCCACCGCCAGCATTTTCAGCCCGGCACCGCATGGCAGGGCCTTCTTGTGGCCCTCGTGAATGTCGGTGATCAGCTGGTGCAGGTTGGAGAAACCGATGTTGCGGTGTTCCAGCGCTGCGTCCAGGTAACGGCGGCCCAGCGCCTTCATGTTGGCGAAGACCTCCACCAGTTCTTCGCCGGTGAGGTTGAAGGCCGCCATGTCGCCGGAGGTGACCGGGGCAAAGCCGACTTCGGCAAAGCCCATTTCGTTGAACAGGTGGTTCCAGATGGTCTCGATATCGGTGATGCCGCGGGTCAGGGTTACCCGCGCCCCCACCGGGCGACTGTTGTAACGCGATAGCAGCATGTCGGCCTTGCGCCGCACCACGTCATAGGTGCCCTGCCCGCCCACGGTGATGCGGTTGCGGTCATGCACGGTCTTGGGGCCGTCGATGCTGATCGACAGGCCGAAACGGTGGGCATTGAGCCAGTCGACAATCTCTTCGGTCAGCAACGTGGCATTGGTGGTCATGATGAACTCCACCTGCTTGCCCGCCTCGGCGAAACGCCGCTCGCAGTAAGCCACCATGTGCTCGATCAGCGGCCGGTTGGACAACGGCTCGCCACCGAAGAACACCACGCTGTAGCGCTCCTCGTCAGGCGACTCCTTGAGCAGCATTTCCACCGAGGCTTCGGCGGTGGCGGTGCTCATCTTCTTGCCGGCAGAAGGCTTGTCCAGGTCTTCCTTGTAGCAATAGGTGCAACTGAGGTTGCAACCGGTGTTGACGTTGAGCACCACGGTATTCAGCGCGGTGCGCTCGACCCGCTTGACGCCGATTTCCGGGGTCAGCGGCGAGCCGTCACTGACCAGCTCCAGCGCGATCAGCTCGCGCAGGGTGTCCTGGATATCGTTGCCGGCAAACTGCTGGCCCAGGCGCTGCATCAGCTCCTCGGCCGAACAGCCTTGCTGGCGCAACATGTCGATGATGCCCCCGGTCACCGCGTCGGCGGTGAACAGCGAACTGCTGGGGATATGGAACAGCATGCGGTCGGCATCTACCTGCACTTCATGCAGGTTGCGTTCGACCAGGTTCAGTAGTGCGCCCATGGCGACCTCCCGGTAATCGATCCGATGGAAAACCGTTGCACCCTGCCGTTACGGCAGCGGCGGGTTGTTCCAGCGCTGAACGGTGACGATCATGTGCCCTTCGCCGGTCTGGCCACCGTCGGCCAGCGTGGCGATAACCTTCAGGTTGCCCGCGTTGTTGGTCATCATCTTGCGTTCAGGGTTAGGGCCGGCACCGCCTGGCACGAACACGCCATCGGCCTGCATTTGCCCGGCGAACTTGACGTCCTCGTCCTCGACCGCACGCTCGTTGAACGGCTCGACCTTCCAGGTGGCCGGCAGGTAGCCGATGCGCAGCGGCTGGCCACTGGCATCCTTGCCCCAGGCTTCGGCCTCGAAGCGGCCTTGCACCTTCGGCACCGAAGCCCCGTTTTCGCCGATGCGGGCAATGGAGAACGCCGGCACGACTTTCACTTCCTCGACCTTGTCGTACACCGCCAGGCTCACGCCTTTGAGCGCGCCCACTGCAACTTCGCGCTGCCCGGGCTTGGCGTCGGCTGCCGCGCGGGCCTTTACCCGTACCAGCGTCGGGGTTTGCTCCAGTACCTGGGTCACTTCTACCCCGGCACCCAGGTCGGGCTTGCCGTCCAGGCCGCTGCCCACCAAGGTGATCTCGCTCTCGCCACCGGCCTTGATGAATGCCGGTTGCACCGCCAGCAGCCGCGCCTTGCCTTCCTTGGCTGCCATGAAGTCCAGGCCACGCTCGTCATGTTCGGCCTCGAACATGCGGCCTTTCATTTCGCCATCCTGCGCCGCGAATACCTGGTGCAGATTGATGTCGCCAACCTTGACGTTGCCGCGCCATTCATAGCCGTTGTACAGGATCGCAGTGCCGCTGCCGTTGAAAGGAGTACCGTCGGCATAGGCGCCCTTGACCTCGACCTTGAAGGTGTCGCCCTCCCCGGCCGAAACGCTCATCACACCGCGCACATCGCCCTTGGCCAGCATGTGGCCGCTGAACGCCCACTGCCCCGGCAGCACGTCGGCCTTCGGTTTTGCCTGCTGCCATTCAGCCCAGGCCGGGTTGTCCAACGGGTAGCGCCTGGCAAGTTCCGGCACCACCTGTTGCAGGGCAATCGGCAACCAGTCGCGGTCCCGCGCCTGGGCCTGGTATTCGAGGGACGGCCACTGGCCGAGGTGGAAGTTGACCAGATGCTCCCACTCCTTGGCGGGGCGGCGCTGCAAGGCGACGCGAGCACCAGAGTGGCAGCGGCCACAGGTTTCGCTGAGCTGGGTGTCGAAATGCTCGACCGTGTTCAGCCGGCGCTCCATGGCGTAGCGCACGCCATCGGTTTCGCTCGGCGCCAGGCCCTGCTTGTCGGCCAGGTACTTGACCAGCGTGCGACGGTCGTCGTCGCTGATCTGCAGGCCGTGCATCACCTGCATGCGAGCGATGCTCATCAACCAGCCTTCCGGGGTTTTACGCTGGTGACTGATGCGGCTGTATGTATCGTTGCCTTCGGGGAGATGGCACCCCATGCACTTGTTCTGCAACAGGCTAGGGCCCTGCTCGGCCGCCATGGCCTGGGTGCTCAGCAGCGCGGCGGCGACCAGCGCCAGTTTGCCCGCATGCCGCCGGAGTCGAGTCGTCTTCAAGGTCAGACCTCCACGGTTGTTGTTCTTATCGTTTTTCGCACGCTTTGGTACAGCAGGTGTGCATGTGGGAGTAGTGATACAGGAACTGTGCCAGTTGCTGTATAAGCGTTGCCTTTCAAGCTCTTAGGCAGTTTCCCAGGGTTGTTCAGCAGCACGGATGGCCAATTGCAGCGTGCCATTTCGCGACAGGTTGTTTCATCCTGAGACAGGGCCTGATACGCAGGCCAATCGCCGGCAAGCCAGCTCCCACAGGTAAACCATTGCCTTGAACACCTGCGCTGTACCTGTGGGAGCTGGCTTGCCGGCGATTGGCCCTTGAAGCCACTGTTTCAACACCGTCTCACACCGTCTCAATGTGCAACAGCGCACCCTCGCAATCCGAATCTTGCATCACGGCAAAACCCAGTCAACTCAATGCCTTGCTGGCATCTGCCCACCTTGGCACGCCCATTGCGCCAGTGCCGTTCACACCCAATGACAAGAGGCACAGCCCCATGCTTTGTGAACTGCCCATCCTGCCCGCCACCCGCGCCTTTCTCGAACGCAAGCTGAAGATGCGCATCGGCGCCGACTGGCAGGACGCCGCCAGCGGTCGCACCCTGTCGTTCCGCAACCCGGCCACCGGCGAAGTGCTGGGTGAAGTGCCCGCCGCCGACGCCGAGGATGTCGACCGCGCCGTGCGCGCAGCACGCCAGGCCTTCGACGACTCGCCATGGAGCCGCCTGCGCCCGCGGGAACGGCAAAACCTGCTGTGGCGTCTGGCCGACCTGATGGAGCGCGACGCCCGCCAGCTGGCCGAGCTGGAATGTCTGAACAACGGCAAGAGCGCCGCCGTAGCCCAGGTGATGGACGTGCAACTGGCCATCGACTTCCTGCGCTACATGGCCGGCTGGGCTACCAAGATCGAGGGTAGCACCGTCGAAGCCTCCATGCCGTTGATGCCCAACGACCAGTTCCACGGCTTCGTGCGCCGTGAGGCCGTCGGCGTGGTCGGCGCCATCGTCGCCTGGAACTTCCCGCTGCTGTTGGCCTGCTGGAAGCTCGGCCCAGCCCTGGCCACCGGCTGCACCATCGTGCTCAAGCCCGCCGATGAAACCCCACTGAGCGTGCTGAAGCTGGCTGAACTGGTAGACGAAGCTGGCTACCCGGCGGGCGTGTTCAACGTGGTGACCGGCACCGGCCTGAACGCCGGCGCCGCGCTCAGCCGCCACCCCGGCGTTGACAAGCTGACCTTCACCGGTTCCACCGAAGTGGGCAAGCTGATCGGCAAGGCGGCCATGGACAACATGACCCGCGTCACTCTGGAGTTGGGCGGCAAGTCGCCGACCATCGTCATGCCCGACGCCAACCTGCAGGAAGCTGCTGCCGGCGCCGCCACGGCGATCTTCTTCAACCAAGGCCAGGTCTGCTGCGCTGGCTCGCGGCTGTACGTGCACCGCAAGCACTTCGACAATGTGGTGGCCGACATCGCCGGGATCGCCAACGGCATGAAGCTGGGTAACGGGCTGGACCCGGCGGTACAGATGGGCCCGCTGATCTCGGCCAAGCAGCAGGACCGCGTCACCGGCTACATCGAGCTTGGCCGCGAACTGGGCGCGACCATCGCCTGTGGTGGCGAGGGCTTCGGCCCAGGCTACTTCGTCAAGCCGACGGTGATTGTCGATGTCGACCAGCGCCATCGCCTGGTGCAGGAAGAAATCTTCGGGCCGGTGCTGGTGGCAATGCCATTCGATGACATCGACGAAGTGATCGGTATGGCCAACGACAACCCCTATGGCCTAGGCGCGAGCATCTGGTCCAACGACCTGGCGGCGGTGCATCGGATGATTCCGCGCATCAAGTCCGGCTCGGTGTGGGTCAACTGCCACAGCGCGCTGGACCCGGCGCTGCCGTTTGGTGGCTACAAGATGTCTGGCGTGGGTCGTGAGATGGGCGCAGCGGCCATCGAGCACTACACCGAGCTCAAGTCAGTGCTGATCAAGCTCTGATCCTCTGCCTGTACCGGCCCTATCGCCGGCAAGCCAGCTCCCACAGGGATCCACTGCCCTCAGGTCCTGTGCCGTACTTGTGGGAGCTGGCTTGCCG